>CALZGZ010000085.1 GCA_945787105.1 uncultured Gammaproteobacteria bacterium
GCCTCGTTTCTTGAACGCGGCGGCCTTGGCCCCGGTGGCCTGCGGATAGACGCCGAGACGCTTTTTTGAAATCTGCGGAAAGTCCGACCGGTTGATGACTTTTTGGAAGGCGTTGCTATAGATATCGATGATGTCCTGCGACGTGCCCTTGGGTAGGAACACCATCTTCTGCGCGGGAAAGCCGGCGATGAAGAAGGCTTTCCAGGCCTCCCACGCCTCCCCGGAGGGCGCCTGGCCTTTGACTTGCGTGTACACCTCTTTGAACGTCGGCAGGTCCGGGAAGGTCGGATCACGGATGATATCGCCGTTATCGTCCAGCGCGCCCCACGTCATAATCGGAACCGCCTTGCCTTCTTGCACCAACGGCATGACCTTGGATAGAAACGCCGATGAGGTCTGGTAGTCGATATTGGCTTCGCCACGTTCGAACATCAACCGTCCCGCGCCGCGGCCCTTGATGCCGAATACCGGGTCGACCTTCAAGCCGAGCATCTCAAAGGCCAGCAATGGCACCAAATCGAGACGCGTCGCGCCCTGTGAACCGTAGATAAAATTGGTATCAAAAATCGACTTGGGATCTTGTTTCCACTTGGCGCCCAAGTCCGGTGGCAGGTAGACGACACCGCCGGTGGCGGTGGCCAACACAACATTCCAGTCCGCGTAGTTGTACTTCACACGCGGATCGCCCAACAGAAACGGAAACTGGGTGGAACCGGAGGATCCGAAAATGGTGAGCCCGTCGGGCTTCACACGCGAGGCGAAGTAGTTCGCGCCCTTGGTGGACCCGGCGCCCGGCATATTCTTAACGACCACCGTCGGCTTGCCCGGCAACGCCTCAGAAAGAAGCGGCGCGTAGAACCGAGACCATTTGTCCGAGCCCCCGCCCTCTTTAAACGGAATAATCCATTCAATGGTCTTGCCGCTGAAATCAGCGGCAACGCTCGTATTGGGAGCCGCCGCCAAACTGATTAACGCGGCGCTCGCGGACACTGCGGCGAACGTTACCATCAACGTGCGTCGCGTTACGGGTTTACTATTAGTCACTGATTTTCTCCTCCAAGCTGGTTCACAGAAATTGAGGGCACGCGGGGATGGACACTCGTTCCGCCTTGCAGCCCTTTTATTAAAGTCCGTGGGCATTATCCACAATGAACTGTGAATAATGCCGTAGTTTAACCGCCAAGTAAGCGTGCCGGGATTTTATTTATAACGAGCATTCATTTGCAAAGTTATGGTGCACCGCACCATAATCGTGGTCTCAACGTTGGGCGCGGGATATACGCAGTAGTCGCAACCGCGAAATCCATCAACACGATTTGTGAGGCAATGGATTGCGTCCGCCGTGGGGGGCAAATCCACAGAAGTTTGATGGCAGCCCGGCTGGCCACAATAATTTCATACAACGCTGTTGATAACATAGGAAAAATAAGGCGGTCCATGGATCACGGTGTTCGACCAACACTACAAACCCTCGCCTTAGGCGTCGCGGGTGGCGCCCTGTTTGCCACCTTGCATCTGCCGCTGCCGTGGCTGTTGGGCGCACTGGTGTTCAATATGATCGGCAGTTTCTCCGGGCTGAGGCTGGGTTTGAGCGCCTACGTTCGCAATCCGGCGCTTACAATTTTGGGAGTGACCATCGGTAGCGCGTTGACCCCAGACCTCGTCGGCCGGGCCCAGGATTGGTGGCTAACCCTGGCGGCAATGGCCCTGTTCGTGGTTACCGCGTCGCCGTTGGCGATCGTATACTGCCGCAAGGTCATGGGGTTCGACGTGGTGTCGGCGACCTATGCAGGGATCCCCGGCGGGCTCACCGAGATGATTTTCACTGGGAGCGCATTGGGTGGAGACCCGCGCCGCATCGCCCTTGCGCACGCCTCCCGTCTGGCGTTGATTTTGCTTTTGTTACCGCCAGCCATGAGACTCGTCGCCGGCATCGATATCGCAAGCGCCCGGCCGGGCTTCAGTCCCTGGGCCGCGATGCCACCACTGGACGCGGTGCTGCTGTTGGGCTGCGCGGGGTTGGGCGCGTTCGCCGCGCGCCTGGTGCGGTTGCCCAATCCGTTTCTGTTGGGGCCACTCATTTTGAGTGTTGTGGTGCACCTGTTGTCGTTGACGACAGCGAAGCCCCCAAACTGGCTACTGGACATTATTCAATTGGTGGTGGGCGCCTATGTTGGCGCCCAATTTGCCAATACCCGCGCCACCGATCTGCTGCGGATTTTGAGTTTGTCCTCGATTCTCACGTTGTTGTTACTGGGATGGGCGGGATTGTTCGCTTGGACATCGAGCCAAGCGATGGGATTTGAATTCGCGGCCGTGCTGCTGGCATTTGTCCCTGGTGGTATCGCCGAAATGTCATTGATAGCCGTACTGCTTCACATCGATCCCATCTTCGTGGCCGCCCACCACATATTTCGGGTATTGTTGATCCTTTCATTGTCGCCGATGCTCGCGATGCGGTCACGACAACATCAATCAAAAAATGACAAATCCTTCCACGGCTGACGATCCAACGCATACACCGTTGCGCCTGCTGGTGTTGGCAGGAGACGGCATCGGGCCGGAGATCACTCCCGCGGCGCTGCACGTACTCGAGACGGTCAATGACATCCTAGACCTGCAGATGACATTTGTTCCGGCCGAGGTCGGGTTGCGGGCATTGAAATCTCACGGCACCACCCTTCCAGTCACGGTGATTGAACAGGCCACGCAAGCCGATGGGATTATTCTCGGTCCGGTGTCCCATAATGACTATCCACCCCGCGCGCAAGGCGGTGTCAACCCTTCGGGCGAGTTGCGCAAACGGCTGGATTTGTTTGCCAACATTCGCCCCGCCCGAACCCGGAGCAATATTGCGTCGCCGATCACATCGTCATTCGATCTGGTGATCGTGCGCGAGAATACCGAAGGCTTTTACGCCGATCGTTCGATGCACGAGGGAACGGGGGAATTTATGCCCACGCCGGATCTGGCAATTGCGCTGCGCAAGATCAGCGCGCACGGTTCCTATCGTATCGCCCGGCAGGCGTTTGAACTCGCGCGCCAACGGCGGCACAAGGTCACCACCGTGCACAAGGCCAACGTGCTGCGCGTTTCCGATGGATTGTTCTTACGCTGCGTTAGAGAAGTGGCCGCAGAGTATGTAGACGTCGCGCACGAAGAACGCTTGATCGATGCTATGACCGCCCTGTTGATCCGCGATCCGCGACCCTTTGACGTGGTGCTAACGACGAATATGTTCGGCGACATCTTGTCCGACGAGGCATGCGAATTAGCGGGCGGCCTGGGACTGGGGGCATCGCTAAACTTGGGCGCAACACACGCCATGGCGCAGGCCCAACATGGCGCGGCACCAGATATCGCCGGCAAAGATGTGGCGAATCCAAGCTCGCTGATCGGTTCCACGGCCATGCTCCTGGGTTGGCTTGCCACACGGCACCAGGATCCTCGATTGGCTCACGCGGGTACGATTATCGATCGGGCCTTGGATGCGGTGCTCACCCAGCCGACGCTCCGGACGCCTGATCTTGGCGGCAATACCGGCACCCGCGACTTCGCCGACGCGGTGGCCGATAAGGTCCGCGAGTTGGCTGAGTAAGAGCAAGACCAACAAGCCCCTAGTTTGCGCCAAGGACCCTGGATGATGGCGAAGGGACTTGTCCTGCGCGTAGTCGCCGGGTCGGAGGGCTGAACACCGCGCCTGGAGTGACTGACAATCATCCCAAGTCGCTATTGTTTCTTGTCATCCTCTTTGCTTTCTTGTCATCCTGAGGCGTAAGCCAAAGGATCTTACCCGGTTAGTGTCGTTATCAACCTCCAACACGGTAAGATTCCTCGCTGGCGCTTGTATGGTGTTGGGGGCCTGGGTGCAAACTACGGGACCGGCTGTTACTGTGTCTGGTTGCAATGGGTGTCGCGACTAAACAGGATCAACAGCGCCGCCAGCGCGGCCCACGCCAACATCAAATTGAAGCCGGCCTGATAGGCCGGCAAATCGTAAACGCGCACGCCGGCCTGCTCTTGTCCTTGCCACATGCGATCGAGCATCCAACCCACCCCCGGCTGCAGCAGCATCGGTCCGCTCATCACACCGCTGTTGACCACACCGGAGACCGTCCCCGCGAGCGAGATCGGCACCGATTCCTTGGCAAACGCAAAGCCCACGATCATGCAACCGGAGAAAAATCCGATCACCACCAACACCGCCACCAGCAGCCACACCGGAAGGTCCGGCACGTAAACCACCACCAGCCAGCCGATCAGCACCACCCAAACGCCCACGACGTAGGGCAATTTCCGCGCCCCGACGCGATCCGAGAAGGCTCCGAACACCGGCCCACCCAGGGCCCAGGCCACCATCAGCGTCGAGGTCACGGCGGCCGCGCCAACCGGTGTCAAACCATACTGCGAGGTCAGGAACGGCACCCCCCAAAGACCGGCGAAGGTCAGCAGGCAGCCCACCACCCCGCCCGGCACCAGCGCCAGCAACCAGGTGTTGCGATAGGCCATGACCTTGCGCAGACCCGCCCACACCCCCAACAGGACACTGCTTTCACCGTGTTCCGGTGCATGCGACAGGTAGCCACGCTCGACCGGGTCATCGCGCACCAGCCACCAGATACAAACCGCCAACAGCGCGGTAATGAGGGCCATCACCACCATCACCTGGCGCCAGCCGATGGCGGCGACACTCATTTGCAGCGGCACGCCGGCGAACACCGCGCCGCAAATACCGGCGAACAGCGCCAGCCCGCTGGCCATCGCATATTGCTTCAGCGGCAACCAGTGACTGGCCAGTTTGAGCATGCCGACGAACGCCACCGCGACCGAACCACCGACCAGCAGACGACCGATGCCGGCGATGCTGCCGTTGGGGGCAACGGCAAATACCACGGTGCCGATGGCAGCCACCAGTGCGCCCAAACTCAACAGCCGGCGTGGCCCCCAACGGTCAGCCAGCAATCCGGTGGGAATCTGCATCGCGACGTAGCTGTAGAAATAAAACGCCGACAAGTTGCCGAGGCTGGCCGCGCTCAGGTCGAAGGTGCGGGAGAGTTCGTCGCCCACCACCGCCGGGGCGACACGCTGGAAGAAACCGATGAGATATAGCACGGCCCCCAGACCCCACACCGTCCATGCCAGGATCAGGGGTGGAAATCGATCAGTGTTTATCGATGGCGAATGTTGGCGCGCCAAGGTGTTCCCCACCTATGAATGCAAGAGCACGAAACTGTAGTTTGCGCCGGCCTCGAGAGCAACTAGCTGGACGTTACTTCGCGACACACGGCACCGGGTAGGTAAACCGCAATGGCTGCTCGGGTATACGGCGTGTATCGTTATAACAAGTGATCTCCCCGATCCCGTCGGCCCAATACAAGTGCGGGTTGACCGGTTTATGCCGGGAAGAGAATTCGGCCGTCGGCCCGGCGTATACAACATAGTGCAGGTGCGTAGGGTTACCGGCACTCGCACCGGTGATACCCATGGTGCCGATCTGTTGTCCGCGCTGCACACGCTCGTTCACCTCGACCCGTCTCTCCGTTAGGTGAAGGTACATCGTTTGTACATAGCGTCCATGATCGTCACGACCATGGTCGATTCGCACCGTGTTTCCCCACAACCAGGAGTACTGGGACATTACGATTACACCCGGCGCCGGAGCCAATATCGCGTCACCGATCTCACCACTGATATCGACACCCTCGTGGATTCCCAAAAAATTACCCTGTTCATCAGTCACCGGCAGCGGCCGGAACCGGTACTGAATCGACGGGGCGTCCGCCGGCATCACGATGCGGATGCCTTGATCATAAGGGTCGGTACCGTGGTCGACGATCCAACCATATCGGGGATGCGGATGTATCGGTGTGGACCTTGGCGCACAGGACGTTGTCAATAGGCTCAGGCCAACGACCGTAAGCAACAGATAAAACGAAACCCGGAGTATGGGTTCGGTGGCCATTAATCAGCGTCCATAACCCGGCTCAACAGATACTGCCACGCCTTGGCGTGATGCGGGAAAAGCCGGTCTTCGTAACTTATCCCTTCATAGAGAAAAGACATGGCACGATAGCGTTGATAGAAGTAATCGATGGCAATACCGAATCCCGTGTAGTCCACAACCGACTTCCAATCGCCGATCTCAATATCACCCCACAAAATGCCGTGCAGCTCGCGCGCAATTTCAACGTGACGTTGTCTGTCTTCATCCGGCATATAAAATTTGTAGTGCCCGCCCGGATAAGCCAGTGCCCCCGCGCAACAATGATAATTCATCACCAGACGAACGTTGGCCGCTTCTCGCTCCAAGAGGTCGATCAAGCCCCGGGTTTCCGGCTGGGTCAATCTCTTATCGCCGGCGGAAATTACGTCAAAATCGCGGTTTAAATCCACCCGGTTCGCATTGTTGCGACGCGGCATAAATCGACGCTTACGCCAGTTTTCATAACCGTCCGGATTCGCGATGGGAACAATATAGATGCGGTGTCCACGGGCAAGAAATCCGCGCAACCAAGCGGCGTCGGACACGCTCAGTAACCATCCTCCCAACCGATCCACGATATTCATATATTCATCACCATGAATGGCGCCGAGAATTAGCACCGACTTTGCGGACTCGCGCACCGGCAAGCTTGCAATGCGCACAGCGACAAGCTCCCGACCGTTCACACTCTTGCCATACTCCAGCCGCCGGGCAACCGCTGGATAGTCTCGTTCGAGAACCGCGAGTGTGTCTTGTATCTGGCTGTAGGGGGGCGCCGGCGGGCCATGAGTGCAGGCCGCGAGCCAGCCCGACACCAATAATATTACACCGTTATGACGCAACCGATGCACGGTTGTTGGAGCCCGGTGCTGGGGGATCGCGGACCACAGGAGAACTTTGCACACTGAAATACAGGAGTGGAATCACGAACAGCGTAAGCACCGTGGAGGCAAAGGTTCCGAAAATCAGGGAGATCGCCAGCCCGCCAAACACCGGATCCAAAATCATCACCAGGGTGCCGAGAATGATGGCCAGCGCCGTTAAGGTGATCGGTCTTAGGCGGGTGATTCCCGCTTGCAGCACCGCCTCGTCCAACGGGTGACCCTGTTTACGGTACTCGAGTATGAAGTCGATGAGCAATAGAGAGTTACGCACTACGATCCCGGCAAGAGCAATGACTCCAATCATCGACGTGGCCGTGAAGTATTGTCCCATCACCGCATGCCCAGGAAACACGCCAACGATGGTTAAAGGAATCGCTCCCATCACCACCAGAGGAATAACGAACGACCGGTAATAGCCCACCAATATCAAGTAGATCAACAAGATTGCGACACCGAACGCCGCGCCGAGATCCCGAAATACATCTAATGTCAAACGCATCTCACCGTCCCACCGCAGACTCCAATGTGACGCATCCGGATCACCCAGAAAATACTGAGTTAGCTTGATATTACCCGGCAACGGGTTGTTGCGCAGATGATTCCACATATCTAACACCGCGTACACCTGACTGGTTGCACCGAGTTCGCCGGTCACATATACCACCGGCCTTTGATCCTTGTGTTGTATTGATTTCGGCGCAGTGATCTCGACCACATCAGCAATTCGATTAAGAGGCACCTGACGTCCCTGGGGCGTGAGGAAAAATATCTGATTCAAGTCTTTGGGTTGCCGTCGATCCGAAGTCGGGATCTGGAACCGGATCGGCACCGGCTCCTTTTCAAATTCCATATGCACCGTGCCGACATCATAGCCGTCGAGAAACGTTCTCAATGTCTGCGCGATGTCAATGGGCGGGATGCCGGCAAGGGCTGCCTTTTCCCGGTTTACGACAATCTTGAACTCACGCACGTCATCACCGACCGAGTCATCAATATCGACGACGTCGTAGGTTTTCATAAATACGTCTTTACGCAGCTGCGCGGCAATCTGACGCAGCTGCGCATAATCCGGTCCGTATAACTCTGCAAGAATCGTGGCACGCACCGGGGGACCTGGTGGATCCTCCACCAGTTTGATACTTGCCCCGCTCTTTTTCGCTACTTCGGCAATCGGCTGACGCAGCTGCAAGGCGATATCGATTGAACTACGCTTGCGTACGTGCTTGTTGCGCAGATTCACACGCACCTCGCCCAAGTGCCCCCCCTGTTTTAGACCACTCCCGCGCAGCATACCGTTAAAATCGATAATCCCGGAGTCACCCACCGTCGTCTCGTAGGTCTCGACATCCGGATGTCCACGCAGCACATCTCCGACCAAGCGCGTCACCCGGTCAGTATCCTCCAACGCCGTGCCATCCGGCATATCGACGGTGATATTGAAAGTGTTGGTGTTGTTTTTCGGAAGCATCTTGAACCGCACCAGGTCATAAACAGGCATCACCAACACCACAGCCATCAACGCCAATATCACAAGGAAAAACAACGCGCGCACGATTCTGAGCTTGAGCAACATCCTCATGACCGCCGCATAGCCTCGTTCAAGCAGTCCGGGGCCGTGTTCTTGGCCGTGTCCGTTACCCTTGACCTTGAGCCATCGGTACGCCGCCCACGGTGCTACGGTGTAGGCAATGAGAAGTGATGTAATCATCGCCACCGGCACATTGAACGGAATCGGCCCCATGTACGGTCCCATCATGCCGGTGACCCACAACATCGGCAAAAATGCGAGAATCACGGTGAACGTCGCCAAATTTGTGGGCTTGCCGATTTCATTGACGGCAAGCACCGCCCGTTGCAGACGTTCCCCACCTTTCTTTCCGTAGTGCCGGTAGATATTCTCAATGACCACAATCGAGTCATCCACCAGCAGCCCAAGCGAGAGAATCAACGCAAATAGGGTTATTCGATTGATGCTCTGGCCCGCCACAAATCCCACTGCCAGTGTGATGAACAGGATCAGTGGAATCGTTACGGTGACGATCCCCGCAGCGCGCCAGCCCAGGAACACCACCAACAGCAAGATGATGGTAGCGACGGCAATCGCCAAGTGCTCCATCAAGGTGTTCACGGCGTCCCTAGCCCGCTTGCCATCATTTCTCGTCACGTTGACGATGACGTCGTCGGGCACCAAATCCTGACGCACGCGTTCCAACTCCGCGACCACACGTTCCGCCACCGCCACCGCGTTCGATCCGGATCGTTTGGCGATTGCAATGGCGACCGCCGGCACCTCGTAGTCATTCGGCCGCGCTCCGATATAGGCGGGCCCGAAACCAATCCGATGGACGCGCTCGAACTCGCCCGCCCCGTCACTGATGCGGGCGATCTGTTTCAAATAAACCGGCCGATGGCGATCCACAGCCACTACCAATTCACCGACATCCTTGGCATCGTGCAGAAACGCACCGGCTCGTACCTTTGCCTCGAGATTGCTGCTGACCAACTTACCCGATGGCATATCTACGTTGGTGCCTTCCAACACGCGGCGGATGTCCGTCAACGCCACGTTGAATTCACGCATCCGCTGCAGATCAAGATTGACATTGATTTGGCGGCGGCGCCCGCCGTGCACGAAAGAGGCCGAGGTACCGTCAATCCGGCGCAGCTGTTCCAGCATATCGTTGGCGATGCGGCGCAGCTGCATGTCGTCTCGCGCTTCGGAGGACAGTGATATGACGAGAATCGGGACGTCATCAACGTCTACGGGTTTGACCAGGGGCTGTTGGGTTCCGGGGGGAATGCGATCCAGATTGCTCATTATCCGGTCATATAATTTGACCAACGAGTCCTCTTTGTTTTCTCCAACCTCAAACTGCACGCTGACCACGCCCAGTGAATCCATGGCCATACCGTACGTGTGCTCGATACCCGACATTCCCTGAAGAATCGCCTCCAGCGGCTTCACGATCAGCTGTTCGACCTCTTTTGGAGACGCCCCCGGTTTTTCTATCATGACATTGGCCGCGGGCACGACAATCTGTGGATTTTCTTCGCGCGGTGTGGTCAAAAATGTGAAGATGCCCACGACAAAGGAAAATAGCACCAACAGTATTGTGAGCTTACTGTCTATGAAATAGCGTGCGAC
>CALZGZ010000086.1 GCA_945787105.1 uncultured Gammaproteobacteria bacterium
ACCCTCAACGGAGACGGATTGACGTGTTTCCGGCTGGAGCTCTCGCCATGAGCCGCGCGCACCCGACACGGCAACACGGTTTTTCGATCTCCGAGTTCATGGTGGCGATCGCCATCGGCATGTTCCTGATCACCGGTTTGGTGGGCATGTATATCGCCGGCAAGACCAGCTACAACACCAACGAGGCGATGTCGCGCACCCAGGAGAACGCACGTTTCTCAACCGACATCTTGACCCGTTACCTGCGGCTCGCCGATTACCGGCCGGACAATGAGGACGAGCGGCTGGCGTTGCTCCCGCCGCTCACCGACGCGGTGGACGGCTGCATCGCAGGCACCAACTGCGGGGCCGGATTTGCGGGCGACGCCGACTTGGGAACCACCATCACTTTGGTGCCCGGCTCCCATGCAATCCATGTGAAATACACCGCACCGTATGGCGGACTCAGGGACTGCGCCGGCGGCACCGTCAGTAAAGACGACGCGGTCACGGCAACATTTGCGGTAGCGCGCGCTGATGCCGGCGACCCACCGTCCTTGTATTGCGGAAGCGGTGGGGGTGATCCGCAACCGTTGATCCAAGGGGTCAGCGATCTCAAGATCGAATACGGCATCCTCACCGGTACCGGTAACATTCGCTACACCGACCACAAAGCCTCCTCGGATACGGACAAACTGCCCGATGCAGCGGAGTGGCCGACTGTGATTGTGCTGCGCTTGCTGGTGACGGTGGAATCGGGGGATGAAACCCTCGCCACCAAGGCCAAGGAAAAACTCGAGGATCGCCCCGACCGGCAATTCCAAGCCACCGTGCAACTGCGGAATCGACTGCTATGAACACGAGATCCAACCCACGTCAGCGTAAGCCGGCGAGGCCGGTCGTCGGACCGCGGCGCCAGCAGGGCGTGGTGATGGCGATCGCGCTCATTATGCTGTTGATGTTGACCATCATCGGCGTGACGTCGATGTCATCGGGCAACCTGCAAGAAGTCATGGCGCGCAACATGCTCGACCGCAATTACGCCTTCCAGGCCGGCGAGTCGGCGCTTCGCGACGCCGAGATCGACGTGGAAAACAACATGACCGCCGGCGCCGACTTCGACGCCGCGTGCACCGACGGCCTGTGCCTGCCGCCCGCTGCCACCACCGATCCCCCGGTGTGGGAATCCGTTGTTGATTGGGACAGTGCATCGCTCACGCGCGAGTTCGGTGAGCACACCGGCGGCACACCATATAAAACCAAATTGGCGCCCAGTCTGGCCGCGCCACCGAAATACATCATCGAGTACAACGACATCGCCTGCGTTGCCGGGCTCCCCGGCGAGGACCTGCGCACCGCGGTCAAGTTCGATAAATACCGAATTACTTCACAAGCGGCAGGGCGTAGCAGTCAAGCCCGGATACGCCTGCAGAGCACGTATCGCAAACGCAACGGGCGCTGCTGAACAGGTAACCATAGATGAACTAGGTGGGTAGTGCTATGAAAACTACGGCAAGTTTCTCCAAGCAGACATCGATTCACAACCGGCTCGCTTCCGGCGTCTCCGGGCTCGTCCTCGGCACGGTGGCGGCATGCATGGCGCTGGCGCCGTTTGCGGGCGGCCAGGTCGCCCACGCCGCCGGCGAGTCAATGGCGGATTTTTTCGCGACCCCCATTGACAGCGCGTTTTCCGCGCCGCCATTGGCGATGTTGACCCTGTCCAACGATCATCAGCTCTACTACAAGGCCTACGATGATTATTCGGACCTCAATGGCGATGGGGCCACCGACCGCACCTACAACCATGTCATCGATTACTACGGTTATTTCGATTACACCAAGTGTTATTCGTATAACAACAGCAGCGGCAACTTCGAACCCGCGGCGATAACCACCAACAAATACTGCGACGGCGTTAGCGGCGAGTGGAGCGGCAACTTTCTCAACTGGGGCACCATGCACCGCATGGATATCGTGCGCAAGGTGCTGTACGGCGGCAAGCGCTACGCCGACGATGACGACCCGGCTCTGACCGTGCTCGAGCGCGTGTTTCTGCCCAACGACGCCCACAGCTCGGCGAAGTACTACAACGGGCCCGATATCGCCCGACTCACGCCGTTCGATCCGCCCCACGCCGGTTCCCCCAGCCCACCGGCCGCGGAAGACCAAGGGATCACCCTCTGTAACACCACCGTTGTCCGCGATAGCGGCATTCTCCTTGGCAATCCCAGCTCCGATTTCTATTCCCAGGACGTCAACACCAACAGCTCTCCACCGCTGATGCGGGTGGCGCAGGGGAATTACTCTTTGTGGAACGGTAACGAGCGCTGGCAGTGCCGTTGGAGCGAAGAGCAACCCGACGCCATCAATGCCAACGTCCCCGCGCTGTCGGGCATCTCTGCCCATAGCGACCCGCCCTCGCGTGGCACAGACGGGCTGTCCATATCGGGCGGCGCCGGACCGGACTTCAATGTCCGCGTGCAGGCCTGTGTGGACGGCCTGATCGGCACCGAGAATTGCCGCGAGTACCCGGGTTCGGGCTCCCCCATCTTCAAACCGGCGGGGCTGCTGCAAGACTTCGGAGAAGACAACGGTATCGACTTTGGGTTGATCACCGGCAGCTACGAAAAGAACCTGTCCGGCGGTGTGCTGCGCAAGAACGTGGCGGACTTCGGTGAGATCGATCCGTCCACCGGCCAGTTTACGAATACAGACGGCATCATCAAGACCCTCAACACCTTCCGCATCTATGGATACAATTTCCGGGTCGGGCATTATCGAGACAGCTTGGGCAACGGCGGCGACCAGTGCGATTTCGGGTTGAGCGATTTTCCCGAGAGTCAGTGCAGCAACTGGGGCAACCCGCAGACCGAGATCTTCTTGGAGGGCATCCGTTATCTGAGCGGCAAGAGCAGCCGCATCGCTGCCTATCAAGCCGATGACGACGCCTACATCGATGGGCTCACCACCGCATCGTGGGACAACAGCGGTCTCATCACCGACGACAACGCCTGTGCCACGCTGAATATCGTCAGCTTCAACGCCAGTTATGCATCCAAAGACAGCGGCCCGTTACCAGATATGGACACCGCCGCGACAAACCGCACAAACGCGATCGGTAACTCATTGCAAGAAGGTATCGCGGGAAACGATTTTTTCATCGGTGAGAACGGCACCGACAACAACCAGTTGTGCACCGCCAAGACCATCAATGACTTCGCCAATGCCGCCGGAATCTGCCCCGAGGCGCCGCGGGTCGGCGGCTCCTACAAGATCTCCGGCCTGGCGTACGAGGCGCATATCATTGACCAGTATTCCGGGGTCGAGGGCACCCAGGTGATCGATACCTACGGCGTCACCTTGTCTCCGTCCACACCGAGGATCATCGTCAACGTCCCCAACAGCGACAGTGTCGTCGGGATACTGCCGGCGTGTATCAATTACAATCCGATCACGCAATTCAGCACGCCCCAAGGCAGCTGCACGCTGGTCGACTTCAAGGAAGTCAGTAAGACCGCGACCAGCGGCATGTTCTATGTCAACTGGGAAGACAGTGAGGCCGGCGGTGACTATGACCAGGACATGTGGGGTACCATCCGATACTCGGTCAACACCGCCACCAACCAGATTACCGTCACCACCGACGTGCACGCAAAATCGACCCCGCACTCGATGGGCTTTGGCTATGTGATTGCCGGTACCGCCAGTCAAGATGGCTTTCATGCCCATTCGGGAATCAATAATTTCAAGTACCCCGACCGCACCGGCGCCGACGGCGTGGCGCAAACCGATGCCACCGGGGTGCCAGGTTGTCCCAATCCCGAGAACCCGACGTTTTGTGGCGCCCCCCACAGCACGGTCGGATTTGGGCCGGATTTGGACGCGCCGCTGCCGGCGGGTGTTCCCATCCCCCCGACCTCGCACACCTATACCATCGGTAACGAGATTGCGGGCATCCTCGAGTTGCCGCTGTATTACGCCGCCAAGTGGGGCTCGTTCGAGGATAGGAACGGCGGTAATCCACCGGTTCCGGATCTGCAGGAAGAGTGGGATCAAAAGAACAATTTTGACCCCACCGACAACACCCCCGACGGGGTCCCCGACAAGTATTTTCTGGTCAGCAATCCGACCCAGCTGGTCAACTCCATCACCCGCGTGTTCGAGGATCTGTTGTCCAAGTCACCGGCATCCGGTTCGGCGGCGGCGGTCATCTCCAACAGCTCCCTGGGATTCGGCGCCCTGTTCCAGGCCCAGTATCGACCGGAGTTTCAAGACGCTGACTTCAACAAGGTGCGCTGGATCGGCGACATCAAGGCGGTGTTTATCGACGACTTCGGCCTGCTGCGCGAGGACGCCGACGGAGATGCGGTCTTGGACGGCTATCAGACGGACAAGGTTGTCGAATTAGAATACGACCCCGATGCGGAAAAGACCGTCCTCATACGCAGGGACAGCTCCAGTGATGACGAGTTTGTCGAGTCCGGACAGACCACGGCGGATCTTGAGGACTTCAAGCCGGTCTGGAGTGCCGGCGATAATCTCCGGGCCCTGACCAATGTCACGACCCAACGCGCATATGCAAGCCAGGCGTCAACGGGCCGTCATATCCTCACCTGGATGCCGTCCAGCGCCCCAAGCGATGGCAAGGTCCCGGATCAGAGTCAGATCGTCGACTTCACTGCGAGTTCGGTCACCGCGACCAATTTCGGTTACTTCGGCGTGAACACCCAGGCCGCGGCGCAGAACATTGTCAACTTCATCCGCGGCGACGACACCATTCCCGGCTTTCGTAACCGGACCGCCTACTTCGACGGCGATCCGAACACTACAGTGCAGACGACTTGGCGGCTTACCGATATCATCCATTCGCCGCCGCTGGCGGTGGGTCCGCCGCGGGATAATTTCGATATCATCCAGGGCGACCCCGACTACGCAACATACAAACAGCAGTACAAGGACCGGCGGCTGGTGATCATCAGCGGCGGCAACGGTGGGCTCATCCAGGCCTTCAACGGCGGCTTCTACGACGAGACCACCCGTGAGTACAAGGAGGGCAGCCCCGCCCATCCGCTGGGTTCCGAGCTGTGGGCGTACGCGCCGATGAACCTGCTGCCGCATCTGCAGTGGCTGGCGGATCCGAATTATTCCCACGTGTATTATGTGGACGGCAAGCCGCAGGCGTTTGACGCCAAGATTTTCGACGACGACGCCGATCATCCCGGTGGCTGGGGCACGGTGCTGGTAGTCGGCATGCGTCTTGGCGGCGGCGCCTTCGAGGTCGACCACGACCAGGATCCGGCCACCGCCCCGTTGACGCTGCGCTCGGCCTATGTGGTGATGGACATCACCAACCCGGAAGCAAAGCCCCAGGTGCTGGCGGAGATTAGCCACGACGAGCTTGGTTTCACTACCAGCACGCCGGACATCATATTCCGTTACGATGATGATCTGGGGAAGAACACCTGGTTCCTGGCGTTCGGCTCCGGGCCGACCGATCTCAGTAATTTCACCAGCAACCAGACGGCCCGCCTGTTCAACTACAATTTGAAGGCGAAGAAGATGCGTAACGGATGGCCGGTGGATCTGGCCGACGCGTTTAGCGCACCCGCAGACCTCACGTTTATCGCCAACAGTTTTGTCGGCGATGTCACCGGCGCCGATTTCGACATTTTTCAGGCCGGCGACGACTTCTTCGTCGACCCGAAGTATCGCACCGACGCCTGGTATTTCGGCGTCACCAGCGGGGACCCGGATGTGCCGACCGGTAGGCTCTACCGCTGGAAGCGGATTGACGGCGCGGCGAACCCCACCAACAGCCTCAAGCTGTTGCTCGATCCCGGCGATGCGACGGATGCGGGGGACCGGCGTCCCAACCAGGCGTTCATGAATGCGCCGACGCTCAGCCGCGACGACAACAGCCGCATCTGGGTGTATGCCGGCACCGGGCGTTACGAGGCCAAAGACGACAAACTCAGCGACCATCAGCAATCCTTCTACGGCGTCAAGGAGCCGGTCAATGGCAGCGGCAACATCAATTACGCGGAGGTCGACCGGGACGATCTGCTGGACGTTTCGGACATACGGGTCAAAGTCGACGACAACAACGACG
>CALZGZ010000087.1 GCA_945787105.1 uncultured Gammaproteobacteria bacterium
ATCACCAGAGATGTCATTAAACAGATCGGATACACGGATTCCCATTACGGTATCGAATGGGAGACCTGTTCGGTGTGGACGCAGATAACCGAGCAGTCACCGGATATATCGATAGGCGTGAGCGAAGGACAAGGCTTGCACAAAGAGCAAGGGGCCGGCGATCAGGGAATGATGTTCGGCTACGCCAGCAATGAGACTCCGGAGCTCATGCCGCTTCCTGTCATGCTTGCCCACAAGCTCACGAGAAGGCTTGCCGACGCAAGAAAGAACGAGGAATTGGGGTGGCTGCGGCCGGATGGGAAATCCCAGGTATCCATCGAGTATGACGAGGCCGGTAGACCCCAACGCGCCGACACCATCTTGATATCCACGCAACATGATCCCGGACTCGAGCACGACGAGATCAAAGCGGCAGTGATCGAAACAGTGATCAAACCGGTCGCCAAGGATTGGATAGACAAAGACACTAAGTTCTATGTTAATCCGACGGGCTTTTTCATAAGGGGCGGGCCTTACGCCGATGCTGGCTGCACCGGTAGGAAGATCATCGTCGACAGTTATGGTGGAATTGGAAGACATGGTGGCGGGTGTTTCTCCGGGAAGGACCCCAGCAAAGTCGACCGGTCGGCCGCCTATGCCGCTAGGTATATTGCCAAGAACATCGTGGCGGCAGACTTGGCGGATCGGTGTGAAATTCAATTGGCTTATGCGATCGGCGTTGCCGAGCCGGTATCGATCAACGTGGATTGCTTCGGCACCAATAAATTCCCCGAAGGCTGGATCACGGTGTTGGTGAGGAAACATTTTCCGCTGACGCCGGCGGCGATATTGAAAGAGTTGGACTTGAAGCGGCCAATCTATTTGAAGACCGCCGCATACGGGCATTTTGGACGGGAGGACCCCGACTTTAGCTGGGAAAACACCAGCAAGGCCGAATTGTTGAAAAACGAGGTGGGGATGTTGAACGAGAAGCAGGAGATTTCTTAATCCAAGTCTTACCACTAGGCAGTTCGTTTTGACAGGTATGAGTCCCTAACGGGTATGAATCCATCGCAGACACGACTCATGAAATAAGGTATCTGTACCACCAGGAGGAGCAACATGGCCAAGTACTTATTCATCGCGTCGTATACGGCGCACGGCACCAAAGGCATTGTGAAAGATGGCGGCTCGAGCCGGCGCGACCAAGTGGACCGGATGATCCGTGGCTTGGGCGGCACGCTGGAAATGTTCTACTTTGCGTTTGGAGACGCCGACGTTTACGGCATCGTCGACTTGCCGGATCATGCCAGCGCCGCCGCGGTGAGCATGACCATCAACGCTACCGGTGCGGTGCAAGTGAAGACGGTGATACTAGTGTCGCCGGAAGAAATCGACGAAGCGGCGAAGAAATCAGTGGAATACCGCCCCCCCGGGGATTAGAGAATAGGGTTGGTCGGAGTTGCAGAGCCCACGGCAGCGCCCATTCAGCCCGGATTAGGGCAGGCATCCTGTGCCGTCGCTCGGGGCGATCGCCTTGAACCGCGCAGGACAAAGATTGTTGTGGTCTTCGATCCCCGCACTCCGGTCTCCACACCCGGTCCCGTCGTTTTGTCGGTATCTACGAGATGAGAGTGACTCTATAATAGGCGCAAAAGACGATTCGGCACATCGTGCACAAGTAACCACCAGGGCTTTAACCAAAGGAGCGATATCGATGAGTAACAGCAGCAGTATTCTCCGTGTTGCCGGAATTTTGACTCTCGCCGTAGGCCTCTTAGCCGCAGCGCCGCTGGTTCAGGCGCTCGAGGACAAGCTGGTTGTTGTGACCTCTTTTCCTAAAGACCTGACCGGTGCCTTCAAGGCCGCGTTCGAGAAAAACCATCCCGGCGTTAAGGTCGAGATGTTAAAAAAGAAGACCACGGCCGGGGTCAAGTATCTGCAAGAGACGGCGTCCAACAACACGTCGGACATGTTTTGGGCATCCGCACCCGACGCGTTCGAGGTGTTGAAGAGCGACGGGTTGTTGCAGAAATATCAACTTAAGGCCACCGGCATCCCGGACATGATCGGCGCCTACCCGATCAATGATCCCGATGGGTATTACAAAGGGTTTGCCGGGGCGGGTTACGGCATCATGTGGAACGAGCGTTACATCAAGGCCAAGAAGCTGCCGGCGCCCAAGGAGTGGTTGGATCTGGCCAAACCCGTGTACCACGGGCATGTGGGCATGTCGGCGCCATCGCGTTCCGGCACCACTCATCTCACAGTGGAAACGCTGTTGCAGGGTGAGGGCTGGGACCAAGGCTGGGCTTTGTGGAAGGAGATCGCGGGAAACTTCAACACCGTCACGGAAAGAAGTTTTGGTGTTCCCGACGGCGTCAATTCCGGGCAGTTCGGGCTCGGTGTGGTCATCGATTTCTTCGGTTTGTCATCCCAGGCTTCCGGGTTCCCAGTCCAATTCGTTTACCCGACCGTCACCACGCTGGTGCCGGCCAACATTGGGATTGTTGCCAAGGCCCCACACCCCGAGGCCGCGGGGGCATTTATCGAGTTCTTGATGTCGCAACAAGGACAGGAATTGTTGCTCGACCCGAAGATTCGCCGTCTGCCGGTGCGTCCGGACATTTACAGCAAGGCGCCCGCCGGATTCCCGAACCCGTTCAAAGATAAGTCGATCGGCGCTAAAGTCAAGTTTGATGTAATCAAGTCGAAGAACCGTTATAACCTGGTCAATTCATTGTTCGACGTGATGATCACCTACCGGTTGGACGACCTGCGTGCCGCGACCAAGGCAATCCAGGACGCCGAGTCCGCGCTGTCCGGTAAGTCTAATGCCGAGGCGCAGAAATTAATTGCAAAGGCCAAGGCATTAGTTGGCGCGGTGCCGATCGATGAGGCGACGGGGCTGAACAAAGACTTCGCCGGTATTTTCAAGAAAAAGCGCAAAAAAGCCACCGACAAGGTGACTGGCCGGCAGGCGGAGGTCGAGGCCGGATGGGATAACGTGATCAAGGCCAATTACACCGAGGCCAAAGCGTTGGCGGAAAAAGCCAAATCGATGTTGTGACCTGCGATCCATGGCGGGGCGGCTCGCGCCCCGCTATGACCGCCTCCCTTTGTTACTGGACCGGTAAACGTTGAGCTACTTCGCGCGCACTTCGCCCGGCCCGGCCGCTGTTGCCGTTCTGCTCGGGCTGTTCTTGCTCGTGTTTCTGGTGATCCCGGTCGCCAAAGTAATCTTCGTCGCGTTTCAAGATCCCCATACCGGCGCGCTAACCCTGGTAAATTTCGCGGACTTCTTTAATACCTCCCTCTTCCGCGAATCATTCTTCAATTCCCTGTACGTCGCTTTGATGTCGGTGATGCTGGGTTCGGTGATCGCTATGCCGCTCGCGTATTTCACCACCCGCTTCAACTTCAATGGGGCGGTCCTTATTCAAACCCTGGGCGTGATCCCGCTGATCATGCCGCCCTTTGTCGGCGCGGTTGCGATGCAACTGCTGTTTGGCGCAAACGGATCGATCAATTTGTTATTGGACGAATGGTTCGGAATCAATATCCCGTTTATGGAAGGTCTGAACGGCGTGATCCTGGTGGAGAGCATTCACTATTTTCCCTTCATCCTCATCAATCTGTCTGCCGCATTGAACAACATCGACCGGTCCATGGAGGAGTCCGCACAGAATCTCGGGGCCAATGGCTTCCGCTTGTTCCGGCGCATTGTTTTTCCACTCGCCATGCCCGGGTACGTGGCCGGCGCGTCGTTGGTATTTTTGAAAGTGTTCGACGACTTGGGTACGCCGCTGCTGCTCAATGTCAATAATATGCTCGCCCCCCAAGCTTATCTGCGCATCTCATCCATCGGCATCTCGGACCCGATGGGTTACGTGATTTCCGTGATTCTGGTGTTGTTTTCTTTGTTTGCTTTGTGGACCTCATTTCTCGCGATGCGCGGCAAAGAATATGCGACGGTGCAAAAGGGCGGCGGCGGACTGATGAAACGGGATTTGCGGATCTGGGAGAAAGTCGGGGCCTACGCGGTGGTGATCTTCACATTGTTGGTCGTGTTGTCGCCACATATTGGTTTGACACTGTTGTCCTTCGGCACCATCTGGTCGTATAGCGTGCTTCCGGACGGCTTCACGCTCGTCAATTACCAGGAAGTAATCGGCACCACGTCCGAGTACATCACCAACACCATGCTGTATGCCGGTTTGGCGGCGTTGATTGATGTGATTTTCGGAATCGCCATCGCCTACCTCGTGTGGCGCACAAAGTTGGTGGGGCGCAAGTGGTTGGACTACCTGGCCACCGGCGCACTCGCGATCCCCGGGGTGGTGTTGGGAATTGGCTATCTGCGAACCTTCTACGAATTTGAGGTACCGTTCATCGGCCAGCCGCTGGCGAGCTGGTGGGTTATCATTGTCGTAGCCTTGGCAGTTCGCCGGTTGCCTTACGCATTGCGTGCTTGCGTCGCCGCGCTGCAGCAGGTGGCGGTGGCATTGGAGGAGGCGGCGGAGAACCTCGGCGCCACCAAGTACCGCACCGTCAGACGGGTGGTGGTGCCGCTGATGTCTGGGGGAATCATCGCCGGGTTCGTTACCAGCTTCGCCACCGCGGCGGTGGAATTGTCGGCGACCATTATGCTGGTGTCGGCGGAGTCGGATGCGCCGCTGTCTTATGGTATCTATGTGTTCATGCAATCCGCCGCCGGCCGCGGACCCGGCGCAGCCTTGGGTATGATCGCGGTCATCATAGTGGGCGTCGCCACCTACTTGTCGCATCGGGTGATCGAGCGCGGCAAACGCGAGCGGGCAATCGATGCCGTCCTGGCGGGAGGAGTCTAAGCGATCATGCAAGGGCCGGTGAGTGTGAAGATCGAGAATGTGCACGTGTCCTTTGGCCGTACACGCGTGCTGACGGGTGTAAATCTCGATATCGAGCCGGGGGAATTTTTCGCATTTCTCGGTCCCTCGGGTTCGGGCAAGTCGACGCTGTTGCGCGCAATTGCGGGATTCGGACCCCTGCCGGCGGGACGTATTGTTATCGATGGGCAGGATATCACCGCATTGCCGCCATGGAAACGCAACGTCGGCATGGTGTTTCAAAGCTATGCTTTGTGGCCGCACATGACGGTGCGTAAAAATATCGCGTTTGGACTCGAGGAACACAATGTCGAGGCCAAGGAGATTCGGCGCCGGGTGGACGCCGCGCTCGATTTAGTGGGGTTAGCGGAGTTCGCTGATCGGCGACCCACTCAGCTCTCCGGTGGACAACAACAACGGGTCGCCCTGGCGCGCACGGTGGTGGTTGAACCGCGTGTTCTGCTTTTGGACGAACCGCTGTCGAACCTGGATGCCAATCTCAGGGTGCAAATGCGTAGGGATATCTTGGAACTGCAGCGTAAATTATCACTCACCACGATTTTTGTGACTCACGATCAGGAAGAGGCCAACACGATGTCGGATCGCATGGCGGTATTGAACGACGGCGTGATACAACAGGTGGGCGCGCCGATGGCGCTGTATGACCAGCCGGATAATTTGTTTGTAGCGGATTTTCTTGGCACTGCGAATGTGCTCAACGGACGCTTTATCACCGACAATGGGCGCAGCCGCTTCACCGACGAAAGCGGCATCGAGATTGCTATCGACAAGGAAGTGGAACATGAGCGCGGCGCGGTGGTACTGCGGCCGCAGAATTTAACCATCCAGTCTCCCGGCGTATCCCACGATGCCCGCGTCACCCCATTATTGGGGACGGTGCAATACATTGAGTTTTTGGGTTCCATTGTCCGCTACGCGGTGCAAGTCGGACCGCACAGCATCCTTATCGACGAGAGTCACCGCCAGGGAGGCCAGGTATTCAAGCAGGGCGCATCGGTGGAGGTGGGCGTGGACTCCAATTACTTGACTACCCTTGCCCAATAACCGGCAGGAACCGGTTCTGAGAACGATTTTTATCTATAGATTGTGTTGTGGTTCTTGGAGCCCGGTTTCATCTGTCGCCGCCACGGTATCCCATCTAGCCCGCATTTCTCACCAGGCGGCCGTGATTAGTTTTCAAGGTACCGTCAATAGAAGGATTTTCCGTCTTGCTCCACAAACAGTCTGTATCTGAATTGCCTATCCCGGCCCTGGCTGGTCCAGGCGCGCCTGAACTTGGGCTTCACTCGATCCATAGCTACGGCTATGCATCTCATTC
>CALZGZ010000088.1 GCA_945787105.1 uncultured Gammaproteobacteria bacterium
CCTAACTATATGTATCGAACCTAAATGATAGTATTGAATCTGGATATTTGGGCTGGCTTTGGTGTTGACAGCCCTAAAATCAATGTTTTAGGTTAGTACATTGTAATAAATTCTTGGACATCACTCAGCAAGGAGGCTGCCATGCAAAAGTCCCGTCTCATCGATCAACTTCGTTCTGCGCTTCGCGTTCGTCATTATAGTATCCGCACTGAACAGGCGTATGTCCAATGGGTCAAGCGCTATATCTATTTTCATCATAAGAGACACCCAAAGGACATGGGCGAAAAGGAGATCACCGCATTCTTGTCCCATCTCGCTCTGCATCGGCGGGTTGCAGCATCGACTCAGAGTCAGGCCTTATCTGCCATTTTATTTCTCTACAAACGCGTCCTTGATCATGACCTCGAATGGTTGAATGATATCGTGCGCGCCAAAAGGCCGGTGCGTCTGCCGACGGTGCTCAGTCGTGATCAAATAAGGCCGCTGCTTGCAGAGTTAAACGGTACCAATAAGCTCATCGGGCATCTGCTCTACGGCAGCGGCATGCGGCTCATCGAATGCCTGCGCCTGCGCGTCAAGGATATTGACTTCGAATATAAACAGGTCATGATCCGCGAGGGCAAAGGCGGCAAGGATCGTGTGACGCTGTTACCCGAACGCCTGGTATCACCTCTCACCAAACACCTGGAGCGGGTGCAGCGGCTGCACAATACGGACCTCAATCAAGGCTATGGGTCGGTGTATCTGCCCTTTGCGCTCGCCAAGAAATATCCAGGCGCCGATACCGAGTGGGGCTGGCAATATGTGTTTCCGTCGAGGAACCGTTCTTTGGATCCCGACAGCGGCCAAATTAGGCGTCATCATGCGCATGAATCCAATTTTCCGCGGGCGCTCAAACAGGCGGCGCGAGATATCGGGCTCAACAAACCGATCAGCAGCCATGCGCTGCGGCACTCGTTCGCGACCCATTTACTGGAGGATGGTTGCGATATTCGCACCATTCAAGAACTGCTTGGTCACCGGGACGTCAACACCACCATGATCTACACCCATGTCATCAGACGCGGCGGCCGGGGTGTGCGTAGTCCTCTAGATAAGTAACCAGCAGGTTGTTCGATGGTGATGCGCTGGTCCGGATATTGCACCAAGAATCGCGGAACCTGGCGAAGAGACTTGTCCTGAGCGCAGTCGAAGGATCGGGCGGTTGAATCCCCTGCCGTGCGGGGACGAGCGCCGCGCTGTAGCGAAACCCATAGCGAGCTATGGGTTGAGCGAATCGCAAGTGCAGGCGTACGAGATCGAGCCAGGGCCGGGATAGCCCAGCGTCTACTTATGGTATGCGCTGGAAAGACCCGCAGTGTTACTTTTGTGAGAAGACCACGTAAAACCGTCGACACTGCCTGCCAAGAATAGTCGCAGGGCGCCTTGGTGCAATATTCGGGCTAGAATAGCGCCGCCCATGATTCCCATACATGACGACAATCCAACCTCGATCACGCCGGTGATGACAGTGGCGTTTATCGCCGCATGCGTAATGGTGTTCCTGTGGCAGGTGTCTCACGATCCACGCGGGCAACAGCTCGTCGTCTACAGCCTGGGCGTGATCCCCAAGGTGTTGCTCGGCGAGGCGCGGTTGGCGCCGGAGGTCGCGTTGCTGCCACCCGCCGCGACCGTGGTGACGTCGATGTTCCTCCACGGGGGTTGGATGCACCTGATCGGCAACATGCTGTTTCTGTGGATTTTTGGCAACAACGTCGAAGACGCCATGGGCCACGTGCGGTTCGTGGTGTTCTATGTGGTCTGCGGCGCCACCGCGGTGTACGCGCAGGCGCTGCCCAATCCGGATTCCGACATCCCCATGGTCGGGGCAAGCGGCGCGATCTCCGGCATTCTCGGGGCATATCTGTTGTTGTACCCCCATGCCAAAGTGCTGGTGATGATCCCGCTGGGGTTTTTCCTGCATACAGCACGCATGCCCGCATTGTGGGTCTTGGGCTTGTGGTTCGTCATGCAGTTGCTGAGTTCGCTGTTGGCCGATCCCAGCCGCGGCGGCGTGGCATTCGGCGCCCACGTCGGTGGGTTTGTCGCCGGGCTGGCTCTCATCCCGTTTTTCAAGCACCGGCGGTTCCGGTTACACAATCCGTTCGGCCGCTGACCCGCGCTGCCCGGCTACGGCGGCGGCCCCATACCCTATTGATGATGCCAGCCCCTAACCTGCGCCGCCGATTGCGGTTATTATTACGCACTCATCCCGTCTTTTCACCAGATTTAGAAAAACAACATTATGCGAGCATCGCGACTTTTGATACCGACATTGAAAGAGACACCGGCGGACGCCGAGATCGTCAGCCATCAGCTAATGCTGCGCGCCGGCATGATACGCAAGGTCGCCGCCGGAATTTATAACTGGCTGCCTCTGGGCCTGCGGGTATTGCGCAAGGTAGAGACCATAGTACGCGAGGAAATGGATCGTGCCGGCGCCCAGGAAATGCTGATGCCGGCGGTGCAACCGGCGGAGTTGTGGCAGGAATCAAAACGCTGGGACGATTACGGCCCCGAATTGCTGCGTTTCCAAGACCGCCATCAACGTGAGTTTTGTTTCGGCCCGACCCACGAGGAAATTATCACCGCCCTGGTGCGCAACGAGATCCAAAGTTACCGGCAACTGCCAATGAACTTTTATCAAATCCAAACCAAGTTCCGCGACGAAATTCGGCCGCGTTTTGGCGTGATGCGGGCGCGCGAGTTCATGATGAAAGACGCTTACTCGTTTCATGTCGACCAGGCTTCACTACAGCAAACCTATGACCAGATGTACGGCGCATACTCGCGGGTGTTTACGCGCATCGGCCTGAAATACTGCGCAGTGGAGGCCGACACCGGCGCCATCGGTGGCAGTACGTCCCATGAGTTTCATGTGCTGGCGGAGTCTGGCGAGGACGCCATTGCATTTTGTGACAAGTACGGCTATGCGGCAAATGTTGAACTGGCGCCGGCGTTACCGCCCATGGGAAAACGCAATCCGCCGTCGAAGCCGATGACCGAAGTCGATACGCCGGGTCAACACACCATCGATGACGTCGCGAATTTCTTGAATATCGATCCAGCGGTCACGGTGAAGACCTTGTTGGTGCGCGGAGTCGGCGGCGCAGTAGCGCTGTTGCTGCGCGGTGACCATGAGTTGAATATTGCCAAAGCAGAAAAGCTGACCCAGGTATCCAAGCCGTTGGAATTCGTCAGTGACGCCGAAGTCGAAGCCGCGGCGGGCTGCGCTGCCGGCTCCATCGGCCCGGTCGGGCTGCACGACATCCTGGTCATTGCAGATGAGAGCGCGGCGCGGGTCGCGGATTTTGTGTGCGGTGCCAATGAGAACGCTAAACACCTCACTGGGGTAAACTGGGGACGGGATGTTGCCGAGCCGGAGGTGGCGGACCTGCGTAAAGTCGTCGCCGGAGACCCGTGTCCGGCACAGGGCGCAGCCAATGACCCCGACGCCAGGATCACGATTAAACGGGGCATCGAAGTGGGGCACATCTTTCAACTCGGCACCAAATACAGCGAGGCGATGAATGCGGTGTGCCTCGACGAGCGCGGCGACGCCGTGGTTATGCCTATGGGGTGCTACGGCATCGGCGTGTCCCGCATCGTGGCCGCCGCCATCGAGCAAAACCATGACAATAACGGGATTATTTGGCCCGACGCCATCGCACCGTTCGAGGTGGTAATTATTCCTATTGGCATAAGAAAATCGCAAAAGGTGGCGAAAACTGCCGAAACCCTCTACAACTTATTATCAGGGGCGGGCATGGATGTCATGCTCTATGATCGTGATGAACGGCCGGGGGTCATGTTCGCCGAGGCTGACCTGATTGGAATCCCGCATCGGTTGGTAGTGGGTGAGCGCGGAATACAGCAAGGGACTGTTGAATACAAACCGCGCAGCGCCAGCGAACAACAAGAACTACCGATCGACGATGTGGTGGAGGCCCTGTCGGCAATACGTGAATCCATTGCGTAGATGATAACGGCAATCAAACGAACAGTAGCAGGCGTCTGCCTGCTGGGGACTTGCACCGCAGTGCATACCGACAACAGCGCTGCGCAATCCGTTGATCCGGCCCTGGTGGCGGCATTGAAGCAGGCGGTGGAGAACGTGAGTGACGTCCCTGAGCAGCTCGATACGATGGTGTGGTTGGCCAATATGTCACAAGGGCTAAGCACCCGGGTTAGAGATCCCTTCTATCGTGTCCACTTACTACGTATGATTCACAAAGAAGCGGCCCACGCCGATCTCGATCCCGAACTCGTGCTTGCGGTGATTCAAGTAGAAAGCAGGTTCGATCGTTTCGCGGTATCGCCCTCAGGGGCCCGCGGACTCATGCAGATCATGCCGTTTTGGAAGAAAGAGATCGGCCACCCCGACGATGATCTGTTTAACCCACGCACGAACCTGCGCTATGGCTGCGCGATCCTGCGTTATTATCTGGATCAGAAGCGCGGTCGATTGTCGGATGCGTTGGCGGCCTACAACGGCAGTATTGGCCGGACTGAATATGCAGATCGGGTATCCCTGGCGCTGCGCGACCGCTGGCAACCGCTGGTTACCGAATAGCCCGTATAGCGCACCAAGGATCCCGGATGATGGGGCAGGGACTTGTACTGCGCGTCGTTCCCCTGCTGTGTGGGGACAAGCGCCGCGCCTGGAGCTAAGAAAAAGGGGTCTGAATTCAATTCATACCCCTTTTTCTTTCGCGTGAATGCCACGCGCAGGTGTGCGAGGACCAGTCAGGACCGGGATAGGTGTGACTACCGTAACACCTTGTAATTCGTAACTTCGGCTCAACGCCTTAAGCGACGGCGAACCCGGAGTTTGGCGCCGCCTGGTGAGGAATGCGGGCTGGCGCTTAGCAAACAACAAACTCGTCGTAAGTGTCGGGCGCTTCGATCGACTCGCTGATCACCTCTATCACCGTTGCGCTTGGTGGCCCCTGCCACAACCACGCAGCTAACTTGTGCAACTCATCCCGATTTCCACACGCGATCGCTTCGACATCACCGTTGGGTAGGTTGCGAACAAATCCGGTTAATCCCAAACGCCTGGCCTGATCGCGCGTGGCGGCACGAAAAAATACGCCCTGCACCTGTCCCTTGATCCGATAACGCTCACACTGCTTCAAGGCAGCCCCACCGCGACGCGACTGCCCACCGGCATTTTTTCCGGTGCCGACAACATGATGTCCAGCGCGAATTGCACGTCTCCCCGTGGCTCGACTACCCGGGGCTCCACACCGACGGCCTGGGTGTCGCCGGTACAACTCCCACCGTCCATAGACACTAGCACCCGATCTGGAGGCTGCATGGGCTGGAGGGCCGCAACCAGCGCCCGGCCGCGAACTCGGTAACGGGTTTTCGCGAGCACCAGCAATACTGGCGGCTGCAACCCTCTGGCGATGGTTTGCCCCGGTAGCGCGTGTGAGGCCCGTTCTTCTTGCAAGTCGCCAAAACGTCGATGAAAAAAATTCTCGGCAAGTAATTGTCCCGCATCTGCCGGTACTGCAGCTGACGATACCAATGAGTACGACGCCCAAATACAACGCATCGATCGATTCGTTTTATGTCTCTCGACAATGTGCACTTCTTACCCTGCCGTTCGGATTTTGGCGTTATCAATGCTACGTGAATACCTAAGCACATCATGAATCCGGCACTCGCGACGGTGGTTGGCCCAGCACCACAACGACCGCAGCTCCCACCAGCACCACTAACCACGAGATGTAAATCCATATTAAGAATATCGGGATCGTCGCCAATGCACCGTAGATGACTTGATAGCTGGCAAAATTCAATACAAACCAGGCAAACCCACGTTTACTGATCTCAAACAGTATCGCCGCGGCGATTCCGCCAACTAGCGCATCGCGAAAACGCACGATGCAATTGGGCACAACCATGTACAATATCAAAAACGCCAGCACCTCGAACACGAAAGGCAACGCTGACAAGGCATAGGACTGCGCCTGCGCCAGTACGGCTCGGTCGGAACTCAAAGTTAGCGAAATTAAGTACGATGTCAATGACAAGCTGGCGCCAATCAGCAACGGTCCCAGGGTCAAGACCGCCCAATAAGACAAGACACGCTGAGACATTCGGCGGCCTTCCTTTACGTGCCAGATCTCGTTAAACGTCTCTTCTATGGTAAACAACAACAGCACTGCACCCACCACCAAGAACACCGAACCGATGGCGGTAAGCTTACCGGTGTGTTCCGTGAATCGCTGCAGATGTTCTTGAATAACATCGCCGGCCGCAGGGACGAAGTTTTGGTATACAAACTGCTCCAACATCAACGCCCACTCCTCAAACACCGGAAACATGGACAGCGCCGAAAACACCACGGCAGCGAGCGGCACCAACGCGAGAAGCGTGGCATAAGCCAACGCCGCAGCATCCCGTGGGAAACCATCATCAATAAAATGTCGCCACACCCGATATAGCAACATCTGGGACGTACGGTGATGATCGGACCGCCAGCGATGAATCCAACGCTTGTGTTGCGACGGGTTATTCATCGTGTGTCATAGTACCGCCAGCCGAACTTAGGAAAATAGCACGCTAGGGAAACTAAAAAAGGCCCCGCTTGCGGGGCCTTTCAAGAGTATACAAGATTAATCGACTACGGCGCTTATCTTGACCCCGCCAAATACTCTGTGTCGGTAGTTTCGATGGGCCCCAGGCTCCATGCCCCTCGCTTCTTGGCATGCCGTATAGCCGCGTCGATAGCAGCCGCCGATGCGTCGCGATCGATGCTGAGCTCCTGCCCCGGATAAATCAGATCAGCATCTCGAATCTGACTCTTGTTGCCCTTAAATATCAATGGCCACTTGTAGGGATTACCGTAGATATTGGATTTTTCGGAGATACACCACAAACAGTCCCCGCGCACCACCGTATAGATTTCGCCCGCCTTGGTCATCGGGGCAGCAGCAGCGCCCGCACCAGCCGCCGGGGCTGCAGCCGGCGTAGCCGCCTGCCCTGCTCGCTTAGCGCTCGCGCAACCAGTTGCAATTATCGCCACTGCCAAGCCAATCCCAAACACTCTTGCAGCATGTTTGAAGGAGGTCATTATTAGTTTCTCCAAAAGGGGTTCGGTATCGTTCTTCAAACAGATTTATTGTACGCTATGATCCGATATTAGACCAAAACATCTAGGACACTCAATATATGGCAACCTACCATTCCAGTTTAGTAGTGTCAATAAACATGGGATTTCCGGGGGGATGTGGGGGATTCGATGACGGTTACCATCTACCATAATCCACGCTGCTCGAAATCGCGCCAAACGCTGGGGCTGCTGCAGGACCGAGGGGTCGAATTCCGGGTGATCGAGTATTTGAAGACCCCGCCTACGGCAGACCAACTTGAGCGCATTCTCACACTGCTGAATCTGGAGCCCCGCGAACTCATGCGCAGGAACGAAAAGGAGTATCGGTCGCTTAATCTTGACGATCCCTCTCTGTCCAGAGACGCCCTCATCAACGCCATGATCGCTCACCCGATCCTGATCCAGCGTCCCATCGTCCTCGCCAATGATAAAGCCGCCATCGGGCGGCCTCCGGAAGCTGTCTTGGACGTGCTGTAACCGATGCTGGAAATTCTCGTTCTGTACTACAGCCGCTTTGGGTCAGTGAAGCAAATGGCCAACC
>CALZGZ010000089.1 GCA_945787105.1 uncultured Gammaproteobacteria bacterium
ACGAAAATCCGTGTAGTTGGTGAGACAAACGATGGCATGTCGATACCGCTCAGCATGCAGACGATTGATCAGATTGACGACACCATTTTCCAGCCCGCCGATGTCGAAACGATGAACGACATGAACTATGAGTGGCCGCTTATCCATGAACAAATTCCAGGTCTATTAGCCGCTATCTCGCCTCGCTTTGTGAGCGGCACCGACCATTCGTTCCCACTCGTGGATGAGAGATCTATATGATTCTTCCTCGACCTCGGACAAAGCGTCCGGTTTACGCCAAACTCCATCGAGGGTTTGAAAACGGCCGGACCGAAAATCAAAAGTTGTGCGGCCAGCCGCATATTTCAGGGCAATCTGTCGTGGGCGCTCAATGTTTCCCAGATATTGGAATACCGCCGTTTGTGGGTTTTCCCGGAATATCGGTCCTTGCACGGCCTGTGGTTCCGACTCAAGCGCGCGCCGAATCGCGTCGCGCAGCTGGACTTGACCGAAGGGCTGATCGACGATGGTGGGCAGGTTGACGACAATCAACGGGACCTGTGTTTGCACGTCGTTCAACACGATACCGTGGCCGAGATAGCCGTCATCGTACAGGCTCTCGCCGTGATCCGAGGTGATGATGATCCCGGGCTCTGGATCGCCGAGCGATTCCTTGAACTTGTTCAGTACCTTACCGACTCCGAGGTCAACGTTGGCCGCCGTATTGACATAGGTCGCCCAGAGTTCTGCGGCACTATCCGGTCCGATCGAGGCCCTTGGCAGTGCCGCACGGCTGATCAGTTCGCGTACTTTGTGATGGTAATAAGGAAAGTGAGTGTCTTGAAAGTTGACATACAAGAACAGCGGGCTGTCTGACTGACGTCGATCGAGGAATTCGGACACCTTCTCGATCATGACTTGATACGGCAACGCGATGCTGGCCGGGGTTGCAAACAACGTGTAGCGAAGATTCGGTTCGACTTGCGCGTCGTAGTATAGGTCCGACCGGGCAAATCCAGTGTCGTAACGCTTACCGCCAAACGCCGCGTCCTGCGCCGAAAAATAGACTACCTCATAGCCGTTCGCCTTGAAGTCGTCGATCAGGCTGCTCCCGCGGCGGATATTGGGCAGGCTGCCGGAGAACAGGTGATGCCGCGAAGGCGCCGTGAATCCGTTGTGTGAAAACGCTGCGGTGGCCGCAGCGCCGGATTCCACCAACGCGTTGAGCACCGGCGTAATCGCCTTGCCCTGGTGCGTTGCCCCGATGAGATCGGCGCGAAAGCTTTCAAGAAGAATCAGAATAACATTGGGACGAAACGCCCACTGCGTCGTCTCCGGCGGTCCCTCTTTGTAGGCCTCGCTATCCGCAGGCAGATCACCCGCTACCCCGTTCTCATCGATGCCGTTACCGGGGATGTCTACGGCATACGGAAATATATCGCGGTTGAATGGCGCTGGGTCAAACGGCCGCCGCATGATGCCGTAGCCGTCGCCATCGACATCCGACACCCGTTCCACGATGGAAACGAGAAGCCTGCCGCTGGGTTTTCTCCAAAGTCCTCTTTCCAGCGATTCGTTGGCCAGCTGGGCGCCGCCGGTAACGACCAGAGCCGCCAAAATAATTACCATGGTCTCCAAACCGAGGCGTCCCAAACCCGGTGCCCGGGGAAGGGGCGCCCACCCGGGAACCAGCCGCTTGAACAGCCAGATCAGCAGCACCGCGAATATGGCGCTTGCCGCCAACAGCAACAGCGGAGCCAACAAGTGGGTGACTGCCACGGCGAAAATCTCGGCCGGACTCCGATCGGCAATCTCAAACGTTAGGGCAAAATCAACCGTGTCGCCGAGATACGTATAGATTTGATAGGCGATGAAGTTCATCACCATGAACGGCGCGACGGTAACTACAAGCACCAACAGAATCGAAGGCCGCGCATTCAGCCCGGCGCGCGACAAACACCATAAGCTTGCGCCCGCCAGGGTCACCGTCACCCCGAAATCAGCAATCAGTGATGTCAGCATGAACAGCACTATGTCCAGCGGACTCTCCAGGTGGCTAGTGGAAAGAAAGCCGCCGGTGAAGATCTGGTACTTGCGTTGCAAGAGAACCGCATCGACAAGGGTCGCTGCGAGCGCCGCCAAGCCGGCCAGGGAGAACCACAGTCGATGCCACTCGCCCAGCACATAGGTTCGCGTGCCGCGGTGTGTCAAATCCGATAGGCTATTTCGTGTTTGCCGCGATCTCAATGTAGAGGCCTTCATTTCGGCTGGGACACTGAGGATACCTTGACCGCTTGGTAAAGAAAGCTCCTAACAGCCTCGCTCAGCATCTTACCAGCCAGCGAGCCGTCGAGCGGCGTGGCCGGCGGCAACTGCCGATCGTACACGAGAAACAGGGTCATGGGTTTTTTCGCGCTGAATAACAATTCGTACGACGTCCGCAACTGCAGGGTGATCGGATTAGCAACAAACTGATCGTCATACAGCAGTCCATAAACTGCTACGCCTGTCCCCCTTTGCGCCGTTAACACGTGGACCGGGGCCCCGTCCAGGTCCGCGAGCGGCACGGTGACCGCCCTTTTAAGATCGGTGCCGCGCACCACGCCCAGTTCCGGGTGGTGGTACAGGCGCTTGAGGTCGTAGGATCGGGCGGCAAATAGTCGTATGTCCCGTCCGTCCGGGCCTTGGTAGCGCCGCTCGATCCAGTCGTCGCTGCCGTAGACCTCCTTGACCCATCGCGCGCGGCGCTCAGTTGGCTTTGATGCCAGGCCGGCGAGCGTCGTGCCGATAGCGCTCGTCACCCGGCCATCATCGGTCCGCGCACCCACAAAACCGTGGATGATTGTCGGTATCAGCGCAACTGCCAACAGCACGCTGACCATCACTCCAAAGCGGGGCGAAATCATGATTTAGACGATTTACGGGCCGGCGTATGGCCTAACCAAAAAATGATCGGTAAGGCGATGGCAAAGGTGAGCAATCCGGAAGTCGTATGCCACGAGGTCCCGAGCACGTCGATGCCATACCAGTCGACCAACACAACGAGCAGCACGACGCGGATGATATTGGCAACAATTGCGACCGGCGCGGCTGCGACGATGACGAGAACACGCCGCCGCCAATCCGGGCACATATAAGCGGTTAGACAGGCGATGGCTAGGGCCGCGTAGAGCGTCGAAAATCCACTGCATGCATCGGCTATCAGCAGCGAGCCGTTTGGAATGTGCAGCGTGAAGCCTTCGACATAGACCGGGATGTCAAGCCGGGGCACCACATACGCCGAGGCCGCGGTGGCGATCTCGCGTAACAACAGGTGTACCGGTTCGGTCAGCACCAATGGAATGGGCAGCGTAAAGAACAGGAAAGCGATCGGAAACAGTATGGCCTTGGTCCTCGGTACACCGAGAAACAGCAACGCTAGGCCCGGCAGCGCCAGAAACAGCGAAAACGCTGACAGTAATTGCGTATTCATGCCGGTGTCAAGGATATGCACGATGAGCGCCGGCACCAGGATTGCGAAGCCCCAGGCGCTGGAGCTGACCGGAAGCTGCTTGTGATCCCGAAGGTCCTGCCAAATCAGGTAGATGGCCACCGGTAAGATCAGCAGACCGTGCGCGTGTTGCCAAACGCTCAGTGTCCAGCGGTCCCACAGCCACATCACGGTTGGTGCGTAGAGCACAGCCAGCTGGAATCCAACGATCCAAAGGATCCAGCGTGGACCGCTTCGACGCGCAGCCACAGCGGTCTGATTTTCCTCTGCCAAGGGAATGTCTATCAGTTGCTCAATATTGACCGCCATATGATCTTCTTTCTGATAAACAGTCCTCAGCCGTTATCGCGGTGAGTATGATTTCTCGTTACACGCGCAAAAACAAAAGAAAATAGGGTTCGGCGCCATAGAACTCTACCTCTATTTTTCTTGGTTGTGCTGATATCTTCCTGTCACTCGGAGCCTCGAACAGAATCGGGCCCTCCAGAACTTGCCATTTTGTTTAAGGACGGTGAGATTCTTCGCTCCGCTCAGAATGACAACGTGGAAGTGTCATCCTGAGACGCCGCTTCAATTTGCGGTCGTTATCAATCCTAGGTTTTTGTCTGTCAAAACTCACACAACCGACGTTGGCAGACCTGGTACAACAACTAAGAACCAGATCGGAGTACCGAGGTCACGAACCTCCAACTGATGCTAACCGATCATTTGCATTAAAAATGAT
>CALZGZ010000090.1 GCA_945787105.1 uncultured Gammaproteobacteria bacterium
CCCGCTACTATGCCACGCCACGGAACTGAAGTCCCTCAGCTGGAGCAAAGACACCGACACCCCCTTCTTACGCATAGACATGGATGGTCAGGCACCCCATAGCACTGAAATTCTGGACCGAGGCCGCCGCCTAAGGGTCAGCTTCGACGACACCACCTTGAATAACAGTGCGGTTGATATTACCGGCCACGGGGCAGTCAAAGGCGTATTTCCGTACCTGGCCGGCAACGGTCAGGCCGTGCACGTGGATTTATTGATGCGGGAGCCCGGCACCCTGGTAGTAAAGCCGACGGAATACGGATTTATGGTCAAACCGATGATCGGCGGCAAACCGGCGACCACCGGAATCCCACCGGCTGCGGCCGCGAACCCCACTGCCCACCCGCCTTCGGAGTCGGCAAAACCAAAACCGGTAATGATTGCACAGGCATCCGGTCAAGACGTCCAGTCACTGCCATCCAACGCGCCACCTGCCGTCAATGTTATCCAAGACATCAAGTTTTCGCCGCTACCGGGCGGGCGGGTGCAGATCAATATACGCACCGCTTCGCGCCCGGACACCCCCGGCAGTTTCAGCACTAATAAGCCGGCCCGATTGGCCTTCGATTTTTTTGGCGCACGCAGCGCATTGCCGCGTAACGTCATAAAAGTGAAAAGCGGGGCAGTTGAAAGTATCGCCACGGTGGAAACGGACGACCGCACGCGCGTCGTGCTGAATCTGGTGCGACCCGTATCGTACGACACCCAGATCACCGACAATGGCATGGTGCTCATCATCGAAAGCGTGACCACGGGCATCGCGCGAACGGTGACTCCAAAGACGACGCGTTTTGCCAAAGGAAGCGAGACTACGACCCACAATATCGAGCGCATAGATTTCCGCCGCAACAAGGAAGGCGGTGGCAAGATCATTATCGAGTTGTCAGATCCAACCGTCGGCATCGATATCCGGGAAGAAGCGGGTGAAATCATCGTCGACTTCTTGGATGCCAAGATTAGATCTGAACTTGAACGCCGACTTGACGTCGTCGACTTTGCAACTCCTGTGCAGTCGATTGACACATTTCAGCAGGGCAAACATGTGCGTATGGTGGTCCTACCTACGGGTAGCTATGAACATTTGGCCTATCAGGCCGGGAATGTGTTCACTATCAACGTCAATCCGATTGTTAAAGAAGAAGAAGAGGTAAAAAAAGACGAGTTTGGTTATTCAGGCGAACGGCTGTCGCTTAACTTTCAAAAAATCAGCGTACGTGCGGCATTGCAAGTGATAGCAGATTTTACCGGACTCAACTTCGTTACCAGTGATTCTGTAAAGGGCGAACTCACACTCCGTTTGAAGGACGTGCCGTGGGATCAGGCCTTGGACATCATCCTTCAGACCCGGGGACTCGGCATGCGCCAAAAAGGTAACGTGGTGTGGGTCGCTCCGGCGAACGAAATCGCCTCCCGTGAACGGGCCGAACTCGAGGCTAGTCAACAAGTTGTTGAACTGGAGCCACTGGTCTCAGAGTTAATCCAGGTGAACTACGCCAAGGCCGATGACATCGCGAAGCTACTGAGGTCTATCAAAGCGGTGGACACCGGTGTGCAGCAGTCGCTGTTCGGCAGCGTCAGCATTGCGCAGGTCGAAACGGTAAGTAATTCGTTACTGTCACCGCGCGGCAATGTCACCGTAGACCAACGCACGAATTCAATTCTGATTCAGGATACCGCACGAAAGATCGCAGAGGTACGTAAGCTGATAGCTAAGCTGGATAAGCCGGTGCGCCAGGTTCTGATTGAGACCCGCATCGTCGAGGCCAACGATAACTTCAGTAGGGAGCTTGGCGCCAGGTTTGGATTTCAACGGCTCACCACAGATGCGCGTGCCCCGGGCATCAAGGACTCAAACATTGGCGACGTCATTACCAGTGGTACCTTTGCGGGCACGGAGACGATCGCTGATTCCCTAAACGATGACGAACCCGGGCTCATCTTCGAGACCCTGCCTGATGGCTTGGCGGTCAATCTACCGGCAGCTGGCATTGGCAATGACCCGGCGGCCTCATATGTGTTTGAGATCTTCAAGGCCGGAACCGGGTTTGCGCATCTGATCAGCCTCGAGTTGTCAGCGCTGGAGGCCGAAGGCGAAGGCAAACTCATCGCCAATCCACGTCTGATCACGGCGAACCAAAAAGAGGCGCATATTGAACAAGGTCAAGAGCGTGTGTTCACCACCAATGTGCTCGGGGTAGGCAGTGTGGTGACCAAAAAGGCCGTGTTGGGGCTCACTGTGACGCCACAGATTACCCCGGACGACAATATCATCCTCGACGTATTCATCACCCAGGACTCCTTCGTCGGTGACGGCACCGACACCATTAACACCAAACAAATTCGCACCCAGGTGTTACTCGAAAACGGCGAAACCGCGGTGGTCGGCGGCATCTATCAGCAGGATGAGGCCCGTGGTGTCACCAAAGTGCCGATCCTGGGTGATATTCCCGTAGTAGGCGTACTATTCCGGAGAAAGACCGTGCGCGACAACCGCCTTGAGCTGCTGATCTTCTTAACGCCGCGCATCATTAGCCCAGCATTGAATATCGGTTAAACAACTGGGCCATCGAACGCCGTCAACAGCCGCCTTTCGCCAACGTCTGCAAAGTTGCGCACAGACATGTCTGCTCGGTACTCAGCCTGAGTCGGGCAACACAACGCCATTATGAATGGCGGTTGATGGTTTATAGATACAAACCCATAGTTTGCACCAACGCGTCCCGCCCCAATTCATATGCTAATCTTGGGAGCCCTGAGCGCATCGTCCTAGAAATGACCATATATTATTCCCCACGATGTCGGCCAGAACTAGGGGCGGGACTGTCCCGGCCCTACGACTACGCGCAGCACAAGTCCCTGCGCCATCATCGGCGAGCCTTCGTGCAATATACGGGCTAGTTATGATCCGCAACCTCATATTGATTGGACCTATGGGTGTAGGTAAAACTACCATTGGACGACAGTTAGCAAAGCAATTGAAAATGGAATTCGTGGACTCAGATCACGAAATCGAGGCACGGACCGGAGTCGCCATCAGTGTCATATTTGAGATCGAGGGGGAAGACGGCTTTCGTAAACGCGAGACGGCGATGCTGCAAGAGCTACTAAAACGGCAAAATCTTGTCTTGGCCACCGGTGGCGGCGCAATCTTGAGCGAAGTTAATCGAAAAAATCTACGTAAGAGCGGTACGGTTATCTATCTACATGCCGGGGTCGATACCCAACTTTCGCGCACGCGCGATGCAAAGAATCGGCCATTGCTCAACACCGACAATCCACGTGAGAAACTTGAAGCACTAATGGAGGTACGCGAACCCTTGTATCGCCAAGAAGCGGACTTGGTTATCAACGCCGAAGACCGCCAGCCAGCCACCGTGGCTCGAGAGATCCTGCGCCGCCTTACTAAAAAATGACGGCCTTGACCCTGCACGTCGAATTGGGCGCACGCAGTTATCCGATTCACATCGGTCCGGGCTTGTTGCAGCGGAAAGACATGCTTCGCCCACACATCGCCGGCCGCCAGGTTATGATTGTGACTAACGAGACGGTGGCACCACTTTACCTGGAGACTGTCAAGGAGGCACTGATCGGCTTGGATATCCATGTCACCATGTTACCGGACGGTGAACGGTACAAAAACATGGCGACGCTGGAGACTATCTTCGATAACCTTATGGCTGCATCTTGCGACCGCGAAACCACCGTATTAGCTTTGGGTGGAGGAGTAGTGGGCGACATTGCCGGATTTGCCGCAGCTTGTTATCAACGCGGCGTGCCCTATATCCAGATACCCACTACCTTGCTTGCGCAAGTGGACTCCTCGGTAGGCGGTAAGACGGCGGTGAATCATCCGCGGGGCAAGAACATGATTGGCGCGTTTTACCAGCCGCGGGCGGTGATCGCAGACACCGACACGCTATCGACGCTGGCGGATCGCGAATTACGAGCGGGGATCGCGGAAGTCATCAAATATGGATTAATCCGCGATCCTGAGTTTCTCGCATGGTTGGAGCGGCATGTGACGCGCTTACTGGTCCGGGATCACGAGGCACTCACTTTCGCTATCAACCGTTCCTGTCAAGCCAAGGCCGAAGTGGTGGCCGCCGACGAGCACGAACGAGGCGAACGGGCACTATTGAACCTCGGGCACACCTTTGGTCATGCGATCGAAGCAGCGGTCGGATATGGGAACTGGCTGCATGGTGAGGCGGTCGCGGTCGGCATGCTTATGGCGGCATTTTTGTCCCAATTGGCAGGACACCTAACAAAAAGCGACTACCAACGCGTGTTCGATCTAGTGAAACAAAGCGAATTGCCCACCCACCCGCCCCCTGAAATACGTGGCGATCAACTCAAACAATACATGCAGGCGGACAAAAAGGTCGTTGCCGGTAAGATTCGCTTGGTGCTACTCGAATCGATCGGGCAGGCTTACGTGACTGACGACTACCCGCCCACGGCCGTTGACGAAACCTTGCGCCACTTCAAGGTTTTCGATTGATACGCGGAGACGACGTTGCCTGGGTCGATCGGACCAGGCCTCCTGGGCCTTCATTGCCGACCGGCAGCTGTACCTCGGGTCGGTGTCCAGGGCGGATAATCCCTACGCCGCGCCGTAGGCATCTGTGACGTGATCCGGATGGGTTGAGTGGGTCGGATCGAACCGTCGATGCGGCACACGGGATCGACCAGGATCGTGGTTTCCAGCAAACTGCAGCAATGTAAGTGCCCTTAAATCAAGGAAAATAAGGAAATGCTTATCTTTCTACTTGATTCAGGGCCACATTTCTGACATTTTGTGGTGTCCTGCTGCATAGCGCACGATCAGCAACATTCTGAAAGTTACCACGAGCTAGGCAACTTTTCGTTGTCTTTGTAGCCACCGCGGGAAAAGCGGTGAGCCTGCCTTAGGAAGCTGAATTGTAGAGGTTACCGTTGGGGGCGCCCATACCCCCAGTTTTGGGGTAGCGAATGCCCCCAAGACGAACGCCGCAACCATGCGGCACGCCACCGACCGCGCGCCTATTATCGGCATTCCCATCTACCAACTAGAGGGGCAGCCTGCGCAGCGGGTAAATAAGGAGAGGAGATGCGTATATGAAAGGTCGCGTCAATAGCGCCCTCAGTAACAAACGAAGCCCCGGTTTACCAAAAAAACGCGGCCTCTACGACCCTGCAAGCGAACACGAGAGTTGCGGCGTGGGCTTTATTTGCGACATCAAAGGCCGCCCCAGCAATCAGATCATCAAGGACGCCAACCATATCAATTGTTGCATGGTCCATCGCGGCGGCGTGGGCTATGAAAAAAATACCGGCGACGGCGCCGGTATACTCACCGCGCTACCACACAAACTATTTCGTAAATTTGCGCAACAAGATCTCCGGGTGGCGCTCCCAGATCCGGGTCGTTATGGATCTGGTATCGTATTCTTGCCACAAGACCAACTCGAGCGCGCACGCTGCAAAGCAGTGCTTGAGTCACAAATCACCTCTGCAGGGCAGGTGTTTCTTGGTTGGCGTAAGCTACCTATAGACCCAGATGGCGCTGAAATTGGTACCGCGGCACGCTCCGCCATGCCGCACATGGAGCAATTATTCATTGGCGCGAGTAACGGACTCGAGGGCGATGCCCTTGAGCGTAAGTTGTACTTGATCCGCAAACATTCAACACACCTTCTCCGGGATAATGAAAACCTGGCCGAGGGAAAGCTATTTTACGTATGCAGCCTATCGTCCAAGGTCATCATATATAAGGGGATGTTAACGCCCCAGCAGGTGTTTTCGTTCTTTGAAGACCTCAATGATCCAGATTACGAATCTCATCTGGCTATGGTGCATTCGAGGTTCAGTACCAACACATTTCCCTCGTGGGATCGCGCGCAACCGAATCGCTTCATGTCCCACAACGGTGAAATCAACACTTTACTCGGAAATATCAACTGGATGAACGCTCGCGAGGGCGTTCTTGAATCGGCAGAGTTTGGCGACGATCTGTCAAAGCTTTTCCCTATTGTCGAAGAAGATTGCTCCGATTCTGGTACTTTCGACAACGTACTCGAGTTCATGTTGATGACCGGTCGAACGCTACAAGGGGCCGTCATGATGATGATCCCGGAGGCTTGGCAGCAACACCCAAATATGCCTGCCGACAAACGCGCCTTTTACGAATTTCATTCTTGCCTCATGGAGCCATGGGATGGACCTGCTTCAATCGCATTTACGGACGGCAATTACATCGGCGCGGTGCTCGACCGCAACGGTCTCCGGCCCAGCCGCTACTACATCACCGATGACGACAAATGCATCATGGCGTCGGAAGTTGGAGTTTTATCTGTCGATCCAAAAAAAGTGATTCAAAAGGGCAGGTTGCGCCCTGGTCGTATTTTTCTAATCGATTTTGAGCAGGGTCGCATGATCCCGGATGAAGAGATCAAGGCCGAGTGGGCGCGGGGCCGCCCCTATCTAGAATGGTTGGAGCATCAACGCATTGACTTAGAAGAGTTGGAACCGAACCGGAGACCGCATGGTTTCGACCCGGAAAGCCTGTTACCGCGATTACAGGCATTCGGCTACACAACAGAAACTCTACAGTTCATGCTGTTGCCGTTGGTCAAAGAGTTACGTGATCCCCTGGGATCCATGGGTAACGATGCGGCCCTCGCCGTGCTATCCGATAAACCTCGCCTTCTATATGACTACTTCAAGCAGCTATTTGCACAGGTCACCAATCCGGCCATTGACTCGATTCGTGAAGAAGTCATCATGGGGCTCGAGTGTTACATAGGGCCCGAACGGAACCTGCTGGAAATCACGGAGCATCACGCCCACCGTTTGAAAGTCCCGCACCCTATTTTATCAAACGAGGAACTCGCTTCACTCAAATACATCGATCATCGCGGATGGAAATGCCGCACCATCGACATCACCTTTCCCAGGGGTTCCGGTCACATAGGTCTAATACAAGCGTTGGAGAGGATTTGTGCGGAGACCAGCGCGGCAATCGAAGCTGGCTACAGTCTCGTCGTGCTATCGGACCGCAACATCGGGCCAAACAACGTTCCCGTTAGCGCATTGTTAGCCACCGGCGCCGTACACCATCATCTGGTACGCACGCACGCGCGGACACGCATCGGGCTGGTGGTGGAGACAGGCGAAGCGCGAGAGGTGCACCACCATAGTCTACTTATTGGATATGGTGCCGACGCTATCAATCCATACCTCGCCTTTGAGGCTTTGTGGCAGGCCCGTGCAGAAGCGTTGTTCAGCGACGTTGACCACATTAATTCGGACGACGATGTAGTGGCCGCCTACCGTAAGGGAACGGCCAAAGGGATGTTTAAAGTGATGGCCAAAATGGGCATATCAACGTTGCAATCTTACAAAGGTGCACAGATTTTTGAGGCCGTCGGTCTGGCTGATGAAGTTATCGATCTGTGTTTCAAGGGCACCGCCAGCCGGGTTCAGGGCGTGGGATTTGTGGTCCTGGCAGAGGAGATGCAGCGTCGGCACGAAAACGGTTATCCCGGTCGTGATGTGGTGCGCCTACCGGTGTTACCCAATCCCGGGGATTTCCACTGGCGTCGTGGCGGCGATCGTCATATGTGGGAACCACAAGCCGTGGCCAATTTGCAAACGGCGGTTCGTACCGGAAACGAAGACGCTTACTGGCGCTTCGCACACCACGCCAACGATACAGGAACTCGGCTATGCACGTTGCGCGGACTGTTAGAGTTTAAATCTGGCGTAAACGGCGGCCCGATCCCAATCCAGGAAGTGGAGGAGGAAAAAGAGATTGTGAAACGCTTCGCCACGGGGGCTATGAGCTTTGGTTCCATCTCCCAGGAAGCGCATGAATCACTCGCCATTGCGATGAATCGCTTTGGCGGCAAGTCCAATACCGGTGAAGGTGGGGAAGACCCGGAACGGTTCAAGCCACTGCCGAATGGCGACTCCAAGCGTTCCGCTATTAAGCAGGTAGCCAGTGGACGCTTCGGAGTAACGATCAATTACCTGTCGAACGCCGATGAGTTGCAAATCAAGATCGTACAGGGTGCCAAGCCGGGCGAAGGCGGGGAACTACCTGGATCAAAAGTGGATGAGAATATCGCCGCAATCCGGTACTCGACACCCGGTGTCGGCTTGATAAGCCCTCCTCCGCATCACGATATTTACTCTATCGAGGATATCGCCCAGTTGATTCATGACTTGAAAAATGCAAATCCAAATGCGCGGATCAGTGTAAAGTTGGGCGCAGAGATAGGCGTAGGCACGGTTGCCGCTGGCGTCACCAAGGCGCGCGCAGATCATCTGGTTATCGCGGGTGATTCCGGGGGTACGGGTGCGTCACCGTTAACGTCCATCAAGCATGCAGGCATACCATGGGAGCTTGGCGTTGCCGAGACCCACCAAACATTGGTGATGAACAACCTGCGTTCCCGGGTGGTATTACAGACCGACGGTCAACTCAAAACCGGGCGCGATGTGGCGATCGCCGCGCTATTGGGCGCCGAGGAATACGGTTTCGCAACCGCAGCGCTTATTGCTCTTGGCTGTATCATGATGCGCAAATGTCACCTCAACACGTGTCCGGTAGGCATCGCGACGCAAGATCCTGAGCTGCGCAAGAAGTTCAACGGGCAACCAGAGCATGTGGTCAATTATTTCTTTATGGTGGCCAGAGAGCTGCGAACAATTATGGCGTCTCTTGGTTTTCGCACCGTAAACGACATGATCGGGCGGGTAGACGTCTTGGAGACTTCGACAGCTATTAACCACTGGAAAACTAGCGGCCTGGACCTCGGCACTTTGTTAGAACCTGCCGCCAAACCTGAGGATTGTCTCGGTGTGTATTGTCAACACCAACAGGACCATGAATTGGAAGACGCCCTTGACAACACGCTGATTGATTTAGCTGAACCTGCAATCACTGGAGGAAAGCGGGTTTACCATGAACTCAAGATCGTGAACACCAATCGTGTCGTCGGTGGAATGTTGTCGCATGCAATCATCCGGCGCGTCGGTGAACAGATGCTTGCTAACAACTCCATTCATTTCAAATTCACCGGTAGTGCTGGTCAAAGCTTCGGTGCATGGTTGGCCCGAGGCATCACCCTCGAAGTGGAGGGAGACGCGAACGATTACGTGGGGAAAGGGCTATCTGGAGGACGGATCATTATCTACCCACCAAAGGCAAGTCCCTTCGAACCAGAAGAGAATATTTTGATTGGAAATGTCGTGCTTTACGGAGCTACGAGTGGCGAATGTTTCTTCCGAGGTGTCGCCGCAGAACGCTTTTGCGTGCGGAATAG
>CALZGZ010000091.1 GCA_945787105.1 uncultured Gammaproteobacteria bacterium
CTCGAGATCGCTGCCGCGGTTCAGGGACTTGGGTTCAATCTCCGGGCCCCCGGCCGGATGTAATCCCTCTTGGGTCAATGCGTCCCGCAGGCTATTTTCGATCAATTGCCCTGCCACCTCCTGTAGCACCTGGGTGCCGTATTTCGCCTCGATGATCTTTAGCGGCGCCTTACCCGGACGGAATCCGGGTAGCCTGACTGTTTTTGACAACCGTTTCAGGCGATTGACAATCTCTTGTTCCACTTGATCGGCGGGTATCGCCACGGTCATCTTGCGGCCAAGCTCACCCATTGTTTCTACCGCTACGCGCATTATTGCTCCTACAACACTTCCAGGTACCCGAAACCCCGTGTGAGTTTTAAGAAAATGGTGCGAAAGGGGAGACTCGAACTCCCACGGGTTACCCCACTGGCACCTAAAGCCAGCGCGTCTACCAATTCCGCCACTTTCGCCCGCCAATCGCCCCCGCTGCCAATGGCGCGGGGGACTCGCGTACAAATATTGGTGGGCCGTGTAGGATTCGAACCTACGACCCGCTGATTAAGAGTCAGCTGCTCTGCCAACTGAGCTAACGGCCCACAGGTAGGGGTGATGCTGGGGGATGGGACATCGCACGCGATTAAGCTCTCAAGCCTCCCATCCCTAGCCCGTATATTGCACCAAGGATCCCGGATGATGGCGACGACGGGACTTGTCCTGCGCGCAGTTCCCCTGCTGTTCCCCTGCTGTGCGGGGACAAGCGCCGCGCCTGGAGCGAAACGCATAGCCGTCGCTATGGGTTGCGTGAAGCGCACGGCCAGGCGTTCGAGACCAAGCCGGCGCCGGGATCAGCCGAACTCCGGGGACCCAACGTAATACCAAACACGCATTGAATTGGATATCTCGAACCAATTGTTAGCTCCTATTTTCGCTGCCTTGGTGCAATACGCGGGCAGCCCCCAATTTATTGGGGTGAGCGATGGGGATCGAACCCACGACCGCAGGATCCACAATCCTGAGCTCTACCAACTGAGCTACGCTCACCATACACACAGATCTTAAGGAATCCATGCAATCCCAAACTTTGGCGCGCCCGACAGGACTCGAACCTGTAACCTACGGCTTAGCTTACCACTACAACTTTCGCTGCGCGGAATGAGACGCCTCATCCGTGGTCGTGTCGGCACCCATACATTGATTGCTGACATACCATCGATTGCAGCCTCCCACTCCTTTGTGGCCTGGACTATATCTTCACCATCTCAGGTGGGGCACGTATAGTCTCTACGGATCCCGCGGAGAATGGGGTCTCCGAAGCGCTACCCCTCACCCACTGTGTTTGGTGAGTATTCACACCGCTCGGTTTCCTCGGTATTGCCATCGCCGTGACGCGTTAAGGGTCCACCGATACAGTGCCCTCCACTATGGAGGTTCATTTTCCCTCCACAGGCTCCCTAGCGCGACATGATTCGCGCGCTCAAAGGCCGTTGCTCTATCCGGTTGAGCTACGGGCGCACAAGTTAGCGAGGTCACACCCGCGCCAAACGAGTCTGAACTCAGTGTCCTGAAATCTGGTCGGGGTAGAGGGATTTGAACCCCCGACTCCCTGCTCCCAAAGCAGGTGCGCTACCAGACTGCGCCATACCCCGGGGTAGCAGTCTGTCGGGCTTAGGATAAATCTACTGCGGCGGCGGGAAAGTCGGCCCACTTTAACGATTTCTCTCGTTAAATAGCTCGCTATTCACCTCGATAAATCGTCAAACTGCGCTCGATTTCCCAACCGCCTCGCTACGATCACCTAAGCCCGACAGACTGCCACACACGAGAAACCAGATACTAGAGACGCGGGAACCAGCCCGACGGCAACGTACACCCACGTTCGGGACTCATAGGGTGTAACATAATTGGTTCTTCGGGTTTCTAGTATCTGGTTGTAAACTGACTATACGCGCTGCCCCACACACCGTCAACGCGTGCGTTGACGCAAAGAACTCAGATAATACAATCAACTAGCTCAATCTATGACGGCTCAATTAATCGACGGCAAACAGATCTCGCAACACATTATCGAGCAGGTGAAGCTGCGCGTTGAGGCACGCCGTGGTCGCGGCAAGCCCGCGCCGGGCCTGGCAGTCATACGCGTGGGTGAGGACTCCGCGTCGCGAATTTACGTGCGCAATAAGCTCAAGGCCTGTGCACGTTGCGGGGTCAATTCATTCTCGCATGAGGTCCCGGATTCAATCTCACAACCGGACCTCTTGGCGCTAATTGATCGTTTGAACCGCGACCCCGCCGTCGACGGTATCCTCGTGCAACTGCCCTTGCCGGGCCATATCAACAGCGATGCGGTCACCGACGGCATCGATCCGTCAAAAGACGTGGACGGATTTCATCCTTACAACATCGGCCGGTTGATGCTCGGGCTGGCGGGTTTGCGACCCTGCACTCCCAGGGGGGTGATGACATTGCTGCAACGTAGCGGCATCGCCATAGACGGTAAAGACGCAGTGATCCTAGGGCGGTCCAATATCGTCGGGCGGCCGATGGCCCTGGAATTACTGCATGCTGGAGCCACGATAACGGTCTGTCACAGCCGCACCCGCGAATTGCCGAAAAAGGTGGCCAGCGCGGATTTGGTCGTCGCAGCGCTGGGCAAACCGCGCTTCGTGCAGGGTTCTTGGGTCAAATCCGGGGCCGTGGTCATCGATGTTGGCATCAATCGTCTGGATGACGGCAGTCTCGCCGGCGATGTGGACTTCGAGGCCGTCCGGCAGCGCGCCGCTTGGATTACTCCGGTTCCCGGCGGCGTAGGGCCGATGACGGTTGCCTCGTTACTCGAGAATACCCTTCAGGCCGCCGAGAATCGTGATCCAGACTCCTCTTGAATCTGAGAATTTTTGACCATATATATATCGTCCTGAATGCCGCGACAACAAATTGCGCCGCCAGAACTTCGTGACGTTATCACACAAAACTCATTGATCAGCCATGAGCAATACCGAGACATTTAAGTTCGAGACCGAAGTGCAGCAGTTGCTGCATCTGATGATTCACTCGCTATATAGCGACAAGGAGATCTTTCTTCGCGAATTGATCTCAAATGCCTCCGACGCAGCAGACCGGCTTCGATTCGAGGCGCTGACCGACGACGGATTAATCAGTGACGGCCCGGAACTTGCCATCCACGTCACCATCGACAAAAAGAAAAAGACCATCACTGTGTCGGACAACGGAATCGGCATGAACCACGATGAGGTCGTTGACAACATCGGCACCATCGCCCGTTCCGGCACCAAGGAATTCGTGGATGCGTTAACTGGCGACCAGACACAGGATGCCAATTTAATCGGTCAGTTCGGGGTCGGTTTCTATTCCGTATTTATGGTTGCTGACACGGTGGTGTTGACTACCCGCAAGGCCGGGTCCCCACCCGGAGAGGCAGTTCGTTGGGAATCTGACGGTAGTGGAAAATACACCATCGAAAACGTTACCAAAGATACACGCGGAACCGACATCGTGCTGACGTTGCGGTCCGATCAAAAGGAGTTGTTGGACCCGTATCGGCTGCGAAACATTATCGGTAAATATTCCGATCATATCTCCCTGCCAATTCGAATGCCTGCGTTAAACGACACTGACAAGCAACAGAAAACCAAAGAATTGAAGTGGGAGACGGTAAACAAAGGGTCCGCGCTGTGGACGCGAAACAAGAAGGACGTCGCGCAAGACGACTATCAGGCCTTTTACACCACCCTCTCCTACGACCCCGAGCCCCCGCTATCGGTGATACACAATCGCGTGGAGGGCAAGCTCGAATACACAATCTTGCTATTTATCCCGTCCAAAGCGCCATTTGATCTGTGGGATCGCGAACGTCGCCACGGCGTGAAGTTGTATGTGCGCCGAATCTTCATTATGGACGACGCCGAGCAGCTCATGCCCGCTTATTTGCGCTTCATCCGCGGCGTGGTGGATTCGGCAGACTTGCCACTCAACGTATCCCGTGAATTTCTGCAAAAGAATAAAGATATCGACAAAATCAGAGCCGGGGCGGTGAAAAAAGTCCTTGCTGAACTCAAGCGGTTATCAGCAAAGGAACCAGAAAACTACAATGTGTACTGGGAACAGTTCGGCCGGGTGTTCAAAGAAGGCGTGATTGAAGATCACGACAACCGGGAAACTATAAACAAGTTGTTGCGGTTTGCCAGCACCAAAGACGGCACGGACAAGCAGACGGTATCTTTGGAGGACTATGTGAACCGCATGCCGGCGAACCAAAAGGGGATTTATTACCTGACCGCCGACACCTATAGCGCCGCGACACAATCACCACACCTGGAGATCTTTCGTAAAAACGATATCGAGGTGCTTCTGCTTTCCGATCCCATCGACGAATGGGTGGTCAATCACTTGACGGAGTACCATGACAAGCCACTGAAGTCCGTGGCCAAAGGAGCACTGGATCTGGATCAAGTCGTTGACGACGGCGAGAAAGACCGCCGGGAAAAGGAGTACGGGTCGATGTTAACCAGATTCAAAGAGATACTCAAAGATCAGGTCAAGGACGTGAGAATCACCCATCGTCTAACCGACTCACCCGCGTGCCTGGTCGCCGACGAAAACGATCTTGGCACCAATTTAGAACGCATCCTGAAGTCAATCGGACAATCCGCCCCGGAATACAAACCTATCCTCGAGCTCAACCCGGACCATCCAATGATCAGTGAGTTAGACCCCGACGGCAAAGACATGGAGGATTGGGCGTATGTGTTATTTGATCAAGCAGCACTGAGCGAAGGCGCCCATATCAAAGAACCCGCGGTCTATGTGCGCCGGGTGAACCAGCTGCTCAGTCAGCGGATCGCGTCGAAGCCGAGAATTATCACCGCACCTTAGCCCGCCCTTATGGGTCTCGCTCCCGGCGCGGCGCTCGTCCCCGCCTTGCCCCCGCACAGCAGGGGAACAGCAGGGGGCTTGTCCCCGCCTTGTTCCCGCACAGCAGAGGAACAGCGGGGGGCGTAGCTGCGCGAGTCCTGCGTCAGCATCCGGGATCACCGTGAGACATGCGGCCTAACCTCGGCCTATGGCTGTAACCGGGCCGGTTCGCTGCAGAGCACGCGCGTCACCGACCCAGTTGAGTGTGGTGTCGGGATCGTGAATCGCGTTACCGTCTTTGTCAACGCAATGACGTCCCGACACGACACTGTCTTTCACGCATGCCGTTGAACCTATCCGGGTATAGTCAAACAGGATGCTGCGCGAAATATCCGCCCCGCTTTGCACGTGACAACCATGGCCAATCCATGTGGGACCGGTAATCTTGACGCCGCTTTCGATACGGGAGCTGCTGCCGATATAAACTGGGCCCATGAGCTCTAGATCGACCCAATCCACGGATACATTGAGTCCGGTCCAGACTCCCGGTTGAACTTCCCGGCCCGGCATGCGGATGTCACGCAACTTGCCAAGCATAATCTGCTGGTTCGCCTCCCAATAGTCGCTCAACCGCCCGATATCGATCCAATTAAAGGGCTCGTGAATGGCATAAAACGGCAACTCATTATCCATAATGGCGGGAAATAGGTGACTCCCGATATCGTAGCTCTTCCCGGAAGGAACTAAATTCAGGACCTCCGGTTCGAAGATATAAATTCCAGTGTTAACCAGGTTGGATCGCGCCTCTGTGACCGAGGGCTTTTCCTGAAATGAGGTGATGCGATCGTCTGCATCGCACACCACCACACCATAGTTGGGTACCTGTGCTTGAGGCACTTTGTGGACGCAAAGACTCGCCGCCGCTCCCTTCTGCCAATGTCGACGCACGGCAGTAGTCACATCCAAATCAATCAACGCGTCACCGCACACGACCACGAAGGTATCGTCAAAGAAGCCACTAAAGTCTTGAATACGTTTCAGACCACCGGCAGATCCCACCGGCGTCCCCACGATTTCACCGTTTTCTATGTGCCCCTCAAACGAGTATCCGATATTCACGCCCCAACGTCGTCCATCGCCAAAATAGCGTTCGATCTGCTCGGGAAGATGACTGACGTTAACCATGATTTCCGTGATCCCATGACGGGCAAGGTCCTCAACCAAATATTCCATGACCGGTTTCCCCAGGATGGGAATCATCGGTTTAGGCATCTCATAAGTTAGTGGCCTGACACGGGTTCCCTTGCCCGCGGCCAAGATCATCGCTTTCATATTGCTGGTAATCCCCTTCGATGCGCGTGTGACGATTCATTGTACAGCAAGGTGCAGACGCCCTGAAAACGGCAAACGATACAAAAAGTGCTGATTAACAGGAAAGTTGGCAATTCATGTCGATTCATTGATACGCTCGCCTAAAATCGATCTTATCTGAATGATCGCCAGTCTATCGAATTTATGAATCAACTCCAGCAATTTATCGGCACTACCTTTGAAACGCGGTGTAACGAGAGCGCGACAATACCGGATTAAACAACGGCTGATCCGTAAGCATCGCAGTGCCACACGGTACAATCTGCTTCATAATTTTTATTAGACGCAACAAGATTATTTCGGATGCGGGGTATGGCGTAAGAATCATCGAGTGGCGGGTGCCCCTGACCAAAGCGTTTCAACGCACCCGTTAAGGCGGGTTCGAACCGCTAACTAAAACCCCGAACTTGGGCTAATTCGACGGACACGACCCGATTATTACTCACCAACGATTAACGCCCACGAGCCAAAATGTGATTTTCCGCTTGCAGGCAGTGTTATTTATCACCACAATTGCCTCCGTCAGAGACATGTGGACCCAGTTACCAGGTTCCAACGACGATCAAGCAGGTTGGCGGCCATGGATCTGCAACGGGCTGTTTTGTCTGTTCATCACGGACGTTCGTCAGCTCCTTTTCATGGAACAGGATTGATCTACTATAGGGTCACATGAAACAAGAAATAACGTTATCATATTAAAGTCTGCATGAAATCTCGGAGGCATGGTATGAGCATGTGGAAGAAAACCGGCGACGAAGAAACACATACGGAGACCCCTGTTATGACCAGTGATACTCGTGTCGATTCACCCTCAACTA
>CALZGZ010000092.1 GCA_945787105.1 uncultured Gammaproteobacteria bacterium
ATGATTTTGCCCCCAACCTGTCGTTCTTTTTCTCCAATGGCATGGATCCTGAATATTCGGTGATGGGTCGGGTCGCGCGACGCATCTGGTCCACTGCGATGCGTTTTCGTTATGGCGCAAATGAGCGCAGTCAGAAGCTGAAATATCATGTTCAGACGTCTGGCCGATCACTGCATGCCCAGGAAATCGCGTTTAACGATATTCGCACTACCCTACAGGCATTAATTGCGATTTATGATAATTGCAACAGTCTGCACACGAATGCCTTCGATGAAGCGATCACCACGCCCTCGCAAGACTCGGTACGACAGGCGCTGGCGATCCAGCTTATAATCAATAACGAGTGGGGCTTGGCGAAGAATGAAAACCCCAGTCAGGGTGCATTCATCGTCGAGCAGCTCACCGACTTGGTGGAAGAGGCGGTATTGATGGAATTTGAACGCTTGTCGGAGCGCGGCGGTGTACTAGGAGCTATGGAGACCGGCTATCAGCGTGGCAAGATTCAAGACGAGTCTCTGTACTATGAGCACAAGAAGCATGACGGCAGCTTACCTATCATTGGTGTGAACACGTTCGAAAATCCGCACCCACCGGCGGACGTAACCATTGAGCTCGCGCGCTCTACGGAAGCGGAAAAACGCAGTCAAATCAGCAGGCTCCATGAGTTTCAGATGCGCCATGCCGATCACGCACTGCGCGCATTAGAACGGGTACAACGGGCGGCGGTGAATAACGAGAATGTATTCGCCGAGCTCATGGACGCCGTGCGTTACTGTTCGCTGGGACAGATCACCCAGGCACTGTTCGCGGTCGGCGGACAGTACCGCAGGAATATGTAAGATTAGCGTCCCTATTATCATTCGGCTGGTATGAGTAAGTATTGAAACGAGGGAGTAGAACGTGAAAACAATCAAGCAACTTTTAGATGAAAAGGGATCGGATATCTGGTCGATCGGCCCCCAGGAAACCGTATTTCGAGCGATCAAGGACATGGCGGAAAAAGAGATTGGTGCATTGGTGGTGCTGGAGAATGGAAAGCTGGTTGGCATCATTTCAGAGCGTGACTACGCGCGCAAGGTGATCCTCAAAAACAAGGCTTCCCACGACACCACGGTTGAGGAGATTATGACTACGCCGGTGGTGTGCGGAGATCTCGATCAAACCGTTGATGAATGCATGGCATTGATTACCGACAAACGCGTCAGACATTTGCCGATCATTGAGCAAGATCGCATCATCGGCATGATCTCAATTGGTGATCTGGTCAAATCTATCATCGCCGATCAGCAGTTTGTCATTGAACAGCTAGAGCATTACATTTCCGGCTAGCCCGCATTGCTCACCAGGATCCCGGATGCGGGCGCAGGACTCGTGCAGCTGAGCCCCCTGCTGTGCGAGAACCAGCCAGGGCCGGCATAGGCGTGACTTCGGTTACACCTTGTGTCGTAATTGCGGCCCGCTGCCTTAAGTTATACCTCGGCCTCGGGGTTTGGCGCCGCCTGGTGAGCAATGCGGGCTATCAGTCTGCCGGATTCAGGGTAAACCTACTGCGGCGGCGGGAAAGTCGCCCCACTTTAACGATTTCTGTCGTTGAAGAGCTCGCTAATCGCCTCGAAAAATCGTCAAACTGGTCTCGCTTTCCCACCAGCCTCGCTACGACCACCTAAGTCCGGCAGACTGCTAGTCCCGTCCCGACGGCGTACAAAACTCGGCAATAAAGCCCACGATCGCCTCGATAGTCTCGATCTTTCGCGTGGCGTGGGGAATGTGCCCGCAGCCGGGCACCATCAGTGTTCGCACCGGTCCCGAGACTTGTTCGGCGATCGCGGTAACCTGATTCATCGTGCCGTACTCGTCGTCCTCGCCTTGTATGATGAGAGTTGGGCATTCGATACCGGCGAGCACGTTTTCAATGTTCCAGTCGCGAAAATCTGCCCGCAACCAGGTGTCATGCCAGGCGCTCAACACGGCTTCAGTGTTGCTGCCATGATAACGTCGCAGGCGGTCCCGTTGGGTTTTACTTTCGAACGCCGCACCGGCTTGGCGAATGCCGTCCAGGGTAATGTCTTCGACAAATACATGAGGCGCCTCGAGCACGATGCCGAGCAGGCCCGGTGCCCGTTGGCTGGCGTAGAGCAAGGCGATGGAAGCGCCGTCACTGTGACCGACGAGCACCGCGTCATGTACCTTAACGGCGCGCAGCACCTGTGGCAACACCGCCCACGCCTCGTGATGTAGATAACCGATATCCCGAATATCACTCATCGACTGTGACCGGCCATGCCCGTGGCGACTGTAGTTGAGGGATCCGCAGCCGGTGCGCGCCGACAGTGCGGCGGGTAATTCCTTCCACATAGCGGCGCAACCCAGCGCCTCATGTAACCACACTATTGTTGGCGCCTGCTCCGGCGCCGGGCCCATCGTTTGGTATTCGAGCTTTGCTCCCCCGGCGTGCAAAAAAGCCATCGGTAAACCTAAGTCTCTTGCTGTAGTGTGATGACGACGCGACGTAGCGATGAATAACCATAGAGCAATCTTGGCGACGGCCGACCGAGATAAGCCTCCGGAATGCAATACACTTGTTTCTTTTTCACGAGATCCAGGTGTTGCCAGGCCTGCTTTCGGTAAATTATATCGGGCCTATATTTATTTGACTTCACGCCGCACCAGGAAAGGATTATCGCGTCGGCGTTGATCGTCGCCACCTCTTCATCGCTCAAGGGGGTACTCTTGACGGCACGGTTGGCAACAGGATTGTATGCGCCGGCTGCCTGTAGAAGGTCATTGACCCAGCTCAATCTGCCTGGGGCGATCACCGGTTTGGGCCACCATTGCACCAGTAACGCTGGCCGGCGGATGCGCCCGGCTGCGTTTTGGATGTGCGCCCGCATGTGGTCGACAATCTCGTGCCCACGCTGGGGAACCGCGAGCAGCGCGGCGATGTCCCGAATATCTTGATAGACGTTTTGCAATGATACTGGCTCGGGCGCGAAGTAGTTGAGGTCCGATTGCTCCAACGCGGCAACGATCTGCTCGTGGCCGGGTACGGTCAACGATGCGAGCACGAGGTCCGGTTTGAGCGCCACGACTTTGTCGATGTCTATACCCAAATCGGGACCGACCTTGGGCAGGCGCCCGACCACTTCTGCAGGGAAGTCGGAGTGATCGTCGACACCAACGAGAAACTCGGCGCATCCCAACGCACAGACTATTTCGGTGTTGGAACAATTCAAGGCAACGACGCGCATCGGTGGCACTATAAAACAAAACCGACAAGGTTTCCCAACCGCGAACCCGTACCTCGCGGAGAAGATCACTGTCAACCGGGGGCGGGTCGGTGACGATTGGAAAAGCTGTCCAAATGTGGGGTCGTTGGCGACCGCATGGGGTAGTGCAAACACGACCTGCGGGCTGACGTCGTGATTAATAGCTCTTCAATGTCGATTATTCGTACTAGATTATTAACACTCTTGCTTCGGGGGACTAAACTGACAATCTATCGGCAAGTGGCGCCCCGGCGCCGGCAATGGATGAACGGCTAGCGGGCGTTGGTCCGTTGCCGTATGATTCGGTATTCATTGGAAGTGCAGATGGCAGCACAAGATGCGTTGATGTCTCTGGCTTCTGTGTTTTACTAGTCAACGCCGCAGAACACGGCGATACAGATACTTTTGGTCATGAAAATACTTGCGATGTTAATATTGGCGGCGTTGGTGATTGGATGCGGGGGCGACAGCGTTAGCAGTGGTGGTGGCGGTGCCAATTTAGGAACCCAGGGGCCCACCGAAAATGCCGGCGAGTGGCAACTGACCTCTAATGTCGCGATCACCGTCGATGACGCGGCGAATAATTTCACCCACACCTCCAACGTCCTCGTCAACGCGGACGGTTCGGCTATTGTCACGTCTACGGACTCCAACTGTTCGATCATCGTCAGGGTATCGGGTAACGTGCTCAGTTATGAAGAGCGGTGCTCATTCGACAGCGGATGCGTCGTCAACTTCTTCACCCAAGCGGGGATCTTCCAAGACAATCTTTCGGCGCCTATCGGCCCGGAACGTTTCGTTTGCTCCGGGCTGGCGACGAGTTACTCGGGAAACCTGCTCGGAACCAAGTGCGATCCCACCTGTGGGCAGACGCCAACGCCGACCGCTACCCCGACACCGACACCAACACCATCCCCAACCCCAACCCCAACCTCGTGACATCGCCCCAAAAAGAGAACCAAACTGCAAACGACGACAACCGAGAACTGCTATGAGCAATAGCGATCATTTTTGGCGCAGTTCCGCACCGCGTGCCTGGGCGCCGGCGGACTGGAATGTGGGCACGCTGCATCCCCGTGCCGATATGCATGAGGAGGTAGACAAAATTGAGGTCATGGTGGAATTGCCGGGCGTTGACGAACGCAATATTCAGCTGGTCCTGGAAAATAATATATTGACGATTTGGGGCGCGGTGGCCCCGCGCAGGCACGAGCGGGAAGGTAGCTTCCACATTATGGAGCGTGCAGCGGGTGCATTCCGGCGCTCGATACCGATCCCGGTGAAGATCGACGAGGACGCGGTTAACGCATCGTTTAAGAACGGCTTACTGACGATCACGTTACCCAAGGCGGAGTCCACGGAACCAAGTGGTAAACGCATCCCAATAAGTTCTTCCTGAATATCGATATGGTAACCATGGGCGCGGCTATTTAGCGATTGCTTCGGATCGCCGGCGGCAACATCGGTGATCAAACCGGTAAGATAGGAATAAGATAGAAAAATACGCACAGTTAAATAGCGCGCTTGACGGTCACCGGAAGGCGAACTAAAAAATATCGCTTGATAATTATCCAGCTTGCGGTGCAGGTCGGGAGGTAAACCGATGCGAACGGATCCTGATTGTATCTTTTGTAAAATAGTTGCCGGAGACATCCCTTGTTTCAAACTATTCGAGGACAACCACACGTTGGCCTTTATGGACATCAATCCGGCCAATTCCGGTCACGTGCTCGCGGTCCCGAAGGAGCATTGGGAAGATGTCTACGCGGTCCCCGACTCTATAATTGCGTCCACCGCGCAAACCGCCAAGCGGATCGCTGAGGCGACTAACAGGGCGTTGCACCCCCACGGCATCAATCTCGTCCAGGCCAATGGTCCGGGCGCCGCACAGTCCGTATTTCATTTTCACATTCACGTTCTACCGCGCGAAATAGATGATGAGTTGAAACTGAACTGGGGACCCAAGCCCGGCGACATCTCCGACATCGAAGCCAGTTTCGCAAAGATCAAAGCTCAGCTAACCTAGAATCACCGCAACCATTCGTAACGCGTGCGCGCCGGCCGCGATGTAATCCCATAGAAGATATACGGATAGGCCACTTGCCGTGGTAGACTTTTCGCTGTTGCGCTGAATGACGTGGTGCATCATTAGATAAAAATATAATTATTTACCGTTTAACGGTCACACCAGAGGATGTCTACCGAGGGCTTAGATACCTTTCCTAAGCTGTTGCTCGATCGTGCCAGGCGGTTCGGCGATCGGCCCGCTATTCGAGAGAAGGACTACGGCATCTGGCAGACCTGGACTTGGCGTCAGGTTGAAGAGGAAGTCCGGATGTTGGCGTGCGGCTTGGCGGCGCGCGGTTTCAAACGTGGTGACAAGCTGGCGATCATCGGCGACAACCGCCCGCGGCTGTACTGGAGCATGGCCGCTGCCCAGGCGCTGGGGGGCGTTCCGGTACCCGCCTATCAAGACGCCGTTGCCGAGGAAATGCAGTACGTGCTCGATCACGCGGGAGCCCATTTCGCACTGGCGGAAGACCAGGAGCAGGTCGACAAGGTTCTCGAAGTCAAGGATCGTTGTCCGGAATTGACGGAGATCATCTTTGACGATTCGCGCGGCATGCGCCACTACGATCGGACCCACCTGCATGATTTTGAGGACATTCAGGCGCAGGGCAGAAAATTCGACCAGGACAACCCGGATTTTTATGCCGGCGAAATTGAAAAGGGCAGCGGGTCGGATGTCGCCATCATTCTTTATACCTCGGGAACCACAGGTACACCGAAGGGGGTGATCTTGACTCACGATAATGTCTTGATCACCGCGCAGAACTCGGTGGATCGAGATGGATTGACAGTGACCGACGAATCGCTTGCCTACTTGCCGATGGCCTGGGTTGGAGACCACATCTTTTCCTATGGCCAGGCGTATGCGGCGGGATTTTGTGTCAGTTGTCCGGAGAGCGGCGCCACCGTGATGCAAGACATGCGTGAGATCGGCCCGACCTATTTTTTTGCCCCACCACGCATCTTTGAGAATCTGCTCACCACGGTGATGATCCGCATGGAAGATGCCGCGTTTATCAAGCGCAAGATGTTCCATTACTTTATGAATTTAGCGCGTCGCTCCGGCATTAAGATCCTTGACGGAAAGCCGGTTTCTGTAATCGACCGGACGTTATATGCGGTAGGTAAACTATTCGTATACGGACCGCTCAAGAACACATTGGGTATGTCGCGTGTTCGCTTGGCGTACACCGCCGGTGAGGCGATTGGTCCGGATATCTTCGACTTCTATCGCTCGCTGGGCATCAACGTGAAACAGCTGTATGGCCAAACCGAGGCGGCGGTGTTCGTCACCATGCACCCCGATGGCGAGGTCAAGCCCGATACAGTGGGCACGCCAGCGCCGCAAGTAGAGATAGAAATCGCCGACAATGGTGAGGTGCTATACCGCAGCCCGGGCGTGTTCCAAAGCTATTACAAAGACCCCGAAGCAACCGCCAAAACCAAGACTGAAGACGGTTGGGTGCACACCGGTGATGCCGGGTTCTTCGACGATGACGGACATTTGAAGATCATTGACCGTGCTAAAGATGTCGGCAAACTCGATGATGGTTCCATGTTTGCCCCTAAATATCTCGAGAACAAGCTCAAATTCTTCCCCCAAATCAGGGAAGCCGTGACCTTCGGTAGTGAGCGCGCACACACTGCGGCGTTTATCAATATTGATCTTGATGCGGTGGGCAACTGGGCGGAACGGCGCCATATTTCTTATGCCAGCTATCAGGAACTGGCGGCAAATTCGGAAGTGTATGACATGGTCCAAGAGTGCGTGGAAAAGGTAAATCAGGATCTGGCTTCCGACTCAAAACTCGCCCCCTCGCAGATCAAGCGCTTCTTGATCCTGCACAAGGAGTTGGATGCCGACGACGGCGAGTTGACGCGGACCCGGAAGGTGCGGCGGAGCCACGTGGCGGAAAAATATAGCACCCTGATTGATGCGCTGTATTCGGACCAGGACCATTGTTACATCGAGACTGAAGTCACGTTCGAAGACGGACGCAAAGGGTCGATAAGCGCTGATCTAGCGATTCGGGAAGTAAAACATTCTTGAGTCACGGACGTCTACGTATTAGAGAGTCTATCGCGATACAAAAATGAACGAACGGTCTATACAAGATCGCATAACGTTTCATGACTCTTTGGAGACCATGGAAGTGGACTTCTCCGAGATGACGTTTTCTACCAAGCAAGAGATCGATGCGTTTTATGATGAAGTAGACCGCCAACTGATCTCTAGCGGCCGTCGATGGTATTTCCTGGTGAACTATATTGAGTGCAATATTGTTCCGGATGTTTGGAGTGAATTTGCCGCCCGCGGCAAGCACTCCAACGTAAACCACGGTTTGGGCACGGTTCGTATCGGCGCCGCGGCGGAGACCCGCGACTCGATCCGCGAGCGGGCCAAGACCGAAAAATTCCGCGCGAATCTCTACGCGAGCCGGGACGAGGCTTTGTTTGCCTTGGGAGAGATGCGCAAGCGTCGTCAGGCAGAGGCACCGGCACTTGGTGAAGCGTATGTGCAGGTCGATGACATTTACTTGAATTTCGGTGGCATCAAGGCGCTTCATGGCGTCGGCTTCGGTGTTCAACGAGGGGAAATATTTTCCATCATCGGCCCCAATGGCGCCGGCAAGACATCCATGCTGAACGTCATCAGCGGTTTCTACCGACCAACTCAGGGGCAACTTTTCTTCGAAGGTAAAGACCGCACCCACTTGCCCACCCACGCGGTAGCGCGGCTCGGCTTCGCGCGCACGTTTCAGAATATTGCGTTGTTCAGGGGCATGACCACCCTCGATAACATCATGACCGGGCGGTTGCTAAAGATGAGGAGCAACGTTTTACTCGATGCGCTGTATTGGGGTCCGGCAAAGAAAGAAGAAATCAAGCACCGTGAGCGCGTAGAGGAGATTATCGACTTCTTGGAAATCCAGGCGATTCGAAAAACCCCGGTTGGCCGTTTGCCCTACGGCCTGCAGAAACGGGTGGAGTTGGGACGCGCGCTGGCGATGGAGCCCAAGGTGTTGTTGCTGGATGAACCGATGGCAGGAATGAACCTGGAAGAAAAGGAGGATATGGCGCGGTTTGTCCTTGACGTCAACGAGCAGTGGGGCACCACTATGCTTCTGATTGAGCACGATATGGGCGTGGTCATGGATATCTCGACCCACGTGGTGGTGTTAAACCACGGCGAAAAGATTGCCGAGGGCACCCCGGACGAAGTGCGCACCGATCCGGTAGTGATTCGCGCATATCTCGGTGCGAGCTGAACAATGTGCACACGAAATATAATGTTGCCAAGGGAAGTGTATGAAGCACTTGTTTCAATTAAGGTTGTCGCTCCATTCCGAGCGTGTTAATGATCTCTTGAGTGAATAGTAGCCATGTGGGATCCGATATTTTTTCTTGAAGTTTTGATCGGTGGCTTGCTATCGGGGGTGATGTACTCGTTGGTGGCGTTGGGCTTCGTTCTGATCTTCAAGGCCTCGGGGGTGTTCAACTTTGCTCAGGGAGCGATGGTATTGTTTGCCGCCTTGACGTTTGTTTTGTTGCTGGAGGTGGGCGGCGATTTTTGGGATTGGACCGCTTGGTTGTCGCTGGGGTTCGCGGCGGTGGCCGGAGGTCTGTTTTTGCTGGATCGTTTTTCATCGGTGCTCAAAAGTACGTTTGTTACGCCCGGTCGGTTGGCGATCGCAATCGCCGCGATCGTGATCGTGTTGTTGCCGATGCTGTTCGATGGCGGACAAAACATGTGGCGGGGTGTGTTCATTGCGCTGTTTATCTTTTTGGTGGTGACCGTCGGTGTGCGGCAGCCCCGCGCCGCCGCGGCGATTCTGTTGGGTGTTGCTTTAGTCAGTTTTTTGCCCGGGGTGATCAATTTCTGGCGCTCCCTTGCGCTGACGCTATTGGTAATGATCATCCTGGCGATGGCGATCGAAAGCATGGTGTTGCGTCCGCTGGTTAACCAAGAGCCGATTATCTTGTTCATGGCCACCATTGGATTGAACTTCGTGATCGAGGGGATGGCCCAGGGGGTGTGGGACGCGGATGTGCACGCGTTGGATATCGGCATAGAGGACATACCGTTTGAGATTGGCGGGGTATTCATTAGTTACTTTGACATCTTTGCTGCGATTACCGCGGGATTGCTCGTTGCCGGGCTTGCCATTTTTTTTCATAGCACTCGTGTGGGCCGTGCGTTGCGTGCCGTGGCGGACGATCATCAAGCGGCGATGTCAGTGGGCATACCGCTGAAGAATATTTGGGCCATTGTGTGGGCGGCGGCGGGTATTGTCGCGCTGTTCGCCGGGATGCTGTGGGGCTCGAAACTCGGCGTGCAATTCAGCCTTGCGTTGTTGGCCTTTAAGGCGTTGCCGGTGCTGATCCTCGGCGGGTTTACGTCGGTGCCCGGCGCCATACTCGGTGGGCTCATCGTGGGTGCGACAGAAAAAATCTTCGAAGTCTTTGTGGGTATCCCGTATCTTGGCGGTGGCACCGAAAGTTGGAGTCCTTATATGTTGGCGATGGTTTTCTTATTATTTAGACCGCAGGGCCTATTCGGAGAGAAGATCATTGAGCGAGTTTAGTGTGACGATTTGTGATTTGAAGTGATGGCTCAATAGAGATAACGATCCGCCAACTACTAACTGTGAATCAACATGCTGTATAGAGAAGCCGGACAATTCAAAACCACCTACGCCGCAGATCAGGCGATCTTTCCTATCCTACAGGATCGTTGGGTGTTCTGGGGATTCTTGATTATTGCCTTTGTCGTGCCGCCACTCACCGGCAGCCAATATGTCATGGGGCCGATCTTGACTCAGCTCCTGGTGTTCGGCCTGGCGGCATTGGGACTGAACCTGTTGACCGGCTATGCGGGCCAGATCTCGCTCGGTACCGGCGGATTCATGGCGGTGGGCGCGTATGCTTGTTATAACTTCGCCCTGCGCGTGCCGGAACTGCCATTGGTGGTGGATATAATGCTCGGTGGGGTATGCGCCGCGCTGGTCGGAATCGTGTTCGGACTGCCGAGCCTAAGGATCAAGGGATTCTATCTCGCGGTGGCGACGCTCGCCGCACAGTTTTTTCTGACCTGGATCTTCGACCATGTCGGTTGGTTCACGAACTATGATCCCGCTGGGGTCGCGTCCGCGCCGTCACGCACGCTATTGGGTTCATGGGCGGAAGAGGGCGGCCCACTTGGTTTTCTGGCTCCGATCAACGTCCTGGTTTCCGGTCCCCGAGCAACTCCCGAAACCAAATACCTCGTGACATTAGCAATTATCGTAGTGTTGGCATTGCTCGCAAAAAATATGGTTCGCAGCTCCACCGGCCGCGCGTGGATGGCGATACGCGACATGGATATTGCTGCGGAAATTATCGGTATCTGGCCGTTGCGCACCAAGCTGCTGGCGTTTGCAGTCAGTTCCTTTTATTGCGGTGTGGCCGGTGCGCTTTATGTGTTTACCTACGTGGGCAACGCCGACACCGAGGCCTTCGACCTTGCACGCTCATTTCAGATTCTGTTCATGGTGATTATCGGTGGATTGGGCAGCATTCTCGGTTCGTTCCTCGGCGCGGCGTTTATCGTGTTGTTGCCAGTGGTCTTGAATATTACTGCCGCAACGTTGGGTGAAGGGACCTTGTCCAGTGACACACTTTCGAACCTGGAACTGATTATTTTCGGCGGAGCAATTATATTTTTTCTGATCGTCGAGCCCAACGGGTTTGCGCGTCTTTGGCAGATCGGCAAAGAAAAGTTGAGACTGTGGCCGTTCCCACACTAGGAATGACCAGTCAGGTTGTCGTACCCGGCGCTGTTGAGTCCGGTAGTGGAAGGTTGTGGGGACGCTTCCGATCACGACAACGTAAAACGATTGTCCCCACAACCACCGCAGTATGCGGTAATTGAGTTTATATGGAGGAAAAAGATGAGAGTTAGAAAATTGTTGTTGTCACTCGTGGCCTCGGCATGTGTGTTATCGCCGATCACGGTCACACAGGCCGCGGAGGCCGAGCAGTTCTTTCCGATGCTCGTCTACCGCACCGGCCCCTACGCCGCCGGTGGGTCGGGTTTTTTCGGTGGCATTGAAGACTATTACACTCTGCTAAATCTGCGTGATGGCGGTATCGGTGACGTCAAGCTGACCTACGAGGAGTGTGAGACTGCGTACAACTCCGACCGAGGTGTGGAATGTTATGAGCGGCTTAAGAGCAAGGGCCCCACGGGGGCCACTGTCGTGCAACCGCTCAGCACCGGCATCACCTATCGCTTGATAGAGCGGGCGACGGCGGACAAGATTCCGGTGATGTCCATGGGGTACGGCCGCACCGACGCCAGCGACGGTCGGGTGTTCCCTTGGATCTTTCCGATTGTCACCAATTACTGGAGTCAGAACACCGCCAAGATCAAGTACATCGGCATGAAGGAAGGCGGCATGGATAAGCTCAAGGGCAAGAAGATCGCCAACTTGTATCATGAGTCGAGTTATGGAAAAGAAACCATACCGGTGCTGGACAATCAGGCCGAGAAGTACGGCTTTGAAGTAAAACACTATCCGGTACCGCATCCAGGGCTCGATCAAAAGGCAACCTGGTTGCAGATGGCGCGCCAGTACAAGCCGGATTGGGTGATCCTGCGCGGTTGGGGCGTGATGAACCCGACGGCGCTGAAAGAGGCGCAGCGGGTCGGTTTTCCGGCCAAGAAGATCGTCGGCGTATGGTGGAGCGGCGCGGAAGAAGATGTGATTCCCGCGGGCAAGGCCGCGGTGGGATATGTCGCCGCCGGTTTCCATCCCTCGGGTGCCGATTTTCCGGTGATTCAGGAGATACTGGACAAGGTGCACGGCGCCGGCAAGGGTAATATCTCCCCGCAACGGGTCGGTACGATCTATTACAACCGCGGCTTGATTGCCGGGATCATTACCGCCGAAGCGATGCGCACGGCGCAGAAGAAATTCGGCACCGGTAAGTCGATTACCGGCGAGCAGATGCGCTGGGGCATGGAGAACCTTAACATCAGCGCCGCGCGTATCAAGGAACTGGGCGCGGAGAGTCTAATGTCACCGGTTAAGGTGTCGTGCTTCGATCACGAAGGCGGCGGCGCGGTAAAGTTTCAAGAGTGGGACGGCAAGAAATGGAATGTCATCACTGATTGGATCCCCACTGACCAAGGCATCGTGCGACCGATGGTCGAAACCTCCGCGGCCAATTACGCCAAGGAAAAAGACATCAAAATGCGTAGCGGGAAAGATTCCTACGGCTCCGACTGCACAGTTACTTCTTGATGGTGCAATGGACGACACAACGGCTAATCGAGTGCCGGTAAATGATGCCCTGCTGACAGTCAATAACATCGAGGTCATTTATGACCACGTAATATTGGTGTTGAGGGGGGTATCACTGGAGGTCCCCGAGGAGGGCATTGTGACCCTTCTCGGGGCTAACGGCGCCGGCAAGACCACGACCCTCAAGGCGATCTCGAATCTGCTGGGTGCTGAGCGCGGCGACGTGACCAAGGGTTCCATCGAGTACCGCGGCACCCGTGTCGATCAGTTGACACCATCAGAACTGGTGAAACGCGGCGTAACACAAGTGATGGAAGGCAGGCACTGTTTTGAGCATCTGACGGTGGAAGAAAATCTGCTTACAGGTGCGTACACGCGCGGTGACGGCCGCGCGGCGATCGCCGCAGACCTGGACATGGTCTATGGCTATTTTCCGCGCATCAAGGAACGACGCAACAGCCAGGCGGGATATGTGTCAGGCGGTGAGCAGCAGATGATAGCAGTGGGACGCGCGCTGATGGCTCGCCCGAGTTTGATCCTGCTCGACGAACCATCTATGGGTTTGGCCCCGCAATTGGTGGAGGAGATCTTTGAGATCGTCAAACAACTCAATGAAAAAGAAAAAGTGACGTTTCTGCTGGCCGAGCAAAATACCAATATGGCCTTGCAGTACTCGCGCTATGGCTACATCCTGGAAAACGGTCGGGTGGTCATGGATGGTGAATCCCAAGCATTGCTGGAAAATGAAGACGTAAAGGAATTCTATCTCGGTGTGAGTGGAGAAAATCGAAAAAGCTTTCGCGATGTGAAACATTATCGACGTCGCAAGCGGTGGCTGGCGTAATAACAGTGCAAGCCACAAGTTTCGAAGCGGAAAGTAAAGCTTGTAAAGAACCGGCCTGGAGCTTTAGACATTTAGCTTCTAACTTTCATTAACTTTTACAACTCGGTATGACCCAGTATTACGATCGATTAGAAACCCGCGATCCGGAACAGCGTGAACGGGATTTGTTCGCGCGGTTGCCCGATCAGATCGCCAACGCGCAACGACACGCTTCAACGTTTGCGCGGATGTTAG
>CALZGZ010000093.1 GCA_945787105.1 uncultured Gammaproteobacteria bacterium
GGGAAATCAGCCCGAGTGAACGAATGCCACAACATCAATAAACGGTTGTCGATTCGTTGGTTGCGGGAAAACCGGCGCGATTCTATAGCACATAGCATAGAAAAAAAAGTAAAAATCGTCTAAACCTAGTAAGAAAAATAACTCCATCATTGGATTCTATACCAGGCGGACGATCTGTCTGTCTCGCTCATGCGCGTGTGGTCAAAAAACTCATGCGGTTACTTTCGAAATCTTCAGTGCCGAAAGTACACGAGATGTGACGTTCCCTGGCGTAGCGATCCACGGTGTACCACCGTATCTGGAAGCGGTGCCACTCATTGAGATGCACACCAATCATCCAGAGTTGGTGCGGTTCAAAAACGATCGGCTGGCAGAGAGATGTAAAAACAACACCATTAATCGAAGTCTGGAGGTGGTCAGCGTGGTATTGAACTTTGCCACGACGCTGATGGACGGACCGACCCCCTGGCTCAAGGTGGCCCCGAGGATCAAAAAGCTACCGCGCCGGGATAGGCAACGCCCCGAGGGATCCGAGCATGGCGGTTATCCGTTGACCCAGGGTGAATACGGGACCTTGTTCACCCACCTGAAGGCATCCCAGTCATCGGCGATTCATGACATGGCGCTGTTCGGGCTGCATACGGCGCTGCGGGAATCGTGGATCTGTCAGCTCAAATGGGAATGGGAACGCCGACTGCCGCAACTAGGTCAGGATGTGTTTCTGTTCGAGCTACCGGATTCCAAGAATGGATTGCCGATGTACGCCTTTTGCAATTCGGTGGCCCGTGAAGTGGTCAACCGCCAGCGTGGCATCCATCCCGAGTACGTGTTCACCTATGCCGGACACCGGATCTCCAAGATGAACATTACCGCTTGGAAGACTGCGAGGCGAAAAGCGGGACTTGAAAACGTATTTGGTCAGTGCGAAAGCAAGATGCCACGACACTTCCGCGTGCACGATCTACGGGTGACTTGCAGTACCTGGCTTCGGGAAGCTGGCGTAGCCAAGGAAGACCGCCAGGCGATCTTGAATCACTACAACGGCGACATCACCACGCATTACAGCGTGACCGAGATTGGGTACATGCTTGAACAGGTGGAGAAGCTCGTCAACCTGGTGCACAAGCCGAGGTTTTACCTCGTGCGGGCCACCGCGTAAGGGCCAAATACGGGCCAGTTGAAATAGGGGACTTCCGAGTGATTGCTAAGTCGTTGAAAAATTGGCGCGCCCGGAGGGACTCGAACCCCCGACCACCTGGTTCGAAGCCAGAGACGCCAAATATAAGTCTTTGTTTTGATTGGACCGAAGGACGGCGTTCGTTGCCTTAAATGCAGGACGGTGCATAACGATGCAGCACTGATGTCGGATAAATGTCGGATCGCCCACCTGTTCATCAGTCTGCCGCGTTAAAAGATTCGATGGGCCACGACACCATGTTATACCATGTTGAAAAATGGTAGTGCCGAGACTAGTATTGGGCCATGAGCGGACACGTCGTTTCTTGTGCACCTGATGTAATGGGCGGAACGCCCGTATTTGCAGGGACTCGTGTCCCTGTGCAAACGCTAATTGACTACATTGAGGCAGGCGACAGCATTGATGATTTTTTGGAGGGATTTCCTTCGGTAACCCGTGATCAAGTTGTCGCGTTCCTTGAAGAAGCCAAAGATCGTGTTATTGCTGCCGCGTCTTGAGGATTCTGCTCGACGAGTGTGTTGATAGGAGACTCGCGGAAGAGTTTTCTACACACATCGTTCTCAACGTATATCAACAGGGATGGTCTGGGGTCGACAATGGTGAATTGCTTGCGGTTGCGGCACGGGAATTCGACGTATTTCTTACCGTAGATCGAAATCTATCATTTCAACAATCGATTACGAATTTTGATATCGCCGTGGTAGTAATGAAATCACGAACCAATCGGCTCCAAGACTTAAGAGAGTTGATTCCGGCGGTCTTAAAATCGATTTCGAATGTAAAACCTGGAGAGGTCGTCTGGGTTGGTTAGCTGTCGGTCCCGAATATTCATGCAGCCTTCGGAAGATAGACATGGTGAAGGCCTTGGACGGCCGGGAATTCAACGACGTTGCAGGGTTTCGATACTCGTATGGGACGATCGTCCGGCGCGTCGCGGTCCAAGGAATGGTGTGTTCGCCACGGACGGTAGTAATCCAGATACGACAACAGTAAGTCTCTTGAGATGCCGCTCGTTGAGCACGATGACGTGGTCGAGAAGTTCTCGGCGTAGCGTCCCTATCACTCGTTCCACATAAGCGTTGGAGTCGGTCGTCAAGTGCACCCGATGCGGATTGTGAGCAACAACGTTTCCAAGTAACCCATCGTTTTCACCCACTGTTTGGGCGTGAGTTCAGGCTGGTTCACTATCGCCAGTGTTGGGGAGAGGACCGGACACCCACAGGTTTCTGAGAAGGGTTTCGACGGTTTCCATCTATCAATTATTTATCAACTTCTATCAAATTGATAGAAGTTGCTTGTATAGACGTAAACTATCAGTTTATTATCAATTTCTATCAAATTGATAGTTACAAATGAAGATACCACTTAAACCCCCATCTTACCCAGAAGTCCTACTGTCGATCCCCACCGACCGGCTGAGTCAGGTATTCCAGAGGGTGGGTCAAGCTGACGATAGCCGATACCTCCATTGGGACAAGCTTCGGCAACTTAACCCGCCGGTTGACCTCAGTCATGAAGAATGGTGGGCCACGCTAAAGATTGGCCGTCTACAGAATGCACGCACTGTTGAGCAATTCCACAGCAAAGACGGAAAACCGTTCTACTATTGCCTACCTGATCGAGTACTCGAGGCCGTGCACGATATCGATAGTCGTGCGCGTGGAAGCGTTGCACTGACCGAACAAGTTACGGATTCTGAGGATCGAAATCGCTATGTGGTAAGTTCCCTGATTGAAGAAGCTATCACTTCCAGCCAACTCGAAGGGGCGGCTACGACCAGAAAAGTGGCTGTTGAAATGTTGCGTTCAGGACGTCGGCCCCGTGACGCAAGTGAGCGTATGATCCTCAACAACTACACCGCCATGCAGCACATTCTGAAGTTGGACAAAGATCGTCTTACGCCCGCGGTAGTTCTCGGCCTACATCGGATACTCACTGAAGAAACGATGAGAAATACCAATGCTGTGGGACGAGTGCAAACGAAAGATGACGAGCGAATCAAAGTGTATGACAATCGTGACAATACTGTACTGCATATACCGCCACCGGCCGAAGAACTCCCCGAACGGCTTGAACTCATGTGCCGCTTTGCTAGTGGCGATATCGGCAGTAAAGGTTTTCTGCATCCGGTAATTCGGGCAATTATTTTGCACTTCTGGCTGGCATACGATCATCCATTCGAGGATGGCAACGGACGCACTGCTCGGGCTTTATTTTATTGGGCCATGCTACGGGAAGGATATTGGCTCTTCGAATATTTATCGATTTCGAGCTTGCTGCGAAAAGCGCCAGCTCAATACGCAAGATCATACCTATATACCGAAACGGACGGCAACGACTTAACCTATTTCATTGTTTATCAGCTTAAAATAATCCAGCGCGCCTTGGATGTGTTAAATGCTTATATTGCTCGCAAACAACAGGAAGTTCGCGATGCCGAGGAAAAATTCAGAGAGATGAGCTGGCTTAATCATCGCCAACGAGTGTTGATTGCCCATGCGCTACGGCATCCCACGCAAGAATACACAATTGAGTCTCATCGCCGTAGTCATGGAGTTGCCTACGCTACCGCTCGATCTGACCTCCTTCGACTTACAGACGCGACCATGCTGGAGGTGAGAAAACGCGGCAAAAAGGCAGTCTTTAAACCAGGTCCAGCACTTGCGGGTGGCGAGTTATAGTTGTCTGTAGTGGTCCAGCGATCTTTCGGTTTGCACACTTGTGTCGATGGACTACGGAGAAAGATGGCGGTCCCTCTGCCGAGAGAGTATGAAACGCTGTTATTGGGCTATTCGGGATTGAAAATCCCGGGAAAGGATTTCCAAGCGCACAATTAGCGCCCAGGATACTTATATATAGTGCCGCGCTATGCCACGCGCTGCAGTGAGACAACTGGGAGATGCAAACGTCCAGCGTGGTAGCTGACCACGAGCGTGAATCGGGCACCTGGTTTGCCAGCGACGAGAGTGCGTGGATTCGCACACGGCGAACGACGTTGCCAGTGTTCGCGGGGCTCTATGCGGGGTCGTCGGTTAGCTGGACGTAAATCGTTATAAACTTCGTTTGGCGTTCGGCCGTCTAAGGCACTATGTGGACGAGCTTCGTTATATCACTCTATAAAGTAGAGAATTTCGCGACGCACAGTGCCGTGTTTCGTTGGCACCATGATTCTTCGCAAGCTTTCATCCTCCTTTGGTCAAAATACTCATGCGGCGTCGCGATCGTAATATTTTAGCAGTTTACCTAAGCGTTCCTTACAATTGACTGATCCGCGATCATGATTCGTCGCATTAGGGGCTGTTGGAAATAACAATACGTTGCCTTTACCTTGATGATTTCGCTCCTGATGAAAATGCAGCAGGTATTCTTTAAGTGCACGCCGCAGCGAAGCCTCGCCGAATAGGATTAGCTTTGACAAAGCTTCTTCTTTCACCGACCTGATCCAGCGCTCTGCGTAGGCGTTGGAGTCGGTCGTCTAGTGCACCCGATGCGGATTGTGAGCAACAACATTTCCAGGTAACCCATCCTTTTCACCCACTGTTTGGA
>CALZGZ010000094.1 GCA_945787105.1 uncultured Gammaproteobacteria bacterium
ACGATGCACGCGCGGGGCAGCTGATGTTGCTTGGCGGCGTCACCGGCCAGGACATGCCGGGCGTGCATGATTGGCACAATATCTTGTCCGATCTCGGCTTGTTGCACCACGATCACCGCATTGCCGCGGGGTTCGATATCTCCGGCGAGTTATTGATGTGGCTGTCTTTCGTATGGGGCGGCTATATCCTATATATGCAGCGTCGCGAGAGCCGACGTTAAGAATCACTGGATTGTGATCGATGCGCCCGGAATCACTGATATTGAATAATCGAGGAACTAATTAAACTCGACGGACACCGAGGAACCGAGCCGCATCGAGTGACCAAGAAAGAGGATGAGAAAAATCGTCATCCCGAACATCTCCATAACCTCTTCAATAGACTTCGAAAAATGCTCTACCACCCGTTTGGACCAATCGGTATTGTCGAGCAGCCATATGTAACCGTCTTCCAACCCCTCCAGGTAGTCCAAAAACACCGCAAAGGCCAGAATACCTAGCGCCGCCACTACAGCGTAACGCTCGATTGGTTTTGTCAGTTCGTTCCATAAAAAATACAGTATGAACAACCCGAGGGCCGCAAACAGCGGACCCACGATCACCTGCCACGCATAACTGGGGTAGGCGCTCAACGCGCCACTCATGAAGTCAAACGACCGGGAAGCAGTGCCTAGGCGCTCATGAATCTTGGCGTCGTCATCCGCCGACATGTAGATAAATGCAACTGCTAACAGCAGCCAGCCTATTTGGCGCCGGGTGGACGAATCGATCTTGCTCACCAGGGCAAAATTAATCAACGCAATTACGCCGATCACAAACGTCTGTATGACGCCGAACCATGACGGCAGGCTACCCTCGCGCGCGGTATTGAATATCCGGCGTATGACCCTTATTTCAGAGCCACGCTGATGATTAATAACCAGGTCGAGAATAAAGAAAAGTATCTCTGCCGAGACACAAGCGACGAACACGATAATCAATAGACGCCGCGAATTGATCGAAAAACTTATCGGCTCCGTTGTTGTTTCGTGCGTTAATCTCTGTTGAGAAGGATCCACTATGTCGGGATCAGTCATAACAATCTTTGGTAACCTCGCGCATCAGTATTCGTCAATCCTGTGCATCGGCCTTGAGAACATCGACTTTGCTTGAGTAGTCGTTGATAGTATCAATCTTGCCAACACCGTCAAAGTCACTTGTGCCACGTCCGTGTTCAATAAATAGTTTTAGCAGAGTTTTCTGAAATAGAAAGTGTCTCCAGAGTTTGCGTCACCGCGCTGTGGCGGCAAGATCGCCATGTGGCCCTTAAGGGGGAGTTCGGCAACGTCCCAGTGTTTGCTGCCCGGGTTAGATGACGCTATTGACCCAGGCCTGAAATTGAGACAGGTTCATCACCCCCATTTGGCGAGCTACTTCACGGCCATTCTTGACTATAACCAAGGTCGGAATACTGCGCACGCCGAACTGACTGGCCAGTTGCGAATGGGCTTCGGTGTCCAGCTTGGCAAAGCGTGCCTGCGGTTCGAGTTCCCTCGCTGAGTCAGTGAATATCGGCGCGAACATCTGACAAGGCCCACACCACGACGCCCAGAAGTCGATCACAATGGGCACATCCGTATTGTTGACGTGTTGGTTGAAGTTCCCGCCGGTGAGCTCTATCGGCTTACCGGAGAACAAGACGTCTCGGCATTTGCCGCATTTCCCGCCCAGGGCCAGCTTGTCGCGGGGTACGCGATTGGTCACCAGACAGTTGGGACAGGTGATATGTAACACTTCCATTATCTTGCATCGCGGAATTCTTGAGTAGTTATTGTATTGGGTCGGCAGGGCCGAAATTCAACGCTGCCATCGGCAGCGCTACAGCGAGTCTCTTACCCGGGGCTACCAGACCCAGTCGGCGATAAAGATGTTGGTTTCGCCGCGCACCTTGCCGTTGCGATTCGAGGCAAACACCAATTTCTTTCCGTCGTGGGAAAACATCGGGAAACTGTCGAACCCGGGATAATTGGTCACGCGCTCCACCTTTCGGGTGTCGACCTCGAGCAAGAATAGATCGAAGTTGCGGCTTTTGGGGTTTTCCATATTGGACGAAAAAATCACATGTTTACCGTCTGGATGCCAATACGGTGCAAAGTTGGCCGCGCCATTGCTCGTCAGCTGGATGGGCTCGCGCTCGGCAAGGTGCATGATGAATATCTCCAGGTTGCCGGGCCGGATCAGCCCCTGAGCTAGCAATGCTTGATAGTCTTGAAGTGCCTTGCCCGTGGGACGCGAAGCCCGCCATACAATCCATTCGCCGTCTAAGGAGAAAAACGCGCCACCGTCGTAACCGGGCTCGTGGGTCAACTGTTGCAGACCGGAGCCATCCGGATTCATGAGGTACAGTTCGAGGTCGCCGGAGCGTACCGAGGTAAACAAGATCTTGTCCCCGTTGGGGGAAAACACCGCCTCGGCATCGTAACCGGGGCTATGGGTCAAGCGTTCGAGGTCGCCGTCGTCGGGAGCCGCCTTGAAGATGTCATAGCTGTCGTACAGCGGCCAGACGTAACCGCGCGAGTAGTCGGGTTTCGGCGGACACTTCTCGCCGGCCAAATGCGTGGATGAGTAGATAACGGAACGATTGTCCGGGGCGATGAATGCACAGGTGGTCACGCCTTTGCCTGAGGACACCAGACGCTGATCAGCACCATCTATGCTCATACGGAATATCGCATCACACTCAAGCTCATCCCTAGTGGATTGAAAAATCAGTTCGTGCCCATCATAGGAAAAATACGCCTCGGCATTTTGGCCACCAAACGTTAGTTGCCTGATATTCCTGAGATGCCTCTCGCCGAACTCGACGCCTGTCGGTTGTGCCCCACCCTGACTCTCAGCGGCTGCCTGGGTACTTGGGATAACGAGCAGCATTGAAATGAATAAAGTTACTTGACGAGTCATAATTATCTTAATCCTGGTTAATCTCAACATACCATGCGGTTTCGCGATCACCAATCCGCCGGCACGGTCCGTGGAAAAACAAATTCTGGATTCCCACCGTGAGTCCTCATCGGGCCACCATGGTGGCGACAACGGACTGTTCAGTTGCGCCGCGCACAAAACGAATCACCACCCGGTCGCCGATTGTTAGCGTCTTTAGACTCGCGGAGAAACCTCTCAGGTCATGGATGACAGTCTCGTCAATACCAACGATGATATCCCCAGATCTCAGCCCTACCTTCTCCGCCGGCGTATCTGCGGTCACCCCGGTCAACCGCACGCCGGGACCGTCGAAGGCAAAATCGGGCACCGTTCCCAACAGCACCCGCCGGCCAGCCCGGCCCTGGGGCGCAACCTTGGGGCTACCGCTTAGATTGGCGTGTAGCGCATCAGGCCGCGAGGCGAGGTATTCCACCACCTCTTTTGCCACGGCGGCGACTTTCACCAGTCCTGCCGCATCGATCTTATCGGCGGTATCGCTCGGCCGGTGGAAGTCGGCATTGGCGCCGGAAAAGAACTGCACCGCAGGAATCCCGTGATCGAGAAAACTCGTCTGGTCGCTCGATCCGTAGTCATCGGCCACCGACTTGATCGGCACACCGGTAACATACCCGGCGCCGCGGAAGATGTGCACCCACTCGCGCGCCGAACCTATCCCCAACACGAACAGAGGATTGTCGCCCAAGCGGCCGACGGTATCCAGGTTCAACATGCCAATGACCTTGGCGAGGGGATGGGTGCCGGCGCGCTGTACGTAATGTTGCGATCCCAGCTTACCGGCCTCCTCGCCGGTGAAGGCGATGAACACCACGCTACGCTCGGGCTGCCAGCCAGCGCCCAGCACCCGGGCCAGTTCCAGCATCACCGCGATACCGCTGGCATTGTCGTCCGCACCCGGATGCACCTTGCCTTCGTTGCCGCGGCGTACGTCCGGCCAGCCACTGCCGATATGATCGTAGTGCGCCCCGAGTACCACACTCTCTCCGGCACGTTGAGGATTAGTCCCCGGGAGCACACCAATCACGTTCTTTAGCGCCACGGTCGTGCCCAGTCCCGCTACCGGCGCGGTCCAAGTCTGAAAATAGCCGCCCAAATCCCCTCCGGGTTCGAGTCCCGCCAACCGGAACTGCTCGGCGATGTGGTCCGCCGCTCGGTCCAGCTGCGCTGTTCCCAGCCCACGGCCGGCCATCTCCGGCGCCGCCAATTGCTCGATGTCCTGCCGCATACGCCGCGACGAAAATACCGGCGGCAATTCCGCCAGCGCGGTGCGAAGGGCCAATCTAGGTGGGGCTATCGATTGTTGTTCAGCGCCGGGCGGGACGATGGCGAGCGACAACGGCGAACCGATCACCGGCCACTGGCCCTTCACGACATTGGCCGGCTCGTCACCGGTAAAGGCAAGATAACTGTACTTACCGTAATGCGGTAGCTTGCGTCCCAAGCCCGGTATTGCCGCTGCATTGTCAGTAGCGACCCAGGCCAACGCCTCAGTGGGGTTACCCGGGTGCCGAGTGACCACTACCATCGAGTGCTCTGCGCGGCTCAATGTCTCATCCGCGATGTCGATCATATCGTCCTTGTCCGCATACGCATAATCGGCAAGCGCGGCTTGCACCACGGAACGAAAGCGGTTATTCCAACCGAGGATCCACACTGCGCGGCCATCTGGTAACTCGTTAATCTCGTTATCGTACTTCACGTCGATCTGCGACTGGCGTTGCTCCGCCCATGAACGCGCTAGGGTTCGGTAAGCATCACGGATACGACCAGAAGCCGCGGACGGTAACACGATAAGAGCGCGGCTGGCGCCAAACGCCTGGGTAAGGGCCGGCGGAATCTCGTTACGGTCGAGACGCCGGAACACGTCGAATTCGGGATCCACCTCAAGCCGCACAGGCCGTGCCTGCAATGGGAGCTCGAAGCGCTGCCGTTTACTCGTCATGGTTATTCGGGTTTGATACGCGGCGTCATCACCCGCCAGGTGTATGGCGACCGGTACGGTGAGCATATAACCGTCGCCATCTTGGGTTTGCTCGATCATGCCCGACAACACAAATCCTGCTTCTCCATCACTGCGCGGTGTCACTTGCGCGTTACCTACTTGTAAACTTGGCGCGCCGGAACGTGTTACCCATTGTTGGAAAAACCGGCCAAGTGGTTTATTACTCGTATCCCCAAATACCGTGGCCACATCATCGAATGAGGCGACCTTGAAGCGAAACCGTCGATATAACTGACGCAAGGCGTCGGTAAACATCTCGTCACCAATCTCTTGGCGAAGCATATGGAACAGCATCAAGGTTTTGCCATACCCCACTGCCTCAGTGACCGAACTGTGCCGGCCGCGAAACTGCGTCAATGGAAAGTCTTTTTGGTCACGCACATAATCGGTGTATTTCTGCAGCACCTGCCGCCGGTAGGCGACACCCTGCCCACGTTGCTCCTTGATTAAATGATCGGCGAGATAACTGGTCAGTCCCTCGGCCCAATTCCCCCGCAGATAATCAACATAAACACCGTTGCCCCACCAATTGTGCAATATCTCATGAGGATACGACGAGTGCAGAATGAACGGAAAACGGATTACACGTGGACCCAGCAGCGTGAATGAAGGCATGCCGTAGCCGGTCTCCCAGAAATTCTCCACGAGCGCAAATTTGCGATACGGATAAGGGCCGATGAGATTGCGATACAGTTCAATGTATTGCTTGGTGGCATCCAAGTATTTATTGGCAAGAGCGGGATCCGCTTGACGCAGAAACACCATCGCGTCCACAGCACCGGCCATATCGTTGTATTCCTCGAACACTCCGGCAATGAGATAGATCTCTTCCTGTGGGGTGTCGAGAGTCCACGTGTCGATGACTTGTTCGGCATGTTGTCGCCGATCCGAGCGCGCGCCCTGAGTGACCGAGCGCCAACCCTTCGGCAACGTCACTTTAAGGGAAAAGGACATCGTTGTGTCGTTGAACCGCGGTACCCAATGACTGACGCCGGACAGGTATACGCCGTTTGTGGAGATCAGACCTGGGGACACGCTGAAGCTACGCGCATATTCCTCACTCAGCTGTTGTATCGGGTGGTAGATCTCGCCACTGTATGCCAGCACAAATTCACGCTGACCTTGAGCCAACTCGAGGGTAACTCGTTCCACAGGTACTCCGCGGTCACCCGCCGGTGTTATGGATAGCAACTTAGCGCCACCGCTCGCCGTCGGCTGCATCCCGGCATGCAACAGAAACGAGAACTCCCCCACCGATCCTTCCGCTAAGGTGATTCGATCTGACACGCTGATGTGATGCGTTGCGGGATTTACTGCGACGTTTAAGTCGTGCCGCACAACAGCGTGCGTAGTGCTCCCCCAGCCCAGCAGCGGGACTAAGACCGATACCCACACGTACGTTCTCATGAGGTTACCCAGAATCACAATCACAGACCTGCCTGCATGCCATCAAACTGGAAATTACTCGCAACCATATCGCTAACCATGTGAAAGACACGCGAAGACGATCCGCCTGCCGCGATGCGTTCTGTCGGGGGCAATGCGATAAACGATTTGACCGATGTATCCCGGTAAGCTTAATTCTCCGGCTATCGTCCACGTATTTTAAGGCACGTAGGGGGCACAGCACAGTCATGTTTGTTAACAAACGGTCATGAATCCAACGCATTCCCCAGCAGCGCGACTTCAAAATCACGATTTCAGTGCGGGTGGACCGCACCTAGCCAGATTCGACTGTGGTTCAGTTGCAGACGCTGCGATTACTAGAACTGCCGTCGTTTGAGCCACGACGTCAACCACGCGACACGCCTGGCATCAGGCGTTGGTGTCGCTTTCGCGTTACGCAGCATCGCCAATGCGGCAGTCTTATATCCAGCCCGGCGGGCGTCGAGTTTTTTGGCGTCCTTGTACAACAACGCATAATCACGCGCCATCAATGCATAGGCATAGGCATTATCCGGATTCACTTGGATCGCACGGTTCAATACGTCGATGGAGTCTTGATAGTCGCCTAACCGATAGTGGAGAAAACCCTTCACGTTGTAGCCGAATACATCGTCGGGCCGCTTCTCGATATACGCCTCGATGTCCCGCAGCGCGGTTTTGTACTGCAGAAACGTGTTCACATTATAGATCGCAGAATACCGGTCCGGTTCCGGGTGAACGGGGTTGAGTTGCTTCGCCCGTTTGAGTAACGGTTGAACATGATTGGGTCGCCGACCGATGATAACATTGAGACGGGCCAGCGCCATGACCACTTCGAAGTTATCGGGACGCCGTTTAACATCGTTTTCCAAGCTACGGATCTGCCGCGCAAACTCCTCGTCACGCGCACAGGAATAAAGATCATCTCCTGACAGCGGTAAATCCTTGCCGGTTGACTGACGTACTTTGGATAAAAGGTGCACGTAGGGATAGTTGCCCTGCTCGACCATCCAGACAGGATTGGGACCCATCACCACCAACCGGCGTTGATGTACGATATCGAACTTCCAGCCTGAAGGTGTGTTGCAAAATAAAAAAGGCGCATTGTTCCACCCTTTCTTGTTGCCGAAGTAAATAATCGCATGGTCGCCGTCTTGGAGGATCTGATATGACGCATCCTGCCAGTGATCGAGGGCCGCCTTGGTGCGCTGATCGGGATGGTGTTGATCACCCATCGCCAATTTTGTCATCTCGGTATAGATGTCGGCCTTGCCGTGTAATCCCTCGCCCGCCCACTTGCTGAGCATGATCCGCCAGGCCTGGCCCGGGGTCGATGCACCGGCGCTCGGTGTCAAAGGGGTTGTGCTCGGGGATGAAGCTTCGCGTTGATATCGAGTGAGTTGCCTTTGAGCGCCGGCACCACCGGCCAAGAGCCCTGCATCGAGCTTAGCGATTGTGCCCGGAGTATAGTCTCCCTGATGCTTGATCTGCGCGCGCCGTTCGAGTTCCTCGATCACTGCGATCAGACCGGTGCCCATGTCCTGCTGCAAGAAATAGGATTTGAGCTGGAGATCCTCCACATAACCCGTGAACGCATCGGTGAACACGTCCTCCAGTTCATAGCCCACTTCGAGTTTTACTTGCTTTTGCTTGGCTACCAGCACCAACAACAAACCGCGTCCTTCGAAGTCGCGGCCGACCTCCCACTGGTTCACGATATCGACTGCGAGTTCTTGAATGGTTCGCGCTGCGCCCAGACCCGGCAAGGTCACTATCAAGGCTTCGATGTGGAAGCGTTCGGCGATGCGGCGCAGATAGCGATGGGCGCCCTCTTCGTAGTGTTCG
>CALZGZ010000095.1 GCA_945787105.1 uncultured Gammaproteobacteria bacterium
ATGCCGAGCTGGTCGAATTCCGGTGTTGCCCACTTGGCGACGTTTTCCAAACTGTGGATGCGGCCAATGGGATAGGTATAGTACAACTCGACCTTGTCGAGGATGCCGCGCACCTTAAAGAAATCGTGCATCATGAAGGTGATCTCGAGCGGTGCCATCGGGCACTTGTGCGGTACACCCACACACACCACCACTCTGCCGCCCTCGAATTCACGCAGACTCTTCAACATCTTGAGCGCGCCCTCTTCGGTGTAGAACATCTCTGCGTTCTCCGCGAGCCCCGGGATCTCGTCCATATTCACCCGTGATCCCGTAGCCACCACGAGCACGTCATAATCATAGGTACGGTCGCTTTGGGTCTTGACCTGGTTGTCATCGAGTTGGAACTCGTTGACAGGGTCGACGTGGAATTCGATACCGGGTTCCAATAGACTCACCTGATCGCGATACAACTCATCGGGCATCATCTGCCCGACCGCGAGGTACAACAGACCCGGTTGGTAAAAATGCTGTTCCGAGGCCGAGAGCATGGTCAAATTAACCTTGCCGGCCTTGATCTCCGAACTCAACCTGCGGGCGAGGTTGTTGGCGAGGATCGTGCCGCCCATACCACCGCCGATAATTAGGATTTTCATAATATCCTCCAGGGTTTAATGTGTGTGTTATCGCTTTTTTCTCACCGTGATATGCCAAACTCCCTTGTTTTCACGACTCTCGACAATCTCGTGACCGGCCTTGTCCACCCATTCCGGTATATCCTTGGCGGAGCCCTTGTCCGAGGACAATACTTCGAACTCATCACCCACCTGCCCCGACTTGAGCTTGGCGATCAGTTCCATCAGCGGTCCGGGGCAAAAACTACCACGCGCATCGATTAGCATTTTTTCTGCCATGGTTACCCTCCTTTTACTTTAGATCGAGTCAAAAAGACCAAACTTGGGCGTCCGCCGCGTGGCTCAAGAATTTGGTCAGTCCCCAGGGTTCTTGTAAATAGGGATCCAGATCATCAGCTTCCACTCCGAGCAAATCCATCGCCATCGAACAGGGGTAGATCTTGGCATCGCCCAGTTCCACCGCCTGTTGGAAAAGCTGCTTGAACGGCGGGACGTTTTTTTCCGCGATCATGGCCCCAACCTCGCCTTCGGCTGGCGCTGTTTCACTGGCGTCTTTGAGAAAGTAGCTCAGCGCGTTCATGGACAAAAATACGGTAACGTCATTGCCGCTCACTGCCCCTACCGATGCCATCATCGCTGCCATCTGCAGGCGCTCGCGGCTTCCCGATACCACAACAATACTGATCTTGTTCGACGCCATGGCACTCCCCATCTAGTGGTGTATCTCCAAGCAAAATTGTCCTTGCATCTATCGATGCAATCATTGATTCCGATCATGGAAAATCGAAATTCTTCTTCGGTGGAGCATAAACAAGAGACTTGCGGGTTGACTTTTAAGGCGGGGGACACCCGGGCCGCAGCACAAAATCGTCAAGCTTGGCAACCCTGGAGTCAAATCGCCTCACATCGGGGCCCCAAGCCGGGGTCTGTGGAAGCGAGGTTAGACCCCCGAAAATCGGCGGTCTGACCACCACGAAAATCGATTTCATTCCAAGTGTCGCGAGGAATCCCACCGTCTTTAGATGCGGGTGTTAACCTTAGCAAGGTGAGATTCGTCCGCGCTGCGCTTGTCGCGATGACACAGCGTGTCTTGTCGTTGGACACACACCGAACTCCGGTCGCCCCTTGCCGCTCTAATGTGTGTGTCCCAGACCCATATTGGTTTGGTGGATCAAGGTGGCTGCAAGGGTCCATAAGCCAAACACGATGACGGTCAAACCGGCGATAGCGCGCACTGCTCGGTGTTGCAACGACGCAGTGAGCCTTCCTGCAGTAATACCGAGTAACACCAGCAGTGGCATGGTCCCAACGCCGAAACTGACCATCAACATCGCACCCTCGCGCCAACCACCTGCCGCAAATGACCACACCAATACGGTGTAGACCAGACCGCAGGGTAACCAACCCCACAATAGTCCGAGCAGTAATGCCTGATGCCATCGATGGACTGGAAACAAACGCCTCCCGATCGGTTGTATCCGGCGCCACAAGCGCGCGCCGAGCCGTTCGACATGGGTTAGTGCCATCCACCAGCCGGCGATGTACAGGCCAAAACCGATCATCAACAAGGCCGCCGCGATACGTAGAAAAAACCACGATCGGTATTCATTGACCCAGTCCGCGGCAATGAAACCCAGGTAACCAGCAATCGCGCCCGCTACTGTATAGGTACAGATTCGCCCCAGATTGTAGGCAAACACAAATGGCAGCAGCGTCGCGGTCCGCCTACGGGACGCTTGCGGGAGTCCGTAGACCAATGCGCCAACCACACCACCGCACATGCCTATGCAATGCACCCCACCCAACGCGCCGGCGAGAAACGCAGTGACATACGGCACCGCCGTCAAGGCAAAATTGCTGAGATCCGCACCGGTTTCCATGAATACGTATGTTCGCCTGTGAAACCAATTGGAAGCAACATGTCGCTGGCCAGAGATCGGGGCCCGGTTGGGTGATCACGATACAAAAGAGCCGATGTTTCTAATTCACAACACGCGTCCACTGGGCATTGAATTCAGCGTTCCGCATCACGTTCCCCGATTTCCGGTCCCCGGTTCCGTTGCTAACATTTATTCACCATCTGGACTGTAACCTCACGTTGAATACTCAATAATTTCAATAGCTTACTAATCGCCACCTAGGTATAGGCGAGTGGCAAAACCAAACCAAGAAACTATACTTGTAATCAGGTGGTTCATGTACTGTCTGTGTATACGAACTGGTGGGGGTAAGGTCATGGGTAAACTATTAACGCATGCTGATTTGGCATGGGAAAACAATTGTTTTGCGGGCACACCAGGTGTTAGCAAAAACTGTCGCGGCAGGCATTTCGTCCCTGCATTTAAAGATCGATTGACCGGCGAGACGTATGCCTCGGTCTTCGAAGACGGCCGGCCGGCAATGATTCACTTATTGGATGGCCTGCCCGATCACTGGGTCGTATCCCGGGATAAGGACCATCATGTAACGGCGGTATTGGAGACCATTGTTTCAGGATTCTTGCGTGATGGTGTGTTCTTCACGCGCGACGAAGTGGCCGCGGACAATCACGACGCATAGTAGCGGTCCGGAAATCCTGGAGCGGGATCTCCGGTCCCGAAGGTTAGGCTTCTGGCTTGTGGGAGCGCCCGACGATTGCGATAAAACGCGGCTGTTGGGACCACCGCTCCCATTTTTTTTGGATGACGAGACTGTCTCCCACTGAACACACCAGCTTGCGCGGGACATACTGGTCCCCGATTACTTATCTCCGCGGACTGTTATCGCCGCCGCGACACTGCGCTAACCACCTGCGTGGGCGGCGCTGTGGTTTGACCGAGCACATTTACCCACCGATCGCGGAGGGTTTGTAGCACCTTGATTCGAGCATAACGCTTGTCGTTGCCCTCCACCAACGTCCACGGCGCTTTGTCGGTGCTGGTGTAC
>CALZGZ010000096.1 GCA_945787105.1 uncultured Gammaproteobacteria bacterium
CTGATAGAGGTAGAGGCGCCTGCGGTGGATCGCTTTGTGGACAACGCCGATGGGACAATCACCGACAATCAGACGGGCCTGATGTGGGAGAAAAAACTGGCAGCCACCGACGATCAGTGCCAGGACGGCAATCAGGCAAACCGTGATGTACACTGTGTGCAAAACGAATACGACTGGTCAGACGCGGGCACCGCACCGGACGGGACGCTGTATACTGATTTCTTGGCGACGTTGAATCGGGACACCACCGATGACCCGTCCACCACCTGTCTTGCCAACCGCTGCGATTGGCGTACACCAAATATTATAGAGATGCAGAGCATTCTTGAAGAGTGCCCGGCCGGCCCCCCCTGCATAGATGCTGTTTTCGGGCCGACGGAGGCAGACCTGTATTGGTCATCGACCTCCACCATTTCCGAGGCGACTGAGGCGTGGGGCGGCAACTTCTCCAATGGCGCTGTAACAGACCAATCTAAGACCGTCCCCGGCCACGCGCGGGCGGTGCGGGGAATTACTACCGGCCCGCTGTCAATCCCGGATCCTCCGGAGTAATATCCGCGCAGGCTTGTTACCAGCTTGGGGGGGCGGCGCGCCTTCACATGCAAAGACACAGAGCCCCGCTCTCGGTGGCGGGGTTTTCCTCATGTCACAAATGTACTCTTCACAAACTCGGAAGTATGGGATTTCTCCGGGAACGTGGGCACTTGCGTGTAAAGCAGACATTCTGGTATCTGTCAGGCAAGATCACGCCACCATTACAATACAGTCAGACCGAATTTAAGACGTTGATATAAGCAAATGGAAGACCTGCGCTGTACTCACCCCGGAATGTAGATCCCCGCGCTGCGTATTGCACGCAGAATGTCTTTGGTTGATTGCTCCATGGTTTTCACCGCGGCGTCGTAGTCGCGCTTGCCGGCCAGCGCTTCGGCCTGACGCCGGGTGTCAGCTGCTTTGTCGATGAATGATTGCACCATCTTTTTGATTGTTTCGCTCCCTTCCATTTTCTCCCGTAACAGAACATCCACGAGCATCCGGTGTGTATCATTGCGATCCACTTCATAGTGGTACTCCTCCTCTTTTGTATCGAAATGCAATGCGCGAACCAGCGTGTCACCGCCCCGTAGGCTTTCGATAGCCACTTTAATCGCAACGTATGCCTCATCTAATGCGTGTCGTCCCTCGATCAGCTTGCCCGCTTGCCGCAACGTGTGGGCTTGGGAAACTTTACGATCGACTAACTGCCGCAGATCAGAGTTAGCGGCCCGGGCGCCCTTCTCCTGGCTGACGCGGTTGTGGGCATCGGACAGGGCGTTCACGCTGGCAAGTAGATTCTGAAAGTCGCGTTCTCTTTTCTCAGCGAGTACTTTGTCCGGATCGGCCATACGCACCGCCTCGAACATGGTCCTCAAGGCTTGATTCAACAGCTCGGCGGCGGTCTGGTAGTCGTTAGCGTTGTAGGCGGATAGGGCTTTCTGATACAGCGCTCTTGCTTGTTCATGACGCGCCTTCGCATCCGCGTTAGTGCTGGCCTTTACCTGGCGGGCGGCGGAAGAGTGTTCGGTCAGCTTCTCCAGGAACTTGAGACGTGCGCCGGTCTGTTCCTTGCCCGGCACCATGGGCCCCTGACCCCAGGTATCAGTGACCATGACCGACAACAAAACAATGGTTAGATACGTTGTATTGAATCGGGGCACGTTATTTACGATCTGCGTGGTGACAGTTGCCGGTTGGCACAGCCTTACGTACCTATGTAAGACGCGCAGATATCGATCTTGTTCCAGATGATGACCCGTATGGTTCAATCTCAGTCGAGTTCCGTGGGATTACCGGAATGGGTCAGTCTTTGTGGTGAGACAAGTGCAGACTATCGGCCAAACAACCGGACGCCGGCCATTTGTATTGCATTTTGATACCTGACAGTCGAGTTCTGCACAGTCTCTATGGCAAGAGTGAAATCACCTTGGGTCGCGCTTTGATCGGCTTTCTCGAGCAGATCATCCCCCTGTTTACTGAGCACGGTGATCAAGGCCATCTTGGTTTGCGGCGGATTCAATTTCTCGACCACTGTTGCCAGCAATCTGCCGTATTCCTGGTTGCGATTCCGTTCATATTGATATTCGTCTTTAGCGGTCGCAAAACTGAGTTCATAGGTGAGGGTCTGAGCGTCTAATATCTTTGCGACCGCCGTATCAAGGGATTGCTGCGTCGTACGCAAAAGTTTGTTCGCGGCCTCGTAGTCCTCGTCCTTCGCCAAACTTTGGGCCGTGATCAGATCCTGCCGGACCTTATTGGGGTCCACCTTGGCGTGCTCGTCGTCCTTGTTTCTCCCCATGAGCGCATACGATCGATAGGATGCAAGGGACGCCTCTACACGGCGCACGAGCGTCTCGTAATCCGCTTGCGCCCGGTTCTTGATCTCTTGCGTGTCGGGCACCATCTGGAAAGCGGTACTGGAGGTGCGGATTGACTCGTCGATGAGCGCTTGGGCGTTCGCAACATCACCTGCTTGCAAGTTTGTTTCCGCTTCCGCGATCAAGTGGTCGGCGTCGCGCAGCATCTTCTGGGCCTTAGAATGATCACTCGATTTGACACGCTTTGCGCCTGCGGAACTGCGAACGTTGAGTTTGGCAAAGGCGATCTTGTTTTTGACGATGTTAGTCAGGGTCTTGAGATCGACCTCGGGTTCGTCGATCGCTTCACTCGCTTCCGCCTCCACCGCCGCGCGGTCCGGCACTTGGCCCGCCTTATCCACGACAAAAATCCGGCCACCCATATAGGTGTGGTTTTGACATTGATAGTAGACGACGTTTGGTGTCAGCGCCGTGGGGGTGAATTTCACCGTCCCATCGAAGGTGAAGTTTCCCTCCACCCCTTCGACCAAGACCTTCCGCCCGCGGCCGACGGGGCTGGTGGACAGGTAGAAATCATGCAACGGATCGCTGCGTATTTCGAACTCATAGGTTTGCCCCCGCACCAGGGTGAGTTGCTTTCCCGGCACCTCATTCACGGCAAAGGCTATTTCGTGCCCACGGCCGACGAAGCCCTTGCCGAACCACGGGTGACGTTCATCCTTTGCAACGAGCGTCACCACAAACCGGTTTGGCGCGCCGGTAGCAGTACGCTGCTGTTGACTGGGTTCGGCCCTTGCGTTGTCGACGTTGATCAATAATACCAGCCCACAAAGAGCCCATATACATAGAGATCGGTAAACGGTCATCGGCAAACCTCTAAAATTCACTACTTCACGAAAGCTCAGGTTTGGTTGCGGCGTACTTGAACCCAATTATTATCTCACGAGCCACTACTGTATTTCAGCCAATATTAGGAGATATCAACTCTGGTGCGTTAAAGACGATGATTGTATTGTGGTGCCGCAATCGGAGCGTCGGTAGTCCTTGAATGATAGGCAATGGTTATGGCCAAGATAATCCTCTATCGAATCCTGGGGAACGATCCCCCTCCTCACCGTCGCGCGACGCTAACCGTAGATAATCTTCGCTGTTTTCGAATTATGAGCCTGCACTGCCCAGCTGTAAAAAGTGTTTCCTGTTGTACAGAGTCATTGATCATGGCATTAGAGAGCGCTTACATGCATTGAGTTCAAAAGCGGGATTCAGGGAGCATGAAATCCTAGCGGATACAGCTCCGGCGTAGGATGTGGCAGCGATAAACGAAAGCCTGAGCAAATTTTTGTTCCTAATTGACCACCGTACAGCCTCACCGGAACTTCGTTTCACCAGAGTTTTCCGCTCCGGTTCCAACTCGAACATCCGTTGCCGGCTGGCCTGAGCGTGATCGGTTTATCCTTGCGCGGAATCAAGAAACTGCGTCTTATCTAAGGTTAAGTGCGGGGGCGTTCCTATGTGTAAAGAAACAAGGCAGCCCCGGCCACACCTTTAACCGCCGTTCATCAGCGGATAGATGCTCGTGGGACCCCAGCATCAAGGCGCCGTCGGGCACCAATGCATTGAGCAAATGGCCGACAACTGCGCGCTGCTGGCTTTCGTCAAAGTAGGTGAACACCAGGTTGCGGCATAGGATCAGATCAAACTGCAGATCTGGGGGTTGGTCGCGCACATCATGATGCCGAAACGTGACACCGCGTTTGAATCGCTGGCGAAGACAGTAAGCATCATCGATCTGCTGGAAAGCGATCACGTACCAGTCGGTCGGGAGGTCTTTGAGACTGCCGTGGCCGTAGCAGGCGGTCTTCGCCCGTGCCAATACGGCATGATCAATGTCGGTGGCAAGCACATTTAGCTTGAGCGATGGAAACCGGTCGCGAAGTTTCAGCTCCCACAGCAATGTAACCGAATACGGTTCTTCGCCAGATCCACAGCCGGCACTCCAGATCCGGAGCGTGCCGTCGCCGCGCTGGATTGCTTGCTGGGCCAGAACCGGCAAGACGTTACTGTCTAGGGAAACGTATGCTCTTTTGTCGCGCCAAAAACGAGAGATGGTGATCCGGCACAGGTCGCGCAACAGCAGCCACTCATCTGCGTGTTGTTGGAGATGGTCACGGTAGAGGGCAACGTCGGTGATCGCAAGCTCACCCATGCGCCGCTGGATGCGCTTGCAGACTTGACCGCGCACTTTACGAAATCCGCGCCACTGCATGTGCAGGCGCGGGAGTACCCATTGCAACAGGCTGATGCAGTCGCAATCGTTCATTACCTACCTAAACTGTGTGCTTAAAGACATCCACGCCCGACCGATCAAAACGTCAAACCAAGCCATGTGATACCGCATAGCATAAGAGCAAAACATGGCGATGCCTTTGACGAGAATCAAAGGATCTATGGCCGCAATCCGTCATTATCGGGGCATGGGCGCTGAGTTATCCGATATCAAGGATCTCTCCTTTGCGGAACGTGGCCGCGAACGGATCGAGTGGGCCTTGCAGGAGATGCCGGTTATGCGCGGCCTGATGACGCGCTTTGAGCAGCATCGGCCGCTCGCGGGTCTGCGCATGAGCGGTTGTCTGCACATCACCACCGAGACTGCTAATCTTGCCCGTACCCTCAAAGCCGGTGGCGCCGATGTGGTGCTGTGCGCCAGTAATCCGTTAAGCACCCAAGACGACGTTGCCGCGTCCCTGGTGCGTGATTTCAATATTTCGGTCCACGCCATTCGCGGCGAAGACACCGACGTCTACTATCAACACATCGAGGCCGCGCTCGATCACAAACCGGTAGTGGTTATGGATGACGGCGCCGACTTGGTGAGCGAGATGCACAAATCCCGGCCGGAGCTGTTGCCAACCATGTTGGGCGGCACCGAGGAAACCACCACGGGTGTGGTGCGATTAAGGGCTATGGCCCGCGATCGGGCGCTGCGATTCCCCATTATTGCGGTCAATGACGCGATGACCAAACACTTGTTCGACAACCGCTACGGCACCGGCCAGAGCACGTTGGACGGCGTGATTCGCGCCACCAATATGCTGGTGGCGGGTCGGGTTTTCACCGTAGCCGGTTACGGCTGGTGTGGGCGTGGGTTGGCGATGCGCGCCAACGGCCACGGCGCCAGGGTGGTTGTCACCGAGGTTGAACCGGTGCGCGCGCTCGAAGCGCTGATGGATGGCTTCGAGGTCATACCGTTGCTGAAGGCGGTGACGATTTCCGATTTCGTGGTCACCGTTACCGGTGATAAGCATGTCATTGACCGGCAACACTTCGCGGTGATGAAAGACGGTTGCGTGGTCGCCAATTCGGGACACTTTAATATAGAAATCAATATTCCGGCGCTCGAACAGATGGCCACCGGTAAACATCGGCCGCGGGCAAACGTCGAGGAATACAGATTGGCCGATGGGCGCCGTATTCGCTTGCTGGCCGAAGGACGGCTGGTCAATCTCGCCGCCGCGGAGGGACACCCGGCGGCGGTGATGGACATGAGTTTTGCAAACCAGGCGTTATGCGCCGCATATCTGGCCGAACACCACGATCAGCTAGAGCATGCTGTCCATGGGGTGCCGCCTGCGGTGGACCAAGAAGTCGCTCGCCTTAAATTAGCGGCGATGGGAATCAACATCGATCATTTGAGCGGCGCGCAGAAGGAATACCTGGCATCCTGGCGGGAAGGCACGTAACCGGCGGCGGCACTCGTTACCGAAAAATTGAGGCTGGAAGCCAACCTGAATAGCTAACCGGATTGCAAACCGTTGATGGCGGATGGCGGGGGAAATTTGGCAATAATCTCGATCATTGTCTCACCGCGCCGCACCTCCAGCGGCAACCAAGTTCCCGGCGCTTGGCGTCGGATAATGCGCACCAGTTCCGAGCTTTTTTTGACGTGACTCCCGGCAGCGCTAATGATCACATCGCCTTGCTTGAGGCCTGCGGCCTCGGCAACGCTGTCCGGAACGACACTTTCTATTAACACTCCCTCATCGGAGCCCGTGATGTGCACGCCCAACAGCGGATGATCGGGTTTGTGGGTGGTGGTCTCCGGCAAAATGAACACCGCGTCCGCCACGCCGGTTTGCATTTCTCCGCAGCCGTCGGGAGGAGAAATGGTGATCGCCGTCGCTACGTCTACGACACCTAAGTCAATGAGCTGATGCGCGACACCACTACCGTAGGCGACATGACCACTGCCCATGATGCCGACTGCGAGTGTCGCCCGGTGCATTTTCGATCCCGCCGCAAGGCCCTCCGCCATAGCCCGGTCCCAGGTTGATTGGGCCTCCACAAACCGCTGAAAATCGGGGTCCTGCAAAATCTCGTCGAAACCTTCGTAACCGGCATCACCCATCGGCGAAGCCTTATCTACGGCATGGGGATCGGTAGACCTCTTGATCTGGTACACGTGGGCCAACTCGTGCCGATAGGCGTCGCTCACCGGCGCCGGATCGGACACGCCTTCACGGTCAGCGACGGGGATGTTCGCCCAGCCTTTGTCGCCAACGCGCTCAACGAGACTGCGTCGAACATTGATCGCTAACATCGGAATGCGATTTTGCCGGGCGAAATGAAATATGGGCAAATAAAGTTTTGCGTCGTAGCCCCACACCTCGTCCCATTTCACCTCATCCAGGAAGGCTTGCTCGTCCAGCGCTCCATCGATCCACCGGTCTAGTACCGGCTGTGCCGATCGGGGAAACATCTCGAAGCCAATGACCATGTTTGGATTGCGTCCGAACAGGGCAGCCAAGGTGTGAAGTTGCCAGCGGTGATCCTCGGCACTGGGATGGCTTTCGCCGAGCAACACCGCCGACCGCTGCGCGAGTGAGCTGATCAGTGTAGACGAATCGAGGGCAACGCCCGCGTCAGGGTCGAACCAACCCGTGGCCTTTGGACATGAACTATGCGGGGAGTTAACCGCATCCGCATGGAATCCACCCTCGGGACGTGGTTTTGCCAACAATGCGCACGCGGCCACTATGGTGCTGAGGCCCAACAGCACCACAAAGTAGAGTTGATATTTCAACGATGATGACATGGCAATTTCAAGCGTTACAAATGGCTTCAGCCCTGGGTCGCGGGTAGCGGGCTGATACTTAGTAGCTCATGCGAGCGTGCGGCGCTGCCGACTCTACAGGATTTGTTATGCGTACGCAGCATCTTGTCTCAACCACCTTATGCAGCACCGAGGCCAACTATGCCCTGTGAAAAAATCAATTCATTGCGCTTCCATCCGCATTCCTCGCAGGCATCCTTCGCCCACGCGCCCAATTCTTACTCGATGTGGCGCGTGTCACTGTCATTAAAGTCTAAATTACGTCAAATTTACGTGATGATTGGTGCCGTGACTGGATGAGATATTGATCTTTGGGCTTACGCCAAAACTAGTTTCCATAAGACTAGTAGGGTCTTTCATCCTCAGCGTCCAGCACTCAAGAAAACGCACAAATACGGAATTCACAAGCCGGCATTGGTGCTTAGTAATCGAATGAGCCGAGAATTAAGAGGCCTTTTCAGGTGCAAGTCTAAGCGCGATTCGGCAGTGGGTTGGATGACCGCATAGACAGCTCACCCAAGACACACGATGGTAGTCGTTACATCGCGTGTCGGTGTCATTTAACGCAATGAAACTTCCATTGTTATGGTGGGTCACAAGAGTGGCGTGGGCTGACTATATAGGGCAGCAACGACAGTTATCCGTTGGGCCAATTAACATTGGTGTGGCAATAGCGCGGCCTCCTCGGATTCTCCGCCAGCGTTCTGTGTGAGTTCGAGATTCATCATTGCTCGGGCAATCTTCGCTTTCGTAGACGTCAAAGCGGATCGAGTGCGCTAAAATCGATGATAATCCGCTTGCATTCTAATTATAGAGAGGTCCCATGTTGCTAAAAGTACTGTTCGTGTTAGTCACCCTGCTAATACCACCAGCGATGGCTGGAAGCGACCCGATTCCCGACGCTGTGCTCGCGACCGGTAGCCGGCTGATTACGGATTTCTCCGCGAGTAACGTGAAGACGTCGCCGGTTAGTGGCCTGTATGAAATCACCGTGGGTCCTCGGTTGTTGTACATATCGGCAGATGGCAGATACATCATCCGCGGTGATGTCATCGATATCGATCGCGGCGAAAACCTCAGCGAATCGGCGCGTAAGCGGGTGCGCATCGATGCGGTGAATGACTTGGGTGAGGCCGGCATGATTGTGTTTGCGCCGCAAGACGTGGAAAGCACGATTACGGTGTTTACCGACGTGACCTGTCCTTATTGTTCGAAGCTGCACAACGAAGTTGGACAACTCAACAAGGCTGGGATAAAGGTGAGGTATCTCGCGTTTCCGCGCGCCGGTGTCCCCTCATCGGTGTATGACCAGATGGTGTCGGTATGGTGTGCTGATGATCCTCAAGCGGCGATGACGGACGCGAAAGCCCGAAGACCGGTTGAACCCAAACGCTGCGATAATCCGGTGGCGGAGCACTTCCAGATGGGGCAACTGGTTGGTGTGAGTGGGACGCCGACGATTATACTGGAGGACGGTTCTATCATCGGTGGGTACGTGCCCGCTAAAGAGTTGATCGGCTATGCTCAAGAGGCTGGGACTGGCAACTGAGCACGGGATATACTATCGTTTTGACCATGCGTAATTCCGCGTATACCGTGCGTTAGCGTATACTGTGCCGTATTAACGCGAATGAAAAAACTAAGCAATTGGTGGCGAAAGAAAACCGGCTGGATCGTGGCGGCGGCGCTGTTGCTCGTCTCGGTTGTGCACGCTGAACAACATACAATCACATTTGAAAATGCTCGAGCTGATGAAAACGAACAGGTTCTGCTGGAGATCTTGGATGATGTGCGTGCAGCGCGGCTTCCAATAGCTCTCGAGAAGGCGAAGCGTCTTGTGGGACGCAACCCTAATTTTCGTTTGGCGCAGCTGGTCTATGCGGATTTATTGATGGCTCAAGACCGGCCCGTTGCTTCCTTCGGAGGTACTTTCGCGCACAGCGACAACAACGTCACCGCATTGCTAGACGAGGCCCGGAGACGGCTCGCACATCAACAGCAAGAACCGCATTCGGGCCAGGGTATGTGGCCCGAATATGTGATCCAATTGTCGGCCGATCAGCGCCACGTCATTGTGGTGGATGCATCTTTGTCGCGGCTCCACGTGTTTGCCAATAAGGGTAACCAGTTACAGTTGGTGGGAGATTCCTATGTGTCGGTCGGCAAGAGAGGTATGCTGAAAGTCAAAGAGGGAGACCAGCGCAGCCCGGTGGGCTTGTATTTTGTTACCTCACGGCTAGATCCGAGCGGATTGTCCGATTTTTACGGATCCGCTGCGTTACCTATCAATTATCCCAACGAATGGGACCGCCGGCTGGGGCGGACCGGCCATGGGATCTGGTTACATGGTGTCCCGTCGGATACCTACAATCGTGCCCCCTTGATTAGTGACGGGTGTTTGGCGTTGCCCAACCGGGATATGGCGTTGTTGTCCAAAATGGTGGACACCGGGACAACGCCCGTAATCATCGCGGACCGCGTCAACTGGGTGTCAGCGCAAGAGATCAGCCGGCAACGCGAGGTATTTCTCGCGCGCCTCGAACAATGGCGGCGGGATTGGGAGAGTCGCGATGACAAACGTTATGCAAGGCACTATGCCAAGACTTTTCGTAGCGGAAAGATGAACTACCAAAGCTGGATCCGGCACAAGCGCCGCGTGGCAAAACAAAAATCCTTCATCAAAGTGAGACTCGACGATATCAGCGTCTTTCAATATCCTGGTGAATCAGATTTGATGGCCGTGACCTTCCAGCAGGACTATCGAAGTAGCAATTTTAATACTAGTGCGCGTAAACGACAGTATTGGCGAAAGGAGGCCGATGGAGTGTGGCGCATCGTCTATGAAAAAAAGGCCAACTTTCTACCGATTCACTTTCGAGGGATACCGTACTCGGCTCGGTCAAAGCTTTCAAAGTCGAATTAGACGCCAACCGCCGGACGCAGCGATTAAGGTTTGATGTGCGTGTTCATCGAAGACCCACGCATAAATTGAGGATTGTCGGTGCATGAGTGCATGAAAACAATTGCTTTGGCGGTCCTGGTAACGCTTCTGGCCGCTTCCTGTAATGCAAGATCGGATGGGGCAGCGGCGGCCGCTACCGCCCAGCAACGTGCGGCTGACGAGTTGAAACAGGCGGTGGACGAGCACCTCACCAATGCAGCGAAAAAGGCGCCCGCGAGGCGCGGAGATTTCTCGGTGGTGATTAATGGTGCGAAGCTGTTCGCTAAGAACTGCGCGCAATGCCATGGTCCGCGAGCGGAAGGTGTTGTCAATTGGCAGCGGCGTGATGCCAGCGGCAATTTCCCACCACCGCCGCTGGACGGAAGTGCACACACTTGGCATCACCCCCGGCGGCAATTGATCAATACCATAAAGAACGGTGGGCGTGCGATGCCATCGTTTAGTTCAAAACTGACTGAAATCGAGATCTCGAATATTATCGATTATCTGCTTTCGTTGTGGCCGGACGAGATTTACGCCGTGTGGGCGGAACGGAACGCGCAATTCGAGAAGCGATCGCAATAGCCCCCGCCCTCTTTGCCGGCGTGCCGCGGGCCGGAATCGCCGCGATCCGATAGCGACGCGCCGGTTTTCGATCGCGTAATCAGCACGCAAGCTTGAAACCGACATATGTGTCGGCTGTCGTTTTGGAATCGGATTTCGCCGGTAGCGCGGCTGATGGATGGTCGTCCACGTTGCGGTCCAAAGTGATGGCGCCACCTAACAACCACCGGTTGCCGAACGGCACCAGAAATCCGGCCTTAGTCTCCAAGGAAAAGTGTTGTAGCAGATCCCATCTGAAATCGAACCGATCATCGCTATAGAAGTCTTGCATTGATCCGATCGTCCAAAACCATCTAATTCTTTGCGGACGCCTCAACTGCAGATCAGCGACGTCGCGGGAGCGATTGGAGAAATCATACACATCGAAGTCAGGCCGCCATTTATCCAGCGGTCGCCGGCGTCGCGGGTCGTCGGCAAGATCCACCGGCGACACCCCAAGACTCATGCCGAGTAACCAGTCGTTGTTCAGTTGATACCGGACGTGACCGTCATCCGATCTATACAATTCCAGAACCGGCGCCCCCGTACCGGTTGCAGTCAAGGCATGACCGCTGTCACCGTAAGTGGCCGGGCAGTGGCGGCCGCGGCCAGCGCGATCATACGCCCAATCATCAATAAGCGCCGTTTCAGCATGCCAGGTTCCTCGCTGGTCGTGTCCCGCTTTGCCCAGTGCTCAGAATCTTCCATAGTGCAACATAGCCGA
>CALZGZ010000097.1 GCA_945787105.1 uncultured Gammaproteobacteria bacterium
CGGTTCCAGTTGTAGTGGAGCCCGGTTTCACTGTCGTAATATTGCCCCGGGAATCGCAAGTTGATCTGCACGTACTGATTATCACGATCGGGATTTACGTCCATATAGCCACCGCTAAATGCGTCACCGTCCATACGCCACACGATAGTTCCATTCGCATCCGAGGCCAGGCGCGGAGTGTGCAGATGATCAGTGTGCAGATACAGCACCACATCGGTCTCACCGGTGTGATCGCGCTGCAGGATGGGGGTATCCTCCACCCATGCATAACTGCGGATCGGCTCGCCGGTGTCGGTGGTCTCGAGGATCAAATGACCTGCCAGATCGTAGTGATACACCGTGGTCGTAGGCGTCGCGCTTGCTGCGTTCAAGGTCTTGATGGTGCGCAGGCCCTTGGCATTGTAGCGATAGTCCGTTTGACCCCAGTAATGGCCTTCACTCCAGTAGACGTAAGTCGCCGCATAGGCCATTCGCCCAGCGTTGTTCTGCGGATAGATGTAGTACACACCGCCCCCCGTGAACGGAAAAAAGTGGTAAACCTGATGGCCGTTTGGTTGCGTGTACACCTGCCAGCCGTCGAAATCGGTCAGACGGTTGCTGTCCGGCGTGTAATCGTAAGGGCTAGGCGTTTCACCGTTGATGGTGCGGCGTTCGCGGTTGCCGTTGGCGTCGTAATCATAGCTTCTGGTGGTCGCTGCCGTGTAGGTGGGACTGTAGACTCGATCTTCCACCTCGTTGGTTAAACGATCCAGGGTGTCGTAGCCGTAGTCCGCTCCCCACGGATCGGTCTCAATAGTCAAGACGTTGCCGTTGGCGTCATAGACGTAGCTGCGGGTGTCGATCCCCAACGATTGGCTCAACAAGCGCCCGCTAAGATCGTAGTTGCGGGTCTCTTGCAGCCCGTTGCCAAAACTCTGGGAGGTCAACAGGCCATCGGCCCGGTAGCTGCGGGTGTCGGCGACAACACTGTTCACAGGCCCAGACGCATAGATCCTTGCCACGCGTCCCACAGCATCGCGCTGGAAATAGACCCACTGCCGGCTCGGGTCAACCACCGCTGATAGCTGGCCGCCGGGGTAGTAGTAGTATTGAGTCGCATAACTCACTCCTAACACCGTGCGCGTCTCGGTGAGGACTTGTCCGTAGGCGTTATAGGTATACTGGGTGTCGCCGGATTCGTCCTGCATTTCACACACCCTTCCCCGCCCATTCTGGCACACATCATAGGTGAGCGTGATGTCTTCCACAGTCCCGGGATAATCGACGCTTGTGACCCGGTTCAAGGCATCATAGCTGTAGGTCACGGCGACGTTTCTGGCGTCGCGGATGGTCCGGACGTTGCCCATCACATCATGTGTATACACGATGGTGCCACGGTCCGGACTGATCTCTATTAGTAAATTTCCTAAATCATCGTATCGGTAGGTGGTGGTGACATTGTTGGGCGCTTGGACCCGGATCAATTGATCTTGGACGTCGTACTCATAGTCAGTGAGATAACCGAGCGCATCCAAGGTATCGTCCAACCGATCCAGCGCGTCGTAATTGTGCGCGGTGTGTGGATTGAGGTTGGGGTCGATCTCGCTGACCAGGTTGCCCACCGCATCGCGGATCGTCTGGGTGATTGAGCCGGCGGTATTGATCGACGCTACGCGGTTTCGCAGGTCATAAGCAGTCTGCACCGTACGTACCAGGGAACCATCGGGGTCCTTGCTGTCTGCGCGGGTACGGTTGCCTGTTTGATCATAGGCATACTCGATGGTGTGACCCGCATTGTCGGTGATCGACCTAAGGTCGTGGGCGGCATCATAAGTGTAGGTCAAGGTGACGAAATCTGGGGTGGTCACCGTCTTCACCTGATCCATCACCCCGTAGTAGGTATAGGACGTGGTGCGGATCGCATCCTGACCGGCGGGAGGTGTTTGCGTTACCTGCAGCACCCGGCCCCGGGCATCATAGCTGTAGCGGGTCGTCACACCCACCGGATTGGTCATCTGGGTGACCCGTCCATGGGCGTCATAGATATCGTAAGTCGTGATATGGCCCAAGGCATTGGTCACCGATTGTAGCTGGCCGCATTCATGGCCGGTGGTGCAGGCCGGATCGTCATAGTATGTGAGCGTGGTGATGTCGTTCACATCGGTGCGCGGCCCATCGAATTGTATGACCTGCCCCAATGCGTTGTATTGAAACGACGTGCTGCGCGACACCGGGGTACCGTCCGGGGTAAACCCGTTCTCGGTGATCGACGTGACGCTGAGCTTGGCATCGTAGGCAGTCACCACCTCTTTGGTGGCGCCGGCGAACACGCTCGGGGTTAGAACCCGGGTCGGCAGATCGACATCGGCAGACAGATATTCGTAGCGCGTGGTGCGGGCGTCAGGCGTGCCCGCAGCCTCAGTCATAGTCTCGCGTTGATTGGTCGCGGTATAGGTGTATTCTGTGATCCGCCCTTCGGCGTCGATCCGCGAAATAAGGTTGTTGTTGGCGTCAAACACTTGGGTGATGCCCTTCCCGTCGGATTGATGCACCCGGCTGATGAGGTTCTTGATTCCGCGTTGCTCGTCAAAGGTCAGCACTTCCACGGTGCCGGCCGCATCCGTGACTGTGGTCTGGGTGCCCGCATCATAGGTTAAGGTGTATTGTTTTTGGGGCCCGGCGTTGTCGGTTTGCGCGTGCTCGGTCGCAATTGTCCTGCCGGTGTTCGGATCGTACGCATAGGTGGCGAAACGGTCCCCATTCTCATCGGTGATGCCGGTCAGATGGGAGGAAAAATTTGTGTCGTCGTAGTGGTAGATCCGCCGCGAATTGTCGCTGTCGTCTGCCGGCGTGTCGTCGGGGTAGATAACCGCCGTCAGATTCTGGTCCACAAAAAGATACTGGTATACCCACCCCTCCGGATCCGTCATCGTCGCCATGCGACCCTGCGCATCGTAGGTAAAACGCAACGCATGACCGAAGTTGGTGGTTACCGCAATCAACAAGTCCGCAAATGGCGCAACGCTTACGCTGGTGCCAGCATCACTGTAGGAAAGCGTCAAACTGGGTCCGCTGCGTGGCATGATGGTCTGTAGCCGGCCGGCGGCGTCGTATTCTTCGAGGGACTGATCCGCGGTCAACAATCGCCAACCGATGGTCTCCCCGGCGGCGTCGGTAAGCTTATCCAGCCGTTCTTGATTGCCCCGCAGGTTATGCGATTCCGATCCGTCAGATCTAAAATAACGCACCGTTCCATCAGGCCGCTCGATACTTGCCATCACCTGCGTCGAACCAGCGATGGGAAACAACCGGCGGTCAAAATTCGTGTGCCAGTGGTCACCCAGCGGATAATGCCGTGAATCCGTTGCGCCCAACGGTTGATACAGATAACCCAGGCTGCGGTAGTACCGGGTAAGCGTCAGACCATTGCCTTGTCCATCATAGTCGGTGCCGGCCTCGGTCTTGCAACCGTCCCCCGGCGAGATCGGGTTGCCGACGTCGCAACTGTTGTCGATCGGCCGTACACATTCCCAGGCGGTAGCGTTGTAGAACCGCTGCTCGTAACCGTCGGGACAGGCATAGCCCACGTCGCGCCTTCGGCTTACGGCAACTCCAGTAGTGGTCACGCTACCCGTACACTCTGCGGTTGCATTGTTTAGGTGTTGGTCTCTAACCGTTATCTTGGCGTAGTTTATGACCTCGATACCCGCGGAGTAGATCGGATATCGATCGTCCCTGCCGAAACAATTCCAGTCATACACCCCCTCTGTATCCGTCGCCCACCGTATCGTCGCCGTGATGTCACAGGTATTACCATCTCGGTTGTAGTTCATCGCCCTGTCCATCAGGGAGGCGTCGTCCGGGTCCGTCATCGGCCGGTTTTGTTCGTTAATACATGTGTAGTGGTTGATTGGTTCATACCAGACCCATTCCCCGTCGTACCAGTGATAGCACTGACGACGAATTGCCGAGGTGTACCCGCCGTATCCGCTGCCGTCGCACATATTGTACGTCCATGAGGTCGGAGCGGTTTCCGGTTTTGTGCAGATCATCGAACCGCCGTTCTCCACACAATTGCTCGCGTTCGCGGTGGACACCGACAACCCCAGCCACACCACACCGATAACCCACCACCCAAAGATAGGTCGTGTCACCACGACGCAGCGCCAAAACTTCCCTTTCATCTCGCCTCCCTGCCTTGCTTGTCCATGCGGCATCCATCCCTGACACGCCAACACACTTACGAATCGGTGACGCCAATGCCCTTACGCTCCATGCAACTGCTACCGCGCGCCACAATGAATAAGTGACGCAACCATAGTAAGCAAATTCTTGCCATGCTTTCTTCACCCAAATGGGTGATTTCTTTTCCCAGGAACATACGGCGTCATGACCCGCGTTCGGGCCGCACGCATTCGCCAGTAGCGTGCCTAACTCATTGATAAAAAGTGTTTTTTTAGGAAACGAAAATAGAAAAACCGCGCGCATAATGCCCCACCAGGAACAACTTTCGCGGAACAAAGGGGCTGGCTGGTGTGCTAGCGGGTGGCGAAATCGATACGCGCCTTGCCGGCGGTCACACCGAGGGCGGCAAACAGACCGGCGCGGGTCTCCAGGGCGGCGGTGATCGGCGCCGCCGGGCGATAGTAGCGGTTGATTTCGTGATTGGATTGCATTGCGTACACCGCCATCTGCTGGATGTCGGCGATCCGACCATCGGTGTCGATGAAGGCGATGTCCAACGGGGCATGCACGTTGTGCATGTGGAACGCAACCCGGGCAGGCCGTGAAAATATAAACAGGATCGGTATGTCGTTCACGGTTTCGGGGCAGATGTGCTGAAAACCCGCAGCACGCTCGCGCACGTCGTCTGCAAGTTTCACCGACATCTGCACCGCGGTGCCGTCGTCCCGGGTGAGGGTGATGAGCCGCGCTTGCATGGCCTCCCATTCGGGCGTGGTCGGCACACACGCGCCGGCCGCAGAGACCGGCCGCGGCGCCGCGAGGCATATCGCCGCGAACACCACGACACCCCACAGCCGGCGCGGCAAAGGGTTAGCCCGCATACTGCGCCCCGGATCCCGGATGACGACGAAGGGACTTGTCCTGCGCGTAGCCTCCCTGCTGTTCCCCTGCTGTGCGGGGACGAGCGCCGCGCTGGAGCGATGAAAATAGGGCGCGGAGTGTGTGGCTCCAATCCCTATTCTTCTGTTGCGTGAAGCGTAAGTGCAGGCGTTCGAGACCGAGCCAACGCCGGGATCGTCCCGCCGTTATTCCTGGTCTGCGCCGGAGAGACCCGCAGCGTGTCCTGCATGAAATGACGACATTCGTTTCTCCAAGTTGGTTGCCGGAAATAGCGGCGCGGCGCCTGGGTGCAATGTGCGGATTAGCGCTCATGTCACGCAGGCGTCGATCTTCGCTTTGACCTGTTCCGCGACCCGTAATGCCTTGAGGCCGTCGTGACCGTTCACCAATGGCTGGGTGTTGTTGCGGATAACCCGCACGAAGTGCTCGAGTTCCGCGTCCAGGGGCGGGCGTGGCGTGGCCTGTATGGTCTCAGTCTCCAAGCCGGGGAATTTCTGTCCCGGCCGGGGTGCGGTCTTGCGTACCACCTCGATCTGTTGGTCGATGTAGTTCAAGGCCTGATAACTGTCCGCGCCAAACACGCGGATGCGCCGGAACTTTCTGTTGGAGACGCGGCTCGCGGTGACGTTGGCGACCGCGTTGTTGTCGAACTCCAACCGCGCATTGGCGATGTCGACATGATCGGTCAACACCGGCGATCCGACCGCGGAGACGTAGGTCAATTCCGCCTTCACTAGGAACAAAACGATGTCGATGTCATGGATCATCAGGTCGGTCACCACGTCGACATCGGTGGCGCGTTCGACAAACGTGCCGAGCCGATGCACTTCGATGAATCTCGGCTCCGACACCCGGTCGGCGAGCGCCATGATGCCGGCGTTGAAACGCTCCAGATGACCGATCAACAACGCCACGCCGGCGTGGTCGGCGTGGTCCACGATGACCTGGGCCTCGGTCACCGTCGACGCGATCGGCTTCTCGAGCAGCACATGTTTTCCTGCGTCGATATACGGCAACGCGACCTCCTTGTGCGCGCTGGTCGGTACCGCTATGCTCACCGCGTCGACCTGATCGATCAGGGCATAGGGATCGGTATGACCAGCGCACTGATACTGGCCGCTAATTTCACCGGCGCTGTGCGCATTGATGTCGGCAACGCCTACCAGTTCCACATCCGGCATGCCGGCATAGATCTTGGCGTGGATTCGACCCAGGTAGCCGACCCCGATGACCCCTATTCGCAGCGCATCTGACATGGGACGCTATTTTTCAACTCCAAGGCATTTTGTTGTTAGACGCGGCTCGTGGTGACAGTAGGTTTTTCGCTGCCCCATTATAAAGGACAATCCCCCGCCGGTATCTGTTGCATACAGAATGAGCCGTGGGTCGAATCCAGGTAGACTCATCGACGTTCAAGCCATGGCCAGGAACTCACAACGATCACATGACTGCACACGCTGACAAATCCGTGCTGGTGACCGGCTGTTCATCGGGAATCGGCCGCTGTATCGCCTTGGGTCTTGCGAACCGGGGTTACCGGGTATTCGCCACCGTCCGCCAACAACAGGACATCGAGGCGCTGACCCGCGACGGCCTGGACAGCCTGCAGCTCGATCTCAGCGACCCGGCATCCATCGACCAGGCGGTGTCCGCGGTCCTGCGGCTTACCGGCGGCGCTCTGTACGCATTGATCAACAACGGCGCCTACGGCCAATCGGGGGCGGTGGAGGACCTGTCCCGGGACGTGCTGCGCGCCCAATTTGAAGCCAACCTGTTCGGTACCCACGAGTTAACGGCCCGGATCATCCCGGTGTTTCGCAGGCAGGGCGCGGGCCGCATTGTACAGATCAGTTCGATCCTGGGCCTCGTGTGTCTCGCCTACCGGGGCGCCTACAATGCGTCGAAATATGCCCTCGAGGCGCTGTCCGACACCATGCGGCTGGAACTTC
>CALZGZ010000098.1 GCA_945787105.1 uncultured Gammaproteobacteria bacterium
AGTGCTCTCGGAATTGCTCTCCATTGGTAACAATATCGATACCTGCAGCTTCCTGTTCGCTCAACCACACCAAGGCTGCATCACGCTTGCCCTGCTCCAGTTCTTCACCTTCAAGGCGCCACGGCGCCCATAGTTTCTCGGGTTCGGCAAGCCAGGAAGGTTTGGGCAAGCTACCGGCGATAGTCGTTGTAAACATATTGATGGCCCCAATCTTTGAAATATTATACTAACACCTGATGGCGACTAATCTGCCATTTCGCACCTATAAACTTAAGTCGTGAAGATCACGGCTATCAGAGAGGATAAGGTGTTTTGAAGCTGAGAGTGGTGTCGTTGACTCAGGAAGACGCAGGCCGCTTCCGGTCACTTTAGGCCCTTCGGGACTTGGAGCCTGAACGGCTGGTCGAATCCGCAACCCCAAAGCAGATGTTGAAGTATCTGCACGTTGAAGGTCCGGGTCGATCAGAGCCGTCAGCTTACAGCGCCCAATAAAGAAGCGCTCTTCCCCTTACAAATCCTCTGGTTCAAGTCCGGTGCGTTTGGCAATCCTCGCCAATATACGTGGCCCTATCTCTTCTCCATCATCAAATGCGAGAGCCCGTACCGGAGTTTGAGTTTGATCAGACCGTGAGCTGGTAGCATCACAGTACCGATGCCAGTCGGCCATTCTGACGGGCAGAGGTTCTCTTGTGTGCACGTTTCAGATAACGGGCTCAAAGGCATCGTTTTCGCCCAAAAATCCCACAATGGTTGAGTCTACATCCGCAGATGCCAAGGAAACGATCGAAAAGATCAGCTTGGGGTACTGTTTATCCGACGATAGGTTGGATAAGTGGCGTTGAATTTCCTATCCATTATCCATCACTAATCAAAGCAGTCGCATTGTCCATGATCGCGCGGCCCCCCTTCGATAACCTGGTAATAATAGGGGTGTCCTGCGCTTACGAGACAAAGCTTACTCCCTGCCGCACAACACGAGGCTCCGGCTGCGATAGCCGAAGTACACGTTGGTAACTGTTGCGCCGTTGGTGTTTCGGGACCATACCATATCAAGAGCTTGATGAAATCGATCTCCGTATCGTTCTGCAAATAGACATCGAGAATCGAGTCGAGGGGCGTCTTGTCCCGCGATACACCCGTAATGTTGCTCAGGAGTTCGAGTCCGGTGGAGTTGAGCGCATAGGTCTGAGGACGGGTTGTGAAGCGTGGGTTGATCACCTGTGCAACCACAATGAACAAACCGTTCTCCACATGACCTAGAGTCAAGCTGTCGTTACTGGGTATATCGCCGGTAGGTGTCACACTGAACTGAATGAGGGCATAGCAAGCGCTCCGTGTATTTTGGAGGTTGAAGCTATCGCCAAACTTCCCATTATTCATTGGAACATCGTATTGTACGATATTCATTGGAACATCGTTTTGTACGACAGAGTGGGGATTGGTCATAAAAATGGCCAAATTCTGGCTGGGATAAGCGCTGTCAGCAGGACTGGCGAAAGAATCTCGCTTACCTCCGATATAGCGAAAGAACGGTCGGCCGGGACACTTGGCGTTACCGGCGGCAATGGACGCTCCTTCTGACGTGAGGTTTATGAGCGATGGGTTTGCCTGTCCGACGCACGGTAGGAAGAACAACAACACGGCAACGGCGGCAACGAATCGCGGAGAACGTATACAGAGCAGCGTGCAACGAAACTTCGCGTTCATATTCTTCTCCTATGATTTCACACAACTATGCATAGAAATACTAACGCTAATTTTCTTGGCAAATACAAGCCTTTTCTCCCACGCTAGGAAGCATAACCGCTATGCCGTTCGGTCGGCAATGTGCTCACGGGGGTTCACGGTCGGCACGCTGGCCAGTTTGACAGGATCATTGAGTGTTGAATCTTTGTTGCGCGGCTCATGGAAACAGCTTTATACGGGTGCAAGGGCGCTTCGGTCAGGGATATATCGCTGTTGGTCACGAGTGCGACCGCCCGATGGCTCAGCCGTCATCGCTTCCCTGCATCGGTGATGAATTCAAGACCGATCCGGTGAAGGCACCAGGGGCGACCCGCGGGCTGGATGGGGCAGCGGTTGTGTGAAATTGGCCCGTTGTTCGAGATGATCGAGAATCTTTCGGATGACGACCGGGTCTTCGATACTGGCAATTACCTTAACGGCGCTACTACACTGCTCGCAGGTTTCGATCTTGAACACGTGTCTTCATCCAAAGCAGACGTTGAAGCATTTGTACCTTGAAGGTCTGGAGTGGGCCGATCGAGATCATTGTCGCGCAACGCGTCAATCACCCCTATTTCCGACTCAATACCGCGCACATCCCCAATCAGCATACCCGCAGCTTCACAACGTCGGCGCGCAGTCAACCTAAAACCACTTCGATAATCTCTCGCCAACCACCCCCCCCACCATCGATAAATCCCCATAACCAAAGAATCGAGATACCTTCCCGCGGTTTCCTCCCTCGAGGCTTGTTAGACGCCTGCCCCAACACAGGCCCTCGCCTTGTGACGCAAGCTCAATCTCGGGCAGGCGTCTAACAACCCTTAACGATTGTTCGCATTCGCGGCCATCGGCTCTGTCCACCGACCACAAGCTGCCGCTCAAGACGCTGACGTCGACCGGCAAGTTTCTGTTTCGGGAAGCAGGTTAAACGCTGATAGCGGACCTGCCGGGAGGTGGGCAGGTCTATATGTATTACTTTCGTGATGATAGCGAGTTGGCCTACCACCGATCAGACTATGACATGGCCACGATTCGCAGCTGGAACGATGTTGAGCCGCACGCAAATCCCTGGAGGGAATGGCGCCACTACCCAGCCCCTTGTTTATGTTCAGGCGATTGGAAAGCCTAGAGTGGAACGGGCAGTTTCCCAATTTACGAACGGTAGCGCCTCAGAAAAGGAAGTGAGTGACCCTCCTGCCACGGAGGGGAGGCTGAGCAATGCGTAATCACTATCTAAACGGCTCTGGTTCAAAACAAAACCGGTTCCAGGCATACTGCTCGCGATGAAAGTGAGCGCCATCGAAGCCTGGATACTAAACGCACCGGAAGACGAGCGTCCGCACTGGGTGAGTCATTTCGTCGTGCCAAGGGCCAACGAACTGCTGGTACGAGTCACCACCGATTCGGGTCTTCAGGGAATCGGTATCGCGACCAGCTACACGCCGATTGAAGCTGTGCGCAAGGCGGTGCAAAGCGGTATTCTGGACAACGTCATTGGCGCCGACGCGTTGGCGCCGGAACGGGTCTACCAGTCGTTGTTCTCCCTGACCTGGAACAAGACCGCCTTCTCTAAAGGCTGGACCCGGGAGGCTATCGTTCGGATCTCTGCGGCCATCGACATCGCTATGTGGGATATTGTCGGTAAGGCCGCCGGGCTACCGCTGTATCGTTTGTTCGGCGGCTACGTGGACACGGTACCCGCTTACGTCACCTGCGCCTACTACCGCGATGGCAAGGACCTGGAAGAGCTGAGAGACGAGATCAGGATGCTGAAGGATCAGGGTCACCGCGGCTTCAAGGTCAAGGTGGGGGGGCTCTCACTGGCCGAAGACATGGAACGTGTGGCTGTAGTTCGGGAGGTGATAGGCGACGATGCAGAATTGATGGTAGACGTCAATCGGGGTTGGGATCTGGGTAGTGCTATGGAGGGTGCTCGATTGCTCGAATCCTTATCGCCCCGCTGGCTGGAGGAACCGTTGCGCTGGGTGGACGACCGGCGCGAGTTGAAGCTGCTGGTGCGGGCCACCCGTATTCCGTTGTCTGCCGGTGAGAGCGAGCTGACCAGCTACGCGTGCCGTTCCCTCATCGAAGAGCAGGCTATTTCGATTCTGCAGTTCGACTGCACCATGATGGGTGGTTTCACTGAAGGCCGGAAATTGGCTGCATTGTGCGAACTTAACCATGTTCGGGTCGCACCCCACCACGATTGCTTTATACATGCCCATATCGTCGCCGCCTCACCGGCGGGACTCATCGTGGAGTCGTTCACTGATCCGGAACGGGACCCTTTGCAGGCGGAATTGTTCGAGAATCCGCCGCTGATCGAAAACGGCGTACTTCATCTAAACCCGCACCCAGGGCTCGGCCTCGAGCTTTCCATGGCGGCTGTCGAAAAGTATGGACGGCGCATCATCTGACCCGCCGTTCGACACTTTAAAAAAACCGACAATCCAACTAAGGGGGTCGATGGCCTGGTACGTGACTGTAGACCGGCCATTCGGGAGTCACCGCGCCAATGCTCCCTTGGGTCGGGTCCAGGCGCTCTCGTTACCGATGAAGAATCTTGCAGAACCGCACGGTGATATTGCGGTGCAATAGACAACCCTTAACGATCCAGGAACGCCTGATCCCTTCGCCACCATCCCGGATCCTTGGTGCTATGTACGGGCTACTCCGGCGCTTGCTGTGGTCCGGGGTGCACCGGCGGGCTAAGTACCCGGCTCGAAATCACCTCAGTCAACCGCGGTTAGTATTGTCACGGTTACCAGGCGGCGTTGTTTTAGCCGCGGAAGTGGTATGATCCGGTTCGGGAACTTCACGAGTTTTTCCTTCTCGAATACAGTCCACACATCAGGTTTTACGCTC
>CALZGZ010000099.1 GCA_945787105.1 uncultured Gammaproteobacteria bacterium
ATCCATTCCCGGTCCACCAAGTCTAGAGCCGGTTGCCCGTTTACGGTGGCGTGATGGATATCCGGATACTGAGTCGCGGAGTGATTGCCCCAGATTATCATCTGTTTGATGTCCGAGGCGTGTACGCCGATTTTTGACGCCAGCTGGCTCAACGCTCGATTGTGATCGAGACGGGTCATCGCAGTGAAGTTACCGCGCGGCAGATCTGGCGCATTGGACTGGGCGATCAGCGCATTGGTGTTGGCCGGATTGCCCACCACGAGTACCTTAATGTCCCGGTCGGCGGCCGCACTGAGGGCCTTGCCTTGCGCCGCAAAAATCTTGGCATTGTCCTGCAGCAAATCCTTACGTTCCATCCCCGGCCCACGGGGTTTAGCGCCGACAAGCAACGCATACTGGGCATCGCCAAACGCCGTCTCGGCATTATCGGTGGCGACGATTTCTTGGAGCAGCGGAAACGCACAGTCCTCCAGTTCCATCACCACACCATGCAGCGCATCCATGGCGACAGGGATTTCCAACAATTGCAAAATCACGGGTTGGTCGGGCCCCAATAGATCGCCGCGAGCAATACGGAACAACAATGCATAACTGATATGACCGGCAGCGCCGGTTACCGCGACTCGTACAGCTTGCTTCATGGAAAAATTCCTCCCTGGTTGCGCTCAGGAATTGGCTTGAATTGATTGTGACCCTGTGGCGAGAAACGGCGCGGCAGTGTACCGGACATGCCTTACTAACTTCAATGTTAATCGAGACTGAGATCCTCAATCAATCGAACCATAAACTGCTCACACAGGCCCAGTTGTTCCAAGGTGACGAATTCATCGGGTTTGTGTGCTTGGTTAATGTGACCAGGCCCGCAAACCACCGCCGGGATTCCGACGGCGTCAAACCCCCCGCCTTCGGTGCCGAACGCCACCTTGCCAACTTCCCGGTCGCCGGCAAGGCGCTTTACCAATGTCACGATCTCGGCATCGGGATCCTGGTCCAATCCGGGGAATCGCGATTGTTCTTCAAACTCGAAACCTGTCTCCGGGACTTTCGCCTGCATCGCCGGTTGCAGCTGCTGCAGCGCAAACGACTCCACCTCTTGAAAATAGGTAGCAGGATCGTCGTTGGGCAGATGGCGAAACTCGAACTCGAACACACAATCGTTGGGGACGATGTTCAAGGCGCTGCCGCCGTGAATCACACCGGTATGGACAGTTGTGTGCGGGATGTCAAAGCCGTAATCGAATGGACCTTCCCTCTGCGTACGGCCGGCCATATCGCTCAGAAAGGTCACGATTCGCGCCGCCACTTCGACTGCATTCACGCCCCGTGGCGCCAGGGACGAATGACACGCATGGCCTTTTACCTGACACCGCATGCTGAGTTTGCCCTTGTGGCCTGCGACGACCCGCATTCCGGTCGGCTCACCGACAATGCATCCCGCCGGTTTCACCGTCGTTTTCGATAAGAATGCTAATAGTGAGCGGACCCCGACACATCCGATTTCCTCGTCGTATGACAGACAAAGATGTATCGGCCTGCGCAAGTCTGCATTCACCATCTGTGGCACCCGCGCCAGCGCCACGGCGATAAACCCCTTCATGTCGCACGCACCGCGTCCGTACACACGGCCATTTTCCTGCGTCGCCGTCCACGGATCATAATGCCAGTCCTGTCCGGTTACCGGCACCACATCGGTATGCCCCGATAACGCGTAACCACCTTGATCCGCGGGACCGATGGTGGCATAGAGATTGGCCTTGGTCTTATTCGCATTAAAGAACAACTGCGACTCGACACCGTAGCCCGCGAGATAATCACGGACACAATCGATCAGCGCCAAATTGGAACGATGGCTGGTGGTGTCGAATCCAATGAGAGTCGTTAGCCAGTCAAGCGCTTCGCGCGAGACAGGAGCTAGGCTAATGCCGTCTTTGGCGTGGTCCATCAGTTTTGTTCCGGGCGTTGACCGTAAGTGCGCTCGTCGGTAGTCAAAAACAACACCTCTTGGGGGGTTGACTCACGGCCGAGAATCGCATTGCGATGTGGAAAGCGGCCAAATTGGTCCACAATGGCGCGGTGCTCTTCGGCATAACGAAAACAGTTATTTGTCAGCTTGCGAAATTCTTCGCGGGTCTGGGTGTTGAGTTCGTGATACAGAGCAACTGATCGATCTTGAACGTTTCGATCTTCGGCGTGCTGAAAAGGCATATACAAGAACGCGCGTTCGGTCTCGTCCAGGTCCCGATCCAATCCGTTGGCAATGGCCTCGGTGGCCAACCGCAAGGCGATGTCGTCCTGGGCGAATGCTCGCGCCGTTCCACGAAATATGTTTCGGCTGAATTGGTCGAGCTGAATGATCAGCGCCAGAGTGCCGCGAGAAGTGCGCCGCCAGTGATCCAGTTGACCTGCAATCGCTCGATCCAGCACATCGCTAAACCGATGTTCGATATCCCTATCCAGTGATTCAGACACCGCGAACCACCGCCGGTTACGAGAGTCGGCGCTGTCGGTCTTCGCGTTAACACCAAACCAGAAGTCGAGGATGGCCTCGGCCTCCGGATTCAATGCGCATCCCTTGCGAGCCGGATACCGCCGAACTGCCAGCGTAGCTCGGGTTGAAAAAAGTTTCGATAGGTGGCGCGAATATGGTTGCGCGGAGTGACACAGGCGCCACCCCGTAACACGATTTGATTGCACATGAACTTACCATTGTACTCTCCCAACGCCCCCTCTGGCGGCTGGTAACCGGGATACGGGGTGTAGGGACTGTGTGTCCATTCCCAAGTGTCGCCGAACATCTGGCGGGCATGATCATCGGACACCGTGGCGCAGCATGGCGACAGAATTCCGTCTTCCATGAAATTACCGGCAATTGAAAGCCCCGCGGCCGCCCGTTCCCATTCGGCTTCCGTGGGTAACCGGGCACCGGCCCATCGTGCATAGGCGTCGGCCTCAAAAAAACTGACGTGCACCACCGGATCGTCGTCCGCTATCGGTTGCATTCCGTTTAGTGTAAATACCGACCAATCACCATCATGTTGTTCCCAATACAACGGTGCCTGCCAGTTCTCGGCTTGCACCCGATCCCAACCATCCGATAACCAGAGCTGCGGCCGTTGGTAACCGCCGTCTTGCATGAATCGGCGAAACTCTCTATTTGTCACCAGTCGATCGGCCAACTCAAATGCGCCGACAAACACAGAATGCTGCGGACGCTCGTTGTCGAATGCAAAACCGCGATCTTCGGACCCCAGCCGGGTCAGTGCTTCGTCATAGCTGAGCCAGTTCAACGCTCCCGCGTTTTCCTGATGTCGTTGCGGCGTTTGCCGGTACACGGGGCGCAACGGATTACAGGAAAATAAATGCTTGATATCCATCAGCAGCAGCTCTTGATGTTGCTGCTCATGGTGTAATCCCAGTTCAATGATTTGCGTGATGCCGTCATCGACGCCCTGCTCCAGCAACACTGTGATCCGATCATCGACATGGCGCCGGTATTCAATCACTTCGTCGAATGACGGCCTGGTCAGCAGTCCGCGCTGCGGCCGCGGATGTTGTTCACCCACAGTGTTGTAGTAGGAATTAAACATGAACCGATACTGAGGGCGAAACGGCCGGTATCCGGATACGTATTGTGCGAGCACAAAGGTTTCAAAGAACCAAGTCACGTGGGCGATATGCCATTTTGCCGGACTGGCATACAGCATGGACTGGGCGACGCAGTCCTCGGGGGAAAGTGTCGCGCACAATCGCTCGGTGGTGTCGCGAACCTCGTGAAACCGCGTGGTGATTTCGGATTTCGGCGATGATTGCCGCTGAATCTGCGCGCTGTTCATGTCCTTGCCCGTGTCGACGTTCAGCGCAAATCATAACATAGGGAACAATCGTCCAGGGATTTCATGCATCGTAAAAAGCCGGGTTTACAAATATTATCTCGTAGGTTCGCGGACTGATGTGCAAGTTACTGACATTACGTTCCCGCAAATATTGCACGGCACGCACCGTGTATGTAAATGGAATGGTTGCATAACTGTGGTGAAACTCCACGGCTAATTGAGCCACAGGAATGTGGTCATTCAGCATATCGTCTATCATTTCTTCGCGGATGCCGACGCTATGTAACCGTCGGCGTCGCAGTTGTTGTTTGATGGCGCGAAACATGGGGTCATGCCTTTATAACAGCGGTGGGACACTTCGGAAAGCGGACCGATGTGCACTAATCGCTCCGTTGCGCGTCCACAGCCGGTGGTTGGTCTACGACTCCGACCCTGTTTTTTCATCGCCGGCTATGAGCCGAGTGAAGGCCAAGCGCAGATGTGCGAGCACCAGCCAAGGCCAGGATAGGTGCGACTGCGGTAACACCCTGTGTCGTTACTTTGGCTCAATGCCTTAAGATATATCTCGGACGCGGAGTTTGGCGCCGCCTGCTGAGAGTCGAAATGTGGGCTAATGCATGCGGCGTCTGGCCTCCACAACGTTGGGCAATTGCGTCAACTTCGCCAATACCTGACTGAGCTTATCAATATCGGACACCTCAACGGTCAACGTCATCCGTGCGAAGTGATCGTGTTTGTCGGTCTGCGTATTAATTGCGGTGACGTTAATTCTGGCATCAGCAAGCACCGAAGAGACATCCCGCAACAGGCCCTGCCGGTCGTAGGCGGAGATCACGATGTCGATGGGATAGGTGTCGTCTCCCTCCTCGCCCCACGAAACCTCCACCAGGCGCTCGGGGGCGTTGGTCAAGGACCGCAGTATGTTGTGACAATCCTTGCGATGGATGGTGACGCCACGGCCTTGGGTAATGTAACCGATGATGGGATCTCCAGGCAGGGGATTACAGCAATTGGCGATGTGGGTGAGGAGATTACCGACACCTTCGATACGAAAATCTCCGCCGGCGCGCCTCTTGCGCGCCTCCGGTATGGTGCGCACCGTGACCTCTTCGGCGGTCCGCGGCGCCACCAAATCCTGGGCCACGCCCGCCGCCCGGGACGGCTTGAGTTCGCCCTCCGCAATCTTGGCGAACATGTCATCGGCCTTGTTGAATTTGAGCTTGCGCGCGAGCTTTTCAAGATTGACGTCTGACAACGCCAAACGTTGGAACTCTCGTTCCAGCAATTGTCGTCCGGTGGCGATGTTCTGCTCGGCATTCTCCTGCCTAAACCAGCGCTGGATACGCGAGTGCGCCTTTGACGTCTTCGTGTAACCCAAATGGGGACTCAACCAGTCGCGGCTGGGGCCGCCCTTTTTCACCGTCAGCACGTCCACCTTCTCGCCGGTCTGGAGCGCGTAGGTGAGCGGCACGATGCGGCCGTTGACTTTCGCGCCCCGGCAACGGTGCCCGACCTCGGTGTGGATCGCATACGCGAAATCGATGGGGGTGGCACCCTTCGGCAAGTCGATCACGCTGCCCTTGGGCGTGAACACATACACACGGTCCTCGAAAACTTCGGATTTGACGCGGTCGACGAACTCGTTGGCGTCCGCCACTTCGTCCTTCCATTCCAGCAGCTGGCGCAACCACAGGACCTTGCGTTCGAGGTTTTCGTCGCCTTTGCCTCCCTCCTTGTAGCGCCAGTGAGCGGCAACGCCTAATTCGTTTCGTTCATGCATCTCGCGAGTACGTACCTGCACCTCGACCGTCTTCCCTCCCGGCCCAATCACCGCGGTGTGGATGGACTGGTAATCATTTTCCTTGGGCGTCGCGATGTAGTCGTCGAATTCGCCCGCGACATGCGGCCAACGCGTATGCACCATACCCAAAGCTGCGTAGCAGTCCTGTACCGAGTCGGTCAGGATGCGCACCCCACGGATATCGAAGATGTGCTCGAAGTCCAGATCTTTGCGTTTCATTTTGTTCCAGATGCTGTGGATATGCTTTGGGCGGCCGCTCACCTCCGCGTGTACCTCGGCGCGTTCCAGGTCTGCGGTAACAGTATCAATGAACCGCTGAATGTATTTCTCCCGGTCTACCCGTCTTTCCGCGAGCTGTGCGGCGATTTGCCTGTAGATCTCCGGCTCTAGATATCGAAACGACAAATCCTCCATCTCCCATTTGAGCTGCCACACGCCTAAACGGCTCGCCAATGGTGCAAAGATATCCAGGGTCTCGCGGGCAATGACAAGCTGACGGTCTCTGGGCAATGCCTTCAATGTGCGCAGATTGTGCAGCCGGTCGGCGAGCTTGACCAACACCACGCGGACATCTTCGACCATCGCCAGCAACATCTTGCGCAGGCTCTCGGCGCGGGCTGTCTGCTTTTTATCGTGTTGGTTGTCGTCCCCAAATTCTTGAATAACGTCCATCTTGGTGACGCCGTCGACCAAATGCGCGATCGACGCACCAAAGCGTTTGCGAATCTCATCGAGAGAGATGTCGGTGTCTTCAACTACATCGTGAAGTAGGGCAGCGACGATGGTCTCATGGTCAAGTTGCAGCTCGTGAAGGATATGGGCCACCGAGAATGCGTGATCCACGAATGGACCGCCAGACCGGCGCGTTTGCCCTCGATGGGCCTCGATCGCCAGTTCAGCGCCGTGCCGGATAATCTCGATCTCCTCCGGGCGGCGTCCGGTCGACACCGCGGCAAGCCAATCCGGCAGCGACGCTGAGGGATTCTCGAGCTTGGTTTTGGCCGGAACACTGACTTCCACCATAAGGGGGATTACACCACGCTTTTAATAATGAAATTATATACTTAGAGCAGATTGAGCAACACTGAGCATGCCCTTCACCGGCACTAAGGTTACTCCTAAAAATGCGGGCACAACACAGCAAACTCAACAGCGTTTGACCGCCCCATAATGTAAAAACCCCTTTGCCGGGGACCGGCAAAGGGGTTCGTGACAACGCGTCTGGCTTGTCTAAATTATTACCGGCGTCACTTCGGTTGTTCAGCCGGTGGTTCACCGGTCGCCGGGCTGCCCTGCGGCACGGCGACGCCAAACAGGTTAGAAAACGGCTGAAACGAGTTCGGATTCATCATCCACTGCAGCCGCGGGGTGTACCAATTTGGATCCATGAGCGCGAACATTGGTTGGTAGAAAGCCGGATTCATCCCCGCATTCATCCAGTTGAGATAGTACTGGGGACTCATCATCGCGAACATCGGGGCGTACATCTGCGGATTCATCGGCGCCATCGCCCAGTTGAGGTACACCATGGGATTCATGAAGCGTGTCGCAGCGCTCATGAGCTTGGTCGGGTCGGTCAGACCGCGCATCCACGTGTCCCACATCACCGGCTCCGTGGAACACTTCATCATCACATGCATCGTGCGTGGGTCGTTGACGACCTGCATGAGTTTGCTGAACTTGATGGGATCGGACATCATCTCGGCCATGACCTCGGCGTCGGTGAATGCTTTGAGATAGGGCCGAATGGCCTCGAAGTCCGCCTCGTTGACGTGCTTGCACTCGGCGTAATATTTCTTAGCCAACTCGAATTTGTGCTCGGTGGCCGGTTGCGCCGCATTCTTGGTCTCGGCCCGCGCCGGTGTGAGCGCCAATAGAGCCAGGGACAGGAGCGTCGCGACAGACCATATGGTGGTTTTCTGTAGTGTTTTCATAGACTTATACTCTGAGTTTTTCAGTACTTTTGAATATATGAATAAACTAATATAATATTTTTGAGAATGCAACCCCTCCTTTCGGGATAGATGCTCGAATGGGAGGATAATGCAACGGCCGTTCGCTACTGCCCCGACCACGATGAGTACAGTGGCTTTAACGTCGATACCGAGGTGGCCACCGCTGGTTCACCATTCATTACCAAGATCTTAAGGAAAACGACCATGATTCGATACTCGTTACTGGGCACGGTACTGCTCGTACCCGGCGCCTTTGCCGACACGACATTGACATTCGAAGATCAGCGTCCAGACGCGGCGCCCACCACCACCAACTTGGTGATCAAGGGCAATGTGATCGGAATCATCGACCATGCAGACACCGAGCGTTTGGTGGCCGTATTCAAGCGATCCGATTCCTCATTCACCTTCATCAATCATCAGCATCGGCAATACACGGTCATCAGCGAGGCGTGGATGGCGGAAGCTACACAACGCACCAAGGCGGCGATGAAACGCATGGAAGGCCAGATGCAAAAACAAATGGAAAACATCCCGCCCCAATATCGCGGCATGGTCCAGCAGGGGCGCATGATGATGCCGATGATGGCGCCGATGATGAGCGGCGCATCGGCACCCATGCCCGCCAGGACTTACATGCCCTACGGCATGGAGAACATCGGCGGGTTTTCGTGCCGCCGGATCGACGTTATGGAAAGCGGTAAAAAGGTCCAGCAATTGTGCGTTACCAACGCCGCCGGGTTGAAGATTCCGTCTTCCGATCACGCGACATTTCAGGCCATGCTCGGCGTCACCGAACGCCTTGCCAACCAAGGTCTGTTCAGTTTTGGGTTCAAAACGCCCACCGTCGTGCAGAGCGGCGGCAACACCCAAGGTATTCCAGTTATCATCAAAGATCTGAAAACACACAGTACGGTAACGTTGCAGGAAACGAGCTTCGAAACCGTGGACGCAGACACCCTGCAACCACCGAAGGATTACTTGGAGGCCAAGATTCCACTGCCGGTGATGTAGTTAGCCCATCAAACCGATCGAGTGGCGTGTAGTTGAAAGCGATCGCTCCTGACTTGGCATCTCCCCAAAAGCACGAAAAAGTGTTTGTTCTTCCCGAGGGGCCCGGCAATTGAAAAAATATGAAGTCAGCGTCTTTGACTCCGGCTCGTTTTACTCGTAACGCTTGATGGCATCCCGAGCACCGCCGGGAATTTTACTCTGTGGGCTAACCGCAGAGCATGTAGCGGGTCGAGAGCCTGTCCTTCGCTTGTCCCCGCCTTGTCCCCGCACAGCAGGGGAACGGCAGGGGAATTACGCGCCCGACAAACGGGCGCAGAGCGCTTCGGGATGACCGGTGAAAACGCTACCTATGTCATTCCGAACGAAGTGAGGAATCTCACCGCGTTGAACACCGGTGGCCACCTGCAGTGGGTAAGATCCTGCGGCCAATGCTTCAGGTTGACAAACAACCACAGCACTTAAGATGGTGCGGTCGGCGAAGCGGGACAACCGCTAGCGCAGCAGGGAATCCATTCGGGTGATTCCATCCTTACTTCCTCGATCTTGATCGACGTCGTACGTCAACTTTCGTGCTCAGTGGTCCCGACCATCGCATACAATTTGCTACCGCGCAGACTCCTAGCGCAGCTTCGCCTGGAGATCCGTTATTTTGCTGTTTTCGAATGTAAACCACTTCGTCCAGTCGGATCGGGATCCGCCGACACTGACCGTACAGTCGACATGTAATACACCATTGCCGTCTTCGACGCCGTTGTCGCGCACATCCATAGACACGGTGTCTTCGTTGTAATGGCTTTTCAGGTACCGCATCGCCGCTTGCTTCAGCTCCGCTTCGGTGGTGTTATTGGTCATCGCCTGCCTCGTTTTGTTTGCGCAGCTCTGCCTGAACCTGATCCCAACTGGTGTGTCTGACATCGCGCCCCTTCACCAGATAGACCACATACTCACAGATGTTCTTGGCGCGGTCCGCGATCCGCTCTAACGAGCGCGCCGACCACATAATCTCCAGGGTACGCGGTATGTGACGCGGGTCTTCCATCATGAAGGTGATCAACTGCCGCATGATACTCTCGTACTCCCGATCGACTTCGCGGTCATAAGCCCGCGTGCCCACTGCGGCTTCCACATCGGTTCGCGCGAAGGCATCCAGTGCGTTATGCACCATCTCCTTCGCCAACTCACCCAAATGCCGTAATTCACGATATTGATCTTTGGGCCGTTCGCGTTGCGCCAATTGAATCGCCATACGGCCAACGCGTTCCGCTTCGTCACCCATGCGTTCCAAGTCGGTAATGGTCTTGATCACCGCGACCAAGAATCTCAGATCGGTGGCCGCTGGCTGCCGTCTCGCCAGGATCCAGGCACATTCCTCATCAATCTCCACCTCCAGCGCGTTGACCTTGTAGTCGTCGGTCACCACTGCCTCGCCGATCGCGCTGTCGCCCTCCAGTATGCCGGTGATGGCATCGGCAAGCTGTTTCTCCACCAACCCCCCCATGGTGAGGACCTTGTTGCGAACTTCCTCCAACTCCTGGTTGTATCGCCGGGAAGTGTGATGGCTAATGTCTATGGTTTCCATGGTCGTCTACTCGAAAAACAACGCACAATTGATCCCGATCATAGGATACTGCCAGGGTTTTGTGACAATCCTATTACGGAGGTAGCAGGTTTCGTTAACAATTTAACTGAAATGTGCCGATCAACGTACTGAATTAATGCGTATTGCTTAACAATGATACCCCTTCGTCATATTTTCGTCACATCTAACTCGTATAACAGCCAAGGTGTTTAAAAAATGCCTTGTCACATTACTTTAACAACGGTGACGTATGACGCTCACGACGTAGAAAACATACTGTCAGATTAATCAACGAGTGGAGATTGTTCCGTGATCAGACTGAAACATACAATCCCTTTCATTCTGTCCGTGGCCGTCAGCGCCACCGTATTCGCCGCCGGCCGTGATTACATTAGCATTGTGGGCTCGTCCACGGTGTATCCCTTCGCCACCGTCGTTGCCGAGCAATTCGGCAGGTCATCCGGCATGAAGACACCCAAGGTCGAAGCCACCGGCTCCGGCGGCGGTATGAAGCTGTTTTGCGCCGGGGTGGGCGTGGAGCACCCGGATATCACCAATTCCTCGCGGCGTATGAAAGCGTCCGAGTTCAAGCAATGCCAAGCAAACGGCGTGACCGACATTATTGAAGTCAAGATCGGTTATGACGGCATCGTTTTGGCGAACTCGAAACAGTCTCCGCAAATGAGCGTGTCGCGCAAGGAAATCTATCTGGCGCTGGCCAAGCAAATTCCAGATCCGAGCGGTGCTGAGAAGCTGATACCGAATCCACACAAGACCTGGAAGGACGTCAATCCCAGCCTGCCGGCGAACAACATTGCGGTCCTCGGACCGCCACCCACCTCTGGCACCCGGGATGCATTCGTTGAATTGGCGATGGAAGGTGGCTGCAACAAGTTTGATTGGATCAAGACGATGAAAAAGCAAGACAAGAAACAATACAAATCCATCTGCCACACCGTCCGCGAGGACGGCGCGTTCATCGAAGCCGGGGAAAACGACAACCTGATCGTGCAGAAATTGGAGGCCAACCCCAAGGCGTTTGGTGTGTTTGGGTTCAGCTTTCTGGATCAGAATGCCGACAAGATCCACGGTTCTCTCGTCGACAACAAGGAACCAACGTTTGAGAATATCGCCGACGGCAGCTATCCAGTATCACGTCCGCTGTACTTCTATGTCAAGAAGGCCCACGTAAGTGCGATCCCGGGAGCCAAGGAATTTCTCGCCGAGTTCACCAGCGACAAGGCGTGGGGAGACGAAGGTTACCTGTCCGACAAGGGCTTGATTCCCATGCCTGAGAAAGAGCGTGGGAAGTTCGCGTCCGATGTGCGTGCCTTGAGTATCTTGAGTTCTCTGTAGCAAACCGATGATAATCCGCGGCCACCAACGGCCGCGGATTTGTTTTTTCATAATTATTTCTCGATCGTGTCTACGCCTCTGCTTATTGCTGTACTCCTTCTGCTTACGGCTGCAGCCTTTGAGTTCGGACGCCGTCGAGCACTGCAAGTAGCGGGAAGTGAATTCAGGACACTCCATTCCCTACCTCGTTATTACGGTTCGTTCACGGCGCTTTGGTGCGCGCTACCTGCATTAGTGTTATTGGGTGCCTGGTTGGCGTTCGAAGATAAAATCATTACCAACCTGGTTATCACTGATCTACCCGCTAGCTACCAATCGCTGTCGGAGCCGGAACTCAACCTGATCATCAACGACCTGCGCAATCACCTGTCGGGGAATGTGGTGTCGCGAGAATTAAGCCCCGACATGCAGGTCGCCGCCGCGCACTATGGCAATCTTAGAGCTACCAGCGAGGCCGCGTTGACGGTGCTATTTCTATCGGTCGCCATGCTCGGCATGGGACTTGCGTGGCGCAAGATTGCGCCCGATTTCTGGGCGCGCAATCGTGTTGAGGCGATCGTAAAGGTTTTACTGATCATCTGTTCGACGCTGGCGATCTTCATCACCATCGGCATTGTTTTGTCGGTGCTGTTCGAATCCATTCGCTTCTTTCAAACGGTGTCGATATTCGATTTCCTATTCGGGCTCGAATGGAGCCCGCAGACCGCGATCCGCGAAGATCAGGTGGGATCCTCGGGGGCCTTCGGAGCCGTGCCGCTATTTGCCGGGACGCTGTTGATCTCCGTTATCGCTATGCTGGTCGCAGCGCCGATCGGATTGACCTCGGCGATCTACCTTTCCGAATACTCGCATCCACGTTTTCGCGCAACTGCGAAACCGCTGTTGGAGATCTTGGCCGGTATCCCCACCGTCGTCTATGGCTTTTTTGCCGCATTGACGGTGGCGCCGCTGATCAGGGACGTGGGCAACAATTTCGGGCTTGAGGTGTCCTCCGAGAGCGCGCTCGCCGCCGGGTTGGTGATGGGAATCATGATCATTCCCTTCGTCTCGTCGATCTCCGATGACGTCATCAATGCCGTGCCTCAGTCGTTGCGTGACGGCTCCCTCGCGCTGGGGTCAACACAGTCCGAAATGATCCGCAAGGTGGTCCTTCCGGCGGCATTGCCGGGCATCGTCGGCGGCATGTTGCTGGCGATCTCGCGGGCGATTGGCGAGACCATGATTGTGGTCATGGCCGCCGGCCTCGCTGCAAACTTGACCGCGAATCCTCTCGAGGCGGTGACCACGGTGACCGTACAGATCGTCACACTTTTGGTCGGGGACCAGGAATTTGACAGCCCCAAAACCCTCGCCGCCTTTGCATTGGGACTGATGTTGTTTCTGGTGACTTTGGCGCTCAATGTGATCGCCTTGTATGTGGTGCGTAAGTACCGCGAGCAGTATGAATGACGATGACAACCGCAGATAAGATTCAAGCCAATCTCAACAAGCGCTACGCCGCCGAGCGCCGATTTCGCAGCTACGGGCTGGTGTCCGTCGCCATCGGCCTCGCCGCGTTGTTGTTTTTATTTCTCAGCATCATCGGCAAGGGATACACCGCGTTCCAACAGACCTACGTCAAGCTCGACGTGCAGTTCGATGCGGCGATCATCGATCCGCAAAGGACCCGCGACCCACAGACCCTTGCCCGCGCGGACTATGGAAAGCTGATCAAGAAAACGATGCGTGAACGGTTTCCCGACGTCAAGAATCGGCGCGACAAACGCAAACTGTATAAATTAATCAGTCCCGGCGCGGTGTATATGATCCAAGACATGGTGCGCAACGATCCTAGGCTCATCGGCACTACCCAAACAGTGTGGGTCCCGGCCGATGACGACGTGGATATGCTCATCAAGGGCTACATCAACCGCGACGAACCGGAATCCGCACGGCGCCTGAAGGACAAGGAGATTGCATGGATCGATTCCCTCGCTGCAACCAGTAGCTTGGAGAAACGGTTCAACAAGACATTTTTTACTGCCGGTGATTCCCGCGAGCCGGAGTTGGCCGGTATCTGGGGGGCAGTGGTCGGTTCATTCTATACTCTGGTGGTGACCCTGGTGTTGTCGTTTCCCATCGGCGTCGCAACCGCCGTGTATCTCGAAGAGTTCGCACCCACAAACCGATGGACCGACTTGATCGAAGTCAACATCAACAACCTGGCGGCGGTGCCCTCTATCGTGTTTGGACTACTGGGGCTGTCGGTGTTCCTCAACTTCATGGCCCTGCCCCGTTCGGCGCCTTTGGTGGGTGGACTGGTGCTAAGCCTGATGACCCTGCCGACGGTGATCATCGCCAGTCGCGCTTCGCTGCAATCAGTGCCACCATCTATCCGCGAAGGCGCATTGGGCATGGGCGCGTCGCAAATGCAAATGGTCGCACATCACGTGTTGCCGCTAGCGATGCCGGGAATGTTGACCGGCACCATCATTGGCATGGCCAGGGCCTTAGGTGAGTCCGCACCCTTGCTCATGATTGGCATGGTCGCCTTTATAGTGAATGTCCCGGAAGGACCGTTGGATCCATCTACGGTGCTGCCGGTGCAGATTTACTTGTGGGCGGACACCCCGGAACGGGCGTTTGTCGAGCGCACTTCGGCGGCGACCTTGGTCCTGCTCGCATTCTTGGTGGTGATGAACGGCGCTGCGGTGTGGTTGCGTAAACGATTCGAGCAGCGCTGGTAGCCACTGAGTTTAGTGAGGTAATATCCGTGCTCAATCAAAAACAAGCGGTACTCTTGGAAAGCCCGGCCCAAACAAACGACGTCCCGCCGCCAGCACCCGCGAAGATCCAGGAACCCGACACTAAAACGGTCGGGCGCGTGACCGTGGACAAGCCGATCATGACGACACGCAACGTGGACGTCTATTACGGCGAGAAGCAGGCCATCATCGACGTCAGTATCGATATCGCCTATAACGAAGTGTTGTCGATGATTGGACCGTCGGGGTGTGGTAAGTCAACGTTTTTGCGCTGCCTGAACCGAATGAACGACACCATTGAATCGGCGCGTGTCACCGGTAAGATCGAACTAGAGGGGCATGATATCTACGACAAGAAGACCGATGTCGTAACCCTGCGCGCCCGCGTCGGAATGGTGTTCCAGAAACCTAATCCGTTTCCTAAATCGGTATATGAGAATGTCGCGTACGGCCCGCGCATCCATGGCCTGGCGCGTAAACAAGCGGAGTTGGACGAGATCGTGCAAACCAGCTTGCAACGCGCCGGACTGTGGGAGGAGGTCAAAGACCGCCTCAGTGAACCGGGCACGGGCCTATCCGGCGGCCAGCAGCAACGGTTGTGCATCGCCCGGTCTATTGCAGTAAACCCAGATATCATTCTGATGGATGAACCGTGCTCCGCCCTGGATCCGATAGCCACCGCGAGGATCGAAGAACTGATTGATGAATTGCGGCAGAATTACTCCATCGTCATCGTCACTCACTCCATGCAACAGGCCGCACGCGTTTCCCAACGCACTGCTTATTTTCATCTCGGTGACTTGATTGAGGTCGGCGAGACCTCAACCATCTTCACCAATCCGCAGGAGAAACTAACGGAAGACTATCTGACAGGTAGGTTTGGTTAAGTCAGCGCCAAGTTTAAAGTGCTTGGTACTTTAAAGTTTCTGCTTTGCACTTCATTACGCTGAAGACTTCAGCGCGTTCTTATCGGCTATCCGTTGTGGAGGAAATACACACGTGAACGTCGATCCGTTACCGAACTCACTGTCGATGGACAAGGACGCTTCGTGCCGCAGCAACACGTGCTTGACGATTGCCAGTCCCAAACCGGTACCGCCGAGCTCGCGGGAACGGGCGGTGTCCACGCGGTAGAAGCGCTCGGTCAATCGCGGCAGGTGTTGGTGCTCAATCCCGGGCCCGGTATCGCTCACCGAGAACTTCGCATGGTTATCTCGACCTAGATGCCAAGCGATCCGGATCTGTCCTCGTTTCGGGGTATACTGAATGGCGTTGAAGACCAGATTCGAGAGCGCACTGTAGAGCTGATTAAAGTTGCCAGTAAGGAACAACGTTTCGTCGATGTCGAGTGCGATGTCGTGCCGGCTGTTACTAAGTTCCAGGGCCTCGGCGTGAACCGAACGAATCAAAGAAGGCATATCGACAGGTGTCGGCTTTTCAGCAGGGTTGGTCTCCAGGTTGGACAATTGCAGCAGGTCCTCCACTACCCGGCACATGCGGTCGGTCTGCTGGTCTACCTGGAAAATTGCCTTTTTCCATTTCAAACCGAACTCACCAGTATCGTCCCGCATCGATTCCACATAGCCCTTGATCACCGTCAACGGTGATTTCATTTCGTGGGACACGTTGGCAACAAAATCGCGGCGAATCTCGTCGAGCTTATGAACACGGGAAACATCATCCACCAGAAGCAATTTTTGATTAACGTCGCCATACGGCACTACTCGAATTGACATGCGCACGCTGTGATTAACGGGTGAGGGAATTTCGAGTGCCTCCGAGAACTTCCCGTCCCGCATATAATCGACAAACTGCGGATCGCGAACCAGGTTGGTAATCGGGCTACCCAAGTCCTGCGGGTCTTTGAGCCCGAGCAATGACGTGGCGGCCTCATTGATCAACTCGATCTCGTCGTTTGGCCCAAGGGTCACCGCGCCTTCGGGCAATGCCTTAGTGATCTGTCGGTAGCGGTCCAACCCCCGGTGTAGGTCGGCCATCTCATGTTGATGATGCCGCGTCACGCCACGCAGCCGGTCGTACACGCGTCCCCAGATGCCCGTGCTCTCAGGTATCTCGGCAGCCTGATACTCGGTTAACCATCTATTGAGTCGCGCAAGACTATACAGATGCCAGGCCAGGTATATGAGCGCGCCGATTAAGGCCGCTAACGTATAGTTGTTGATGCCCGTCCCAAGCAACAGGATTACTACGATAAAGATCAGAATACGCCAAGCTTCAATTTTCCAGGATTCATTCATGCCGCAAGGTTCTGGGAGAACCGGTAACCGGCGCCGTGCACGGTCTGGATATAACCGTCATAGCCATGCGGCATCAGCGCTTTTCGCAAACGGCGTATATGTACGTCCACGGTTCGCTCTTCGATGTAGACGTTTCTTCCCCACACACGGTCCAGCAATTGGGACCGGTCAAACACCCGGTCCGGATGGGTCATGAAGAAGTTCAACAACCGAAACTCGGTGGGTCCCAGTTTCACCTCACGGTCACCCACCGAAACCCGGTGGCTGGCGGGATCGAGGGACAGGTGATCGGCGGCTACCGGCTGCTTGCCGCCATGGACGTTTGCTCGGCGCAACACCGCCTTGATGCGTGCAATGAGCTCACGGGTGGAAAACGGCTTGCTGACGTAATCATCGATTCCGGCATCGAAGCCGCGTATCTTGTCTTGCTCCTCTCCCTTGGCGGTCAATATAATGATCGGGATGTCCGCGGTGGCATCATCCCGCTTGAGCTGTCGCGCAAACTCTATCCCGCTTTGTCCCGGGAGCATCCAGTCGAGCAGGATCAGATCCGGCAATCGGTCACCGATGCGGTGCAGGGCATGGCTGGCTTCGTTGCATTCGATGACATCAAAATCGGCGGCGGCGACAGAGGATGCCACCATTTCGCGAATCGCGGTGTCATCCTCCACGATCAAAATCATCTGCTGCATAGTTTTCGCGCTCACCCCAGGCTTGGTAACGCCGTCATTGGAACGGAATTTTATTACAATCTTGTGACAAACACTCGGGGTTGTCGACAAAAACGAACGAAGATCAACAAGTTATGGACACGCGTCAGTCCCCTAAGCGGCCGCACTCGCGTAACACGGCGGTGGCGAACTGTCCGCGCTGCAGGCTGAACTCCAGCGTCCAGGCGCCCGCATCGGCAGACCACCCACGTAGCTCATGTACGGGCAACCGCAGAGACCGGCGCTCGTGGCGCATGCCGGCATCCGTCAGCCCCGCGCCCCAACCGGGGAAGCGGGCCACCACCGCGGCCTCGAGGGCGCGCACGTCATGACCGACAGCGCTGTCGCCGGCGCCTGCCAATGGCCCGGTGGGATGCACATCGCCGTGCGCCCCCCGCTGCTGCAACACCGCGTCCACATTCTGAACGGCAAAGACGCTGCGGGTGCCATTTAGCATCGCCATGTCGCCGGGTTGCAACCGATCCCAGGTTCCGGCCGTGACCCGCTGCGACAACACGTGATTGAAGATCCACGACCGCGCCGCGGACAGATAGAGCCCGCGCTTGACCTGGTTACGTTCGCGCCGGCCGGCGAACAGTTGTTCCGCGTGGCGCAGATTATTGCCCTCGTGTCCGAACCGTTGCTCACCGAAATAGTTCGGCACACCCCGCCATTGGATGAGCGCGAGCCGCTCCTGTAACAGCGTGTCCAGTCCTTCCACGTTCCGGATCACGACACGAAAGCGGTTACTGCGATGGGTGCCGCGCCGGAGTTTGCGGTGATGCCGAACGGACTGAACTATGCGCAGGGACTCAGCGTTGAGCGTATTCCAGTCGGGTTCTCTGGATCGGCTGATGGGCACGCTGAACCACTGTGTCGCCACCGCGTTACGGTCTTTTAGACCGGAATAGCCGACGTCACGCTGGGCCACATGCGCGTGCCGGGCGAGCGCGAGCGCCACCTGATGGGTCGTGATGCCGCATTTTTGAATCTGCAACCATCTGTGTTCACCCTCACCGTTCGGTACAAAACCGAGCACCTCCTCAACCACAAAGTCCTCGAGCACCTGACGCACCAGGCCGGTGATGGGCAAGGGTTCATAGGCCAAGGCAAACGAGCTCATTACCCCGTGGCCCGGCATGCTTGCCCCACCGATGTTGTCAAAAATCGTCTTGTCGCCGGCTGTCATCCAATTAAGACCATTTGCACGTTTGTGAAATAATACGTCCATGTCCACCTCAGAGTCGAAGCCAAGCCGCAGCAACCGATTATTCCTTGTTATCCCGGTGGTGTTGTCGCTGGGCGTCGGGGTGTGGTTGGGCAATCAAGTATTCAAGCGCAAGCCGTCACTCGAAGAGATCACCGCAACGGTCCTCAACCCCCCCAAGACCGTCATGGATTTCCGCTTGACCAGCCATCGCGATGAGCCGTTTACCTTGGACTCACTCAAAGGAAAATGGTCGTTCTTGTTTTTCGGTTACACCCATTGCCCGGACATTTGTCCCACCACCCTGCACACCTTGGCGCAGATGGATCGCATATTGGCCGATGATCGCGACGCGCATGCCAACGTGCAGGTGGTCTTTGTGTCCGTCGATCCGCGGCGTGACACGGTCCAGCAACTCGGTAAATACGTGCCCTACTTCAACAGGGCCTTTGTCGGCGTCACCGGCAGCGAAGACGAGATCAACCGGGTGACCAAGCAATTGGGGGTGTTGCACATCCGTGTCGAACAAAAACAAGGACAAGATTATCTTGTCGACCACAGTGCTTCGATAATGCTGTTCAGTCCAAACGGCGCGCTGCGGGCACTGTTCGGCGCCCCTCACGAGGCGCAACGCTTGGCTGCCGACTTCAAAAAAATCAGAAAACTAGAATGACCTGCAAACGCAGATTGCTCGCGCTCGTCTGTGTCGCGCTCGCGACGTGTGCGGCGCAATCACAAACAAGCATGTTACGCGTCACTGACGCGTGGATTCGGGCGGCACCGCCAGGCGCCGTGGTGCTGGCGGGTTATATGACGGTGGAGAACCCCGGGCCCAAAGACATAAAAATAACCGCCGCGGAGAGTCCGCAATTCGGTATGATCGAATTGCACCGCACCGCGATTGAAGATGATGTCGCGCGTATGCGCAAACAACCACACTTTCTGGTGCCCGCGGGAGAAAAACTGGTGTTGGCGCCCAATGGCCGACATCTGATGATGATGATGCCGAATATCCCGTTGCAGTCCGGCGACAACGTTACGGTAGTGCTCACGCTCGACAATGGCGCCAGCCTTGAGGTCAATGCCCCGCTTCGTTCAATACGGTAACCGCAGAAGGTCAAGACATCATGCACACATTGCCGTTGTTAGTTGAGCCCGATGCCCTGGAACCGCTGCTCGCCAAGCCCGACTTGCTGATCGTCGATCTGTGTCAGACAAACAACTATACCGAGGCCCACGTTCCCGGCGCGGTGCATCTCGAATACGCCAATCTCTTGCTTGGCACCAAGCCAGCGCCGGGATTGTTGCCGGATGCGGCACGGCTCTCGGCGACGTTGTCGGCCATCGGGCTGACACCGGACAAGCACGTCGTCGCCTACGACGTGGAGGGTGGGGGCAGGGCGTGCCGTTTCATCTGGACCCTGGATGCGCTCGGTCATCCCGCGTCTTCGTTGTTGAATGGCGGCCTGTTCACCTGGGCCAACGAAGGACATCCGCTGTCGCAACAGCCGGTCACGCCAGCCCCGAGTAATTACTCGGCTTCGATCAGCGACCGGGTTGTCGCTACCCGAGACTATATTGTAAAACACCTAAGCGATGCGCAGGTTGCGTTGCTGGACGCCCGGACTCCGGAAGAATACAACGGCAGCAGCGTGCGCGCGGCGCGTGGCGGCCATATTCCCGGCGCCGTCAATCTCAATTGGCTGGACACCATTGATAAGACCCGCAACTATCGACTGCTTCCCGATGATGTTCTGCGCACGTTGGTTACCGATCGCGGGCTGCGCGATGATCAAGAGATCATCACCTATTGCCAAACCCATCATCGCTCCGCGCACAGCTATGTCATGCTCAGGCATTTGGGATTCGACAAGGCCAAAGGTTATCCCGGCGCCTGGGCGGAATGGGGCAACAGTCCCGATACCCCGGTTGAACTATGACTTCCTTAGATCGTTAGGTGACTACCCGCGGGCCACGTCTGCACCGCTTCTCGCCGCATTGGTGCAATACGCCGGCTAATGCGTCCTACGCGTGCTCAGGCGATCGCTTGTTGTCTTCATCCCGCAGTGTGAAGATTTCGTGGAGGCTGCGAACACCGCGCAGGGTACGAAACCCCAACGAGACCCATTCATTGGGCAACACCCGTGCAAACTCCGCAGACGCCAAGATGGATCTGCCGAGCACCTTACACTCTTGTTCAATCCGGGTCACTTCGTTGGTGGCGTTGCCAACGACCGTGAATTGCAGTCGTTCTGGTACCCCGATATTCCCATAGGTTACCTCACCCACATGAAGTCCGATCCCATAGCGCAGGCGTGGCTGATCGCTTTTCTCATAGTCGGCGTTCAAGGTTCGAATCCGCGCCGCCGCCTCGCGCGCGGCTTGCAGCGCCGATCGGCATGCGCGTTGGTGATCCCCAAAGTATTCGCTCGTCGCAGCATCGGTGTGTGCACTGCTGATCGGGAAGATCGCGAGCACCGCGTCACCGATAAACTGCAGCACCTCCCCCTCGTTGTTGAGTACGGATCCTGCGATGCAGTCAAAAAAATCATTGAGTATGCTAAGGAACTCGCTCCTGCTCATGGAGCCGGCCAGTGATGTTGAGTCGCGTAAATCACAGAACCAAATCACCGCGTAGATATCCTCGCTGTCCCCGCGCTTGATGGATCCGTCCAGAACCCGCCCGCCGGTGTGGCGCCCCAGGTAGGTATCGAGCAACGTGCGCCCAATGCGTCGATAAGAGTGAAGTTCGAACAGCCGCGCCAGGGCTGGTAGCATGCCATAGATCTGCGACAATTCGCCGCTGTCAAAGCCCCCCGCCCGATCGGACGCCAGCGTCACGGCATTGATCTGGCCATCGCTGAACACAAACGGCATCGCGACATAGTCGGTGGCGCCGCGATCGCGCAGCTCTTCGAGTATCGCAAAATCGAGTTTTGGATTCGGCAAATCCAGACGGCGGCGTATACCCCCGGCGCCCTCAAAAATAGGCCTGAACGGACTGTTCAGGTACTGCTCGGACTGGATCACGGCGTGGGGAACCTCGGCGACCACAATTTCCTGGGAATCTTTCTCCCAGGTGTAGTCCATGGCAGTCACCATCGGGTGCAGGGTCCTGACCGTGATCCGCATACGAAACAGCGGTATCTCCGCATGCAACAGCTTGTGGGCTAATTGCTCAATGACATCAACGACGTTCGGATACTGCCACGCTTGCGTCAGTAACCACTTCGCATAGGGATTGCTCCACCACTCGTCGTCGAGTGGCATCGTGTCGAAATACGGTGAGTCTAGGGCTTGCGTCATATAGAAACGATGGTCGGTTTAGCGGTAAAGATATCGTCAACGACAGATCTCTTCGATCGCAACGGAGGATTAACAATCAGCATCGAAAAAATGTCGGAGATACATGTGGTTATTCAAAGCTGACTAACACGAACCGTACATCTCGATATCACCGGCAAATCGATGACACCTAAGACCAGTCATCCACCCACCCGATCCTCTATTGGCAGCTTGTTCTTCTCGCACTTCTAGTGGCTGGACAGAGATCGAAATATGACTGCGTTCTGTTTGCGAATCAGCGGCCGGCATCGTGCGTATCTCGCGGTTATCGATCAGTGAGATACCGATTGTCGTCGAACGTCGCGACCCATGCCGGCCGGTAGACGACGAAGATCGTCATCATGGCGCCGGTCAGAAATGCCTCGGGAAACACCAACAACATATAGTAGATCCCGTAGTCTTCCATCAATCGATGCCATGGATACGCGCCCACTGCCCATAACAGCACGATACTCACCACGCCGACGCTGGCCATCGCCAGCGCGGCACCGAAAAATGCCACCACAAAGATGTAAATGAAAAAATTGCTCGTTAAACGTCGCTCACTAAACCGCAAAACAAGCCAACTCACCAGCACGGGTAGACAAATAAGCAACAAACCATTCCATCCAAACGACCGCCAACTTCCATTTCCGTAGAGCGTGGTACCCAACAACACCACGCCGACGGCTAGCACTGCGAACCGCCAACCGAACATCAGTGTCGCTAGGGTCACCCCCAACAAGTGAAGATCAAGTCCCGGCGCGACGCCCGCCTTCATCGCCCATATCAAAAGCAGCGCCACGCAGGTCCCCAGCAATACATGCGTGTCCTCGTTTTTCGCCAGATGCCACCACGGCGCTTTGAATGCCGCCCATATCAACACCAGGAGAAACAACGCATGCCCGAGCGCAACCAGCCCCGGGGTAAGTAATTCAGCAGGTAGATTCACCGGATCGAGTCAAATCACAAATACGAACCTGGATGATAGCGCAAGGCCGGCCCCAGATGGGCGCGGGCAACCTACCCCGTTGATTTATAGATCAGAAAAAACGGTCAGAAAAGGGGGTGGTGACAACTGAGAATAAACAGCTTTATCGTCTGTCGCCGCCCCTTTTCATTCTATTCAATCCGCAAGCAATCAGTTGGATTTCTTCATCAGGTACATCCGGATTTTGCAGCACGGCATGCAGTTCGTGAAACACGGAAAAATCACCTTCATCTTCCGCAGCGCGAATAGCCGCTTCGATCTGGTGGTTGCGCTGGAAATTGACAACGATGCCGGCCAGCACCCGTGCCCAAATCCGTGATAGATAACAGACGCCGGCATTCGTGGGACCAGACAAACGAATACCTCTTTTACGTTTGTGACATAATGCCCGCGATATCGGTCTCAACCCTTCATACGTCGAGCGTCCCCTGGAGAATGGATTAAATGAAGCTTTTTGTTACCTGTAACTGGCTGCTGTGGTCGGCAATCGCCTTATCCACGTTCTCGAATGCAACTTTCGCCAAAGACTGCCCCTCCGACATCAACGCCGTCACCGCGGCAGACGTAAGAATACCGCTCGAGGTGCTGTCTCATCGTGTCAAACCCCTGACAAAATGTGAGCTGCAAGCGGAAGCAGAGGCATGGCTTTTATTGTTGAAGGAAAAAGTCACCGAAATCAGCAACGCTGAAGTGGCGGCGATCTATAAGAAGCAGGAACAACAGGCGGGCAAACAAGCCGAACAGGCGTCGGCTCAGCATGCCGCAATACAGGAAGCGATCAAGGCGATAGAAAGCAAGGCAAGGGAACAAGGCCAGGCGGGCCCTGGTTCGGAACCGACAAGACAAGACACGGCAGAGATCAAAACCGCACTGGTCAAACATGTCACGAATTTGATGTCGGAGAGAACAGCACTCATCGATCGTTTCAATGTCGTACTCGATCAATGGAATGTCAAAGGCGGCGATACCGGAGAATACGTAAGCTATATCAGAGCCGTATCCGGCATCAAGGTTGATGTAACCGACGCCAACGCGACATGGACAACTATTACCGGCTGGCTACTGTCACCCGAGGGTGGTTTTCGCTGGGCCGTCAACATCATCCAGTTTATTGTCATTGTCATTGTGTTTTATCTGCTGTCGATTGTTGCCGGCAAAGCCGCACAAAAGGCAGCGTCCAGGTCGAAGAACTTCTCGTTACTGTTAAGTGAATTCATGGTGCTGAGTGTCCGCCGACTGGTTCTGTTCATAGGCTTCTTTGTCGGACTTTCGGCCCTGGAGATCAATGTCGGGCCGGTACTCGCTGTCATCGGTGCCGCCGGCTTTGTGATTGCCTTTGCCTTGCAGAATTCGCTGAGTAACTTTGCCAGCGGTATTCTCATGCTGATCTATCGGCCATTCGATACTGCCGATACAATCAAAGTCGCAGGGATACTTGGCAAAGTCGAGTCAATGAATCTGCTGTCCACACAGTTAAGAACACCGGATAACCAGCTGGTCATCGTTCCCAATAATTCCGTCTGGGGTGACGTCATTACCAATGTCACAGGCATCACGCAGCGTCGCGTGGACCTGATCTTCGGTATCGGTTACGACGACGATATCGACAAGGCGCAGAAGATCCTCGAAGACATCGTCAATGGGCACGAGTTGGTGCTGAAAGAGCCGCCAGCCATCGTGAAACTGCACGAGCTCGGTGACTCATCGGTAAACTTCGTTTGCCGTCCCTGGGTCAAGCCGGAAGATTACTGGAATGTTTACTGGGATATTACACGCGCAGTGAAACGCCGCTTCGATACCGAAGGTGTTTCCATACCCTTCCCGCAGCGTGATGTCCACATTTACCAGGAAAAAACCTCACCCGCTTAACGCCTGCCCAGGTAGCGGTTGAGGATTTTCTGCCACTCATGGATAAGAAGGATAACCGCTATGCCGTTCACCGCCAATGTGCTCACGGGCAGGGCGCTTGCCGAGATGACAGCGTCATCGCGAGTAGGATTCAGATGCGCAGCTCGCGGCAACTGACTATTTGCGGGAGTGAGAGCGTGTTGGTTAGGGATTCGTCATCAATGGGCACGAGGTTGGTCGCTCGATGACTCATTCAACATCGCGTCCTTGCGGTTGAATAGTAATCAAAGTCGATCCAGTTCGGGGTGTGGCGGCGGTACGTGGACCGGATGAGGCGCGGGTTGTGGCGATTCGCTGCGGTTTTGCAGATGATCCAGAATCCGTTTCACGATGGTCGGGTCTTCGATGCAGGCGATCACCTTGACGGCGGCGCCGCACTGTTCGCAGGTTTTGATGTCGATCTTGAAAACCCGCCCTCACCCAGAGCAGACGTTGAAGTATTTGCACCTTGGAGGTCCGGGTCAGGGTCGATACCCGCCGATTAGCCTGAGATGGCACCCGGTAAATTCCGCCCGATCAAATGTACACCTTATTCGGCTTCGCGGCCTTCCTGAGATTAAGAGAGTACCGCACGCGTCGTGATAGTCGGGCGCAAACTCCCACTTGTGGCGGTTAATCTCGAATGAGTGCTCTCTAGCCCAGCTCTCGGCCGCGAAATAGAAATACTCAAACGTTTAACGGGAGCCTTGGTCCTCTTAGCCATTGGCAGGCAAAGTCATCAAACTGACCCGTATACACTGGGTATTAGTACCAAATACAACCGCTGAAATATTCACCCTTTCTCAACACCATTTTTGATCACCGGCATCGGTCGAACCTTGCCGACTGGCATGGATCGTATCTCTTACAAATTCAAACAACGCTCTATCTCTGAGTAGCGCGCTACTCAATAAACTAGAGTGCCGCCAAGTCGACGCGAGTATAAAACATTGCTCATTGTCGCGATGGCGAACAAAAACCGATGGTTACCAATTACAGGCGATAAAAGAGGATTAGGATAAAGCGCGATGGTTGATTATTGGTGCGATAAAAGCGTCAGACTCACTGCTGTCCCACTAAGTGGAAGGGCTACCGTCCAAAATCCTAGATCTATAAGGGCGTGGCTGATGCGACAATATGTAGAGACATGAAATCAATCTCGTGACGATATTCCCGAAGCATATTCATCACCTTAAAACCAAGCAGTCTGACCCATTGATTCTTTCCTTCTGAGTCTTTCGACTGTGCTCAAGAAAGGGCCTTCGACTATGCTCGGGACAGGGCTGTATTGTTGTCATCCCGACAAGCGCAGCGCGGCTTGTGCTGCGCGGAGTCGCAGTAAGGGATCTCACCCTGTCACACGTGGTCGCCGCCATCCAGCACGGTGAGATTCCTCGCGTGGCTCGGAATGACGTGAATTGCTGGCACCACTTGTTAGTGGGACGGCAACGCCTCTCGTTACACCCGGATTTTGTTCGCCTCCTGTTTGTATTAGCCAAGTGCCTTCTGGGCCCTTCCAATAATTAACTTTCCAATTAAATACACTTCGATAGAACTCCGCCGCTCACTCTGGCTCGTCTGCGCTCAGATCAAAATATATTACGCGCGACATGCCTCTCAGCCTCTGCTATTCAAGTGCCTAAGGATGGAAATGACGCGCTGCCGACAGCGGTCGCTGTCCATAGGCGTGTCAGGCGTGCAGTCTATCTGCATATTTCTGTATCCACTCGTTCACTTTTTGTGTTGACGAAGCGGTGGGTTCTTCTTCTATTTCTTTAATGAGATCATCTTCGAACAGATATCTTGCTTCGCCTTCCACCACAAGATCCGGCGATCCCGTAAGCGTATAGGTACAACGCCAACGCCGAGATAACCGATTTCCATCAGCGATGGGTGGTGTGAGCGCTACGAGGGTCCTTGTGTCGAACCGCCGATCAACATTTGCAACATCTTCGTGCAAATAGGCAAGAATCGCGGCGCGCCCGTTACATTTCGGATCTGGTCCGCCAACGGTTAAATACGTGGCGTCCTCCGCGAAGTACTTCTCAAGCCTGGACCAATTGTCATCTTGCACAGTGGCCTCGAAATCTTCCGCAAAATTCTCGAATATGTCGATGATTCCCATACGTACGCGTCCCTATCTTTGTTGAGCTTGAACACGAGTTTTTGCTCTCCAACCTTTGGGCAAGTGTCTATCGCACCATTCCAAAATTCTATGCGTGAGATCAAATAATCCGCTGATATAACGCACCCGACTCATAATCCAGACCTGCTGACATTTCGTCTGTCGGCGACTTCGTTGCAGCTAGCCCGCATATTGCACCCAGTCCGCGAAAAGAGGAGCTAACAGTTTGTTTGCGACAATGAATTCGATAAATGTTCGGTGCGACGTTTTGTATTCGGAGTTACGCCTACCCCGGCCCGGGCTCGGTCGCGAACGCCTGGACTTGCGCTTCACTCAACCCATAGCTGCGGCTATGCATTGCGCTCCAGCGCGGCGCCTGTCCCCGCCTTGTCCCCGCACAGCAGGGGAACAGCAGGGAAAACCAGTCGCCCGATCTCTTCGCCAGCTTCCGGGATCCTTGGTGCATTATGGAGGCTAGCAGTCTGTCGGACTTGGGCGAAAAATTGTATTCATTGACGGCTTCCTCTGATCGTCGACCGTTTTAATGTTTTATCAAGCCATTGTGCTCAATACGAGACAACAAGCTCTATCTGGTGCTCGATGGGCTTGCATAAGCGACCCTGAGGCGCGTGATATGCCGCCGCAGGGGTCCTTCAACCCAGTACCATGTTATGTAATCGCTTACAGTTGTAAGCCAATGCCAGTAGCTGCCACTCACCCGCGACTTTGTCTTTTCCTCGCAGCAGAAAATGTCTGAACCCCATGGCGTGTTTCATCACCCCAAATACCGGCTCCACCGTTTGTTTCCTGAGTCCATAGATAGCCCGATTC
>CALZGZ010000100.1 GCA_945787105.1 uncultured Gammaproteobacteria bacterium
GATAATCCCAGCCCCAATCCGGCCACTTGTCTACAGGCAAAGACTTGGGTGGCAAGAATATGAGCCGCTATGCGCAAAGCCACCGGCAGATGGGATTTAGCATGGTCGAGCTACTCGTCGGCCTTACCATTTCGATGTTCCTGCTCGGTGGTGTGATATTTACGATGGTAAGCGGCTCGCAGAATTATTCGGTTTTGAACGACATGTCACGGTTGCAGGAAAACGGCAGAATAGCAATGGAGTTTCTGGTCCGCGAATTGCGTATGGCGGGGTACTTCGGTTGCTACGAAGGAAAGGCCGCCAGTCGACTGAATGTCGCTAGCGGCGATCTATACGATCCTAGCGCGGACGTCGAAGGATTCGATAGCACTGGCAGCGCATGGCAGCCCTCCGGTAACACCGCTATCGTGAGTGACATCGCTAATGGCACCGACGCGATCACCGTGCGCTATGCGAACCCTTCACAGGTGGCTGCAGTGGAGGCGGCGATGGGCACACCAAACGATAGCTTGAACGCTACTCAATCCGCGAATGACTATCTATTCCAACAGGGCAACATCGTGGTCGCAGCCAGCTGCGACTCGGTCGATGTGTTTCGGGTCACCGCCGACCCCACTACCGGCAACGTGCTGCAACACAGCGATGCGTCGCAAGGTTCGGGACCAGCGAACGTGTCCGCCGCCCTGAATGGTGTATACGAACCCGGGGCCGAGATTCGTGGATATCGCGGTGTGCGCTACTTCATCAAGACGGGCGGGAATAACGTCCGTGCGTTGTTCCGCCGTACCGTTGACGTCAACGGAATTATCGATGAAGAAGAGTTGGTCGAAGGCGTGGAGAACATGCAGCTTCTGTATGGCGAAGACGACGATGGCGATAACGATGCCGATAGCTACAAGAGTGCAGCAACGGTTGGCAATTGGGATCGCGTGGTCAGCGTGCGTGTGGCGTTGCTGCTGCGCACCGTGGATGAATACGGCACCAATAGCGATGCCGACAGCAAAACCTATCAGTTGCTGGACGTGACCGTGGATCCTGACGACCTGCGCGTACGTCGCCAGGTTTACACCGCCACCATCATGGTGAGGAACCGGGTATGAGTAGTAAGAAAACACCCAATCCCGTGTCGCCTCCAAGCCGTCAGCACGGTGCAGCATTAGCGGTAACCATGGTGATGCTCGTCATGCTGGTGATGCTGGGTATCTCGGCGATACGCACCTCGTCGCTGCAGGAACGCATGGCGGGTGGCAGTGAACGGTTGGCGACCACCTTTCAGGGCGCGGAGACCGGTATCACCGTGGTGCTCGAGGACGTCGCCGGCAACAACGGCCTGCTGACCGTGGAGAGCACGAAGAGCAGTCCGGTGACACTCGACTACAAGATCATCGACGGCAAGGTGTGTGAAGTAACCGACTCCGCCTGCCTATCCGGCCTGACCGAGACCCCCGCCAATAAAACAACGCTGGACATCGCTGTGTGGTATGTGACCCGCAGTGAAACTCCCCCTGCGGGCTACAGCCTGGATAACAATTCGCAATTGACGAATTACAACTTTTTGGCGCGTAGCATCGGCCGGCACGGGTCTTCGCGCGCCGAACATTATCAAGGTATTGCCAAATTGGGGCCCAAGGGGTCGTAGGGCAATTCAATCTGAGGACACGCAACACGATGACGACAAAACACTCAAAATACTTGATCACCGGCCTCGCCATGTCCCTGCTGCTAAGCCTGAGCATTGCCGGCTACGCAGAACCCGTTGTGGTCCAACATGAGGAAAGCATCGAAGGGGCTAGTGTGCGGCTATACGTCAGCAACCGAGGCGTGGGTTCCGCGATCGTTTACCCGTGTGAACAATGTCCCTCGCTGCATTTGAAAGTTACCCCAAAAAGCCGGGCGTTTGTAAACAACGAGCCGGTTGCCATTTCGTCTTTGGGCAGCCTACACGACAAGTTTGTGATGGTTTTCTATCAAAAGAAAAGTTCGGTACTCAACCGAATTGCGGTGATCGAGGACTGATATGTTTTGTGAAAGGCCGTGTGGACTCCATCGGAATTATTTACGGGCGCGGCACCGGCAGAGAGATTGGGAGTTACCATGAACCAAGTAGACAGTCGAACACTTTTTAAGGTGAAACAAATCACGTTGGGGATCGTCCTGGGTGCTGTCGCAGCGGCACCGATCCTGGCGGATGACACCGAAATATTCGTCGGCTTGGCTGGCAACCAGACGTCCGCCAAGCCGAATGTGCTGTTCATCCTCGATACCTCGGGCAGCATGAGCACGCAAGTCACCCTGACCGAGTCCTATGACCCGAACGTGACCTATGCCGGCTCGTGTGACGCATCCCGCATCTACTGGGACGACGAGGGCGACACGCCGGAATGCGATGACGATGAGTGGTTCTATACCAGCCAATCGCGTTGTGCGGCGGCGGTCTCAGCGCTGAATGCCACACCCGGCTATTACACCGACCGCGTCGCACTTTGGGACGAAGATGAGTGGGATGAACTCGACGACGATGAGCATAACCCGACGCATGTGGAATGCAAGGCCGACCAGGGAGTGCATGGGCAAACCGCGGCCAGCGGCGCGACGTATATCGGCGAAGACAACGACGGGCCCTGGACCAGCAACGTGGGCGACGCGGAAAGCTGGAATGACATAGGCGACGTGTATACCTTGTACAGTGCAAATTACCTCAACTGGTATCACAACCATCAAGTGACCCAGTTGGGGACGCGCATGGACATCGTGAAAAACGTCACCAAGGACCTGATCGATTCGGTGAGCGGCATCAACCTGGCGCTGATGCGATTTGATACCAATGGCACGCTGCCGGGTGGTGGCAGCGGCACCCCGGGCGGTGCGGTGGTGTATCCGATGACCGATATCGACGCGACCGGCACGCGCACCGCCGCCAAGGCGGTGGTCGACACGTTTACCGCTACGAGCTGGACCCCGCTGGCGCAGACCTATTACGAATCCCTGCTCTACTGGCGCGGTCAAGCCGCCCTCCACGGCGTGGATTCCTACAACACTATCCAAAGCCATGCGGATACGTTGACCACAAATGGCCAGGACTATGTCAGTCCCATTGAGTTGTCCTGCGTCAAGAACTACACGGTGTTGTTGACCGACGGTTTGCCTACCCATGATCGCGATGACGACACCGCAATCAACTCGTTACTGGCGACCTCTTCGGTGATGACCGACAAAACCTGCGGTCACGGCAACAATACGAACCCGGTCGACAGCTGCTTGGATGAGCTCGCCGAATTCATGTACACCACCGACAACGCGACCGCGTCGCTGGGCAACGATATCCAGGGCGAGCAGAAGGTCACCACCCATACCATCGGCTTCGCCGTCGACGACACGCTGCTGGATGCGGCCGCCGCGAAGGGCGGTGGCAACTCTTACTTCGTCACCGACACGACCGAACTGTCCGCGGTGTTGACCGAGATTATTACCGAAATTCTGGCGGTCAACAGCACGTTTACCTCGGCCGCGGTGTCGGTCAATGCGTTCAACCGATTGACCCACAACAACGAACTGTATTTTACCGTGTTCAAGCCGGGCGCTCGTGCGCACTGGGACGGAAACGTCAAACGTTTTGCTCTCGGCTTAAAGACCGACGCCAATGGCAACCCCATCGATGCGGACGGTAACGGTGAGCCCGATCTCGACATTGTGGACGCCAATGGTAATTCGGCCGTGGATGACAGTACCGGCTTGTTCAAAGACACGTCTGAAAGCGTGTATACGCCTGCGTTCGATGCGCCCGACGGCCAGGAGGTAGAGCTTGGCGGCATAGCCAGCCGTCTGTATGACCTTGTCCTCGGGCAGCACGTGGCCAACACCCGTAACGTCTATACCTACACGGGGACGGTGGCCGACTTGTCCAACGCGGTCAATCAAATGCATGAGGACAACGCAAATACCACCGCCAATCCGACCGGTGCATTGACCAAGACGATGTTCAATGCCGCTGCTATGAGCGACGCGGACTTCCAGGATCTGATCCGCTGGAGCCGCGGCGTCGATCTCAAGGACGCAGATGAGGATGCGGATGTCACGGACGGTCGTCCGCGCATGGGCGGTATCCTGCACTCGAAACCGGTTATCGTGACCTACGGTGCCAATCCCAGCACCGGCGTTCAGGACAATACGCTGTTCGTGGTGACGAACGACGGCTACCTGCATGCGGTAACGACCAACGACCCAACCGGTAATGCCGATGCGCTGGAGTCGTTCGCATATGTGCCGGCAAACCATTTGAATGATTTGCGGACGATCTTTGACAATAGTTCGTCACCCACACTCCACTACAATATCGATGGTGCGCTGGAAACTTGGATCAACGACGCCAATGGTGATGACAATATTGTCAACACCGATGGCAGTATCGACACTGGAGACCATGTGTACATCTATTTCTCGGAACGCCGCGGCGGCCGTGCTGTGCACGCGGTGGATGTGACCGACCGCGCCCATCCCGAGTTCTTGTGGCTGATCGACGGTGACGACGCGACTGGCACCGACCCATTTACCCGTCTTGGTCAATCTTGGTCCAAGCCGAAGCATCGCAAGATGCTGGTCGGTACCCAAATCAAAGACGTGGTGATCTTCGCCGGGGGTTACGACACCGGTCACGACTCAGCGGACACGTCGCGCTCCAACTCGATAACGCTGGGAAATGCGGTGTACATCGTCGATGCCGAAAACGGCAACCTGCTGTGGTGGGCGGGCCGACAGGAGACCGGTGGACCGGTGCCCAATCTGGATCTCAGTGATATGTATCACAGCATCGCGGCGGACGTCACCGCTATCGACCACAACGGCGATACCCTGATCGATATGCTGTTCGTGGCCGATCTTGGCGGGCAAATCTGGCGTTTCGACATCGATAATTCAACCACCGGGACGCTGGCCGACCGCGTGACAGGCGGCGTCATTGCCGATGTGCAAAAAAGCAACCAAGGCAGCGCCGCGCCGGGGGCTGCTGATAATCGCCGCTTCTACGATCCCATCGATGTCTCTGTGGCAGAGCCGGTGGATGATCAACCGTATTTGGCGCTGGCGGTTGGGTCGGGTTTCCGCGCCCACCCACTCAACACCACGGTCACGGAGCGATACTACTTGATCAAGGATACCAGTGTTGACGGCCCACCCACCGATGCGGATGGCGATATCACATACACGAAGTTGTATGAAGACGACCTGTTGGATGTGACCGACGTGGTGACTCAGTCCCACTTCGACGGCTTGTCATCGAACCAGGAAGGCCATCTCGCCAAGGGTTGGTATGTCACCCTGGAGGGAGACGGCGAGAAAGCAGTGAGCGGCTCACTCACGCTCAATGGTGTGCTCATATTCACCACCTATACACCGGCCGAGGCGGGCCAGACCACCGAGGGTCAGGTATGTTCCCCGGCGCTCGGCACCGGAAAATTCTACGAGGTCAGGGTGCAGGACGGCCGTCCGGCAATCGACTTGGACGGTATCGGTGGTTTGAACGCCCTGACCAAGACCGACCGCTCGCGCACCTTGGGTCGGTCGGGGATACCCCCGCAACCGGTGACCGTGTTCCCGGATCTCACCGGCGTGACAACCGGCACCATTGTAATCGGTAACGAATTCGTACCTCCGGACGTGAAAAATCCGTTTGTCCGTACCTTCTGGTATCAGCACAACGCGGTGGAATAGGTGACAGCATACGGCATGATTAGGTTGCAACCGCAAACGGCGAATGTGCCGCGTCACGCGTCAGGTGTGACGTTGATTGAGATGATGATCGTGGTGGTCATATTGTCAATCTTCGCGGTGTTCGCGATCCCGGAATACAGCAAGTTTACCCAACGTGCGCGCCGGTCGGACGCCATGGAGGCATTGTTGAATTTGAGCGGCAAGCAGGAACAGTTTTATTCAGCTTCGCTTTCGTATACGACCGACTTTGGAGACCTCGGCTGGAATAGTGGCGTTGCGGAAAGCCCTGAAGGTTATTACACGCTAACCATACCCACCGGCAATAACACGAACTTTGTCGTTAGTGCCACACCGAAGGCCGGTGCGGCGCAGCGGAAAGACGCTGATTGCTGGACCTTCACCCTTGATGCGTCCGGCGAAAAGGGAGCAAAAAATAAACAAGGCACGGATAATGCGAATTGTTGGAAAAACCGCTAGCGCGCAAAGAACATCAAGGAACCATCGTTGCCGTGTTCCTGCTTGAGAAAAGTAACGTAGCGTTGAACTCGCCGGCGCAATCCACCACGGTGAGATTCTTCGCTACGCTTGTATGATGCTGGGCGCCTGAAATCTCTGAACCACCAACACAGTGAGATTCCTCACTGCGTTCGGAATGACAAAGTAATGTGGTCATCCCGAGGCACTGTTCTTGTTTGTCATCCCGAGGCGCTGTTCTTGTTTGTCATCCCGAGGCGCGTAGCGCAGAGGGATCTTACCGTGTCTAAACACAGCTACCGACATCCAACACGGTGAGAACTCCCATTACGTTACCAAACTGCGGTTTCCCCACCAGCGCCACGTCCAGGCGCGCGATCCCTGTGCCGTTATCGGAGATCCTTATTGCGATATACCGGTCATCCCGGCATTCGGCTCGTCAGTCGCGGTCGAACTCCAATCGTTTGCCGCGCAAGGCATGCAATAATACTCCATCGCGATAAACCATTTCGCCGTTGACGAAAGTTGCCCATACCTTGGCATGAAAGGTGTGTCCGTTGAACGGAGACCAACCGCATTTATAAAGAATGTTCTCCTCGTTTACGGTGTAGCCGCCATTTAAATCAATGAGAACCAGATCCGCCCAATACCCTTCGCGAATGTATCCCCGCTCCTTGACGCCGAACACCTGCGCGGGAGCATGACATGCTTTTTGCACGATGGTTTCCAGGCTGAGACGGTTCCAGTGATACAGCTCCAAAAGTATTAACAGGGCATGTTGTACCAGGGGTAGGCCGGATGGGGCTTTGAAATAGGTGCGGTTTTTTTCGTCCCAGGTGTGTGGCGCATGGTCGGTGGCGATGACGTCGATGCGACCTTCGTTTACCGCAGCGACAAGGGCATCGCGGTCCCGCGACGTTTTGATTGCCGGGTTACACTTTATCAGTGTGCCCTTGTCGCGATAGTCGTTTTGATCATAAAACAGATAATGCACACATACCTCCGCGGTAATGCGTTTATCAGTCGTCGCAGCCGGACTAAACAGCTTCATTTCCTGTGCGGTGGATAGGTGCAAGATATGGAGCCGGGTTTGGTGTTGCTGGGCAAGCTCGACCGCTAGCGATGATGATTTGAAGCATGCTTGCTCGGAACGAATGTGTGGATGAAATGCAATCGGTACATTCGCACCATATTTGGCGCGAAACGTTTTCTCATTGGCAAGGATGGTCGGTGTATCTTCACAATGGGTGACCACCGGCACCGGGGAGTCGGCAAAGATTTTTTCCAAAGTATCGGGATTGTTAACCAGCAAGTTGCCGGTTGATGAGCCCATGAACACCTTGACACCACAGGCCTCATGGACGTTCAGAGCGCGTATCTGATCAATATTGTCATTGCTGGCGCCCAAATAAAAAGAATAATTGGCCCGGGAGGTTCGCGCCGCCAGCGCATATTTATCGGCGAGTAAAGTGCGGGTCGTAGTGGGTGGCATTACGTTGGGCATGTCCATATAACTGGTGACGCCGCCGGCTATAGCAGCGGCGGACTCACTGGCGATATCTGCCTTATGGGTCAGGCCGGGCTCGCGAAAATGTACCTGGTCGTCAATCATGCCGGGGATCAAATACAATCCAGTGGCATCGAGGATTTCAGTGCTGCCGTCGGGCACGACTTCACTATCCACGCGCGTGATGCGGCCATCTTCGATCAGCACATCAGCATCAAAGATGCGACCTTCATTGACGGCTCGGACATTTGTAATCAATTTTTTCGACATGTTGGCGCTTTCGAATACAATTAACCGTAAATATTAAGTCTTTGACTCAGCAATTATTATGATGCATAAATCCCTTATAACATAAGTTGTTCAATTGAGATGAGCCCCCTTGGCTATGCTAATTCCGGGGGCGCCGTCTCGTGTAGCGATTCAGGAAGATATCCATGTCGGTAGAAATCACGTTTCCCGATGGCTCGCAGCGAGTTTTCGATCATCCGCCCACCGGAATGCAGATCGCGGATCAAGTCAGCAAGACGTTGTCCCGCAATGCCGTGGCGGTGCGGGTGAACGGTCAATTATGGGACCTCACCCGCCCCATCGAAGCCCACGCGTCGGTGGAAATCATCTCCCGCGACTCGCCCGAGGCCCTCGAGTTGCTCCGCCATGATGCCGCTCACGTTATGGCTGAAGCGGTCAAAGAGCTGTATCCGGACACCCAGGTCACCATCGGACCTGCTATAGAGAACGGTTTTTACTACGATTTTTCCCGCGACGCGCCGTTTACGCCGGAAGATCTCAAGGATATCGAGCAGCGCATGGGGGAGATTGTCGACCGCGATGAGGCCATCACCCGCGAGGTGTGGGATCGCGACCATGCGATAGACTATTTCCGTGATCAAGGTGAGGAATACAAAGCGCAGATCATCGCCGACATTGACCCTGAACAAGAGATTACGGTTTATCGGCAAGGCAAGTTTCTCGACTTGTGCCGGGGTCCGCATCTGCCGTCTACCGGCCGCTTGGGTAAGGCATTCCGGCTCACCAAGGTCGCCGGCGCCTATTGGCGAGGCGATTCCCGTAATCCGATGCTGCAGCGTATCTACGGCACCTGCTGGGCCAGTGATAAACAACTCAAGGATTACTTGTTACGCTTGGACGAAGCGGAGCGCCGTGATCATCGCAAGTTGGGTAAGCAAATGGATCTGTTTCATTTTCAGGAAGAGGCCCCCGGCGCGGTGTTTTGGCACCCAAAGGGTTGGACTTTGTTTCAGACCCTCACGGACTATATGCGGGCCAGGCAACAACGAGCGGGTTACGTGGAAGTCAACACGCCGGATCTCATGCATCGCAGTTTATGGGAGGCATCCGGTCATTGGGAGACTTTCGGGGAAAACATGTTCACCACCGACACCGATGTTGACCGTACGCTGGCGATCAAACCGATGAACTGTCCCGGTTGTGTGCAGATATTCAACAATAGTCTGCGCAGCTATCGTGAATTACCATTGCGTATGGCCGAGTTCGGCAAAGTGCACCGTTTCGAACCGTCGGGTGCATTGCACGGTTTAATGAGAGTTCGTTCGTTCACTCAGGACGATGCGCACATATTTTGCGCCACAGAACAGATCACTGAAGAGAGTAAGCGGGTCTGCGAATTGGTACTCGACATCTACCGTGATTTTGGTTTTGACAATATCCACATAAAGTATGCTGACCGGCCGGATGCACGTGTGGGTTCGGATAACATATGGGACGCCGCGGAAGACGCACTGCTGACGGCGGCGGAGGCGACCGGATTGGATTACACGCTTAACCCTGGAGAAGGCGCGTTTTACGGACCTAAACTGGAGTTTGTCCTGCGTGATGCTATTGGTCGTGACTGGCAGTGTGGAACGTTACAAGTAGATCTCAATCTACCCGCACGTTTAGGGGCCAAGTATGTGGGCGAAGATGGACAAAAACACACGCCGGTGATGTTACATCGCGCGCTGTTTGGATCGCTGGAGCGGTTCATCGGTATCTTGTTAGAACACTATGCAGGGGCGCTTCCATTCTGGCTGACACCGCTGCAGGTGGTAGTGGCGACAGTGGTTTCAGATGCGGATGATTATGCGGTGGAGTTCGTTCAGGCATTGCGGGAAGCACGGATTCGCACCGAGGTCGACCTGCGTAATGAGAAGATATCCTACAAAGTACGCGAGCACAGCGTACAAAAGATTCCGATAATAGCCGTAGTCGGTCGGCGCGAGGCCGAGCAACGCACCGTGGCGGTGCGGCAATTTGGTGTCAAGCAGCAGGATATTGTTGGTTGGGACGAAGCCATCGAGCGTTTCGTTGCGATGAATCGTCCCCCCAGCCAGGCCCGCGGGGTCAATGCAGGTGGGGTGGTCGCGCAAAGTGCTTGAACACGATTTTCGAATGTGTGCCCGCCTGGCGGTTGTGGTGCTCGGCCTGTGGGCGTTGGTGGGAGACGCCGTAGGCGGGGAGTTGATCATCAGCGGCGAAGCCACGCAGGGAGGATTGGTGCATGGCCGCATTTCCCCAGGTGCGCAAGTCTGGTATGAGGGTAGACAACTCAGAGTTTCCCAACGCGGAGAGTTTGTGATTGGATTCGGTCGTAATGAATCACCCCTCACCAAGTTGGACATTCGCTATCCGGGCGGGGCGCGCGAACAGCGACAATTGAACGTGGCACAACGCGAATACGACATGCAACGCATCGATGGACTGCCCCCGCGCAAGGTGGAACCTACCGCCAAGGACCTCGTGCGTATTCGGCAGGAAGCAGTGCTCATTAAGACAGCCCGGCGCCGGGATAGCGCGCATACGGATTTTCTGCTTGGTTTTACGTGGCCGGTAGTAGGGCAGATTTCCGGCGTCTACGGAAGTCAGAGAGTGTTGAACGGTAAGCCCAAACGCCCCCACTATGGGGTCGACGTGGCGGCACGCGCGGGGACCCCGGTGGCGGCGCCCGCATCCGGCGTTGTCAGCCTGGTTCATCGTGACATGCACTTTACGGGAGGTACGATCATCATAGATCATGGACACGGTCTGTCCTCGGTGTTTAGTCATCTGAGCGAGGTCCACGTTCAGGAACGCCAACGGGTTGTGCGCGGAGAAATCATTGCCAAAGTCGGTGCTACCGGACGGGCTACCGGGCCACATTTACACTGGGGAATGAACTGGTTTGAACGCCGTTTGGACCCACAACTCTTGGCCGGACCCATGCCGATGGCCGCAAAACAGAATAATCGTTGATATACGGGAGCTTGATATGAACATTTCGGAGGGAATGATGGAACCACCAGAAATCGTGGAAATAGACCCGAGCGTCGACACGGTTGCCTGCGATGGCGGCGATGGAGCCATGGGCCATCCAGTCATTTACCTGAACTTTGACGACAAGGATTACGTCGACTGCTACTATTGTGGGCGACGGTTTGTCCGGATCTCACCTGTCAAAAAGTCAGCGCACGACTAAGTGGGTATGATCTGCTCACGGCAAAGATCCGCATCAGCTTGCGGCTGGAAGCGGCAGCCTAACTATGCGATATCGTCGTTGGTGTTCAAAATCGCGTTGTCGCAGTGAGACTCAACCAGCGAGCCGGAGTGAGGATGTTTGTGGAGGCACGTCGCCATCTATTGTTACACATAGGAGACAACATGAAATTTATGGTGTTGATGATTGGCAGTGTGCTATCACTGCAAGCCGCGTGGGGTGCAGAACCCGCATATACGACCGACGCGGAAAAACTTGGTTATGCTATAGGTTATCAGGTTGGAACAAATCTGATACACAACCTAAAAAGCGATGATATGGACATCGATGTGAAGGCGCTGACACAGGCGATTGAAGATGTCCTGACGCACAGTGAACCGAAGTTGCCAGCGGCGGACCGCCAGCAGGCGGTGCAGAATTACCGCGCAGCCATCAACAAAAAACGCACCGAACTGGCTGATAAGAATATCCAGGCAGGAAGTAAATTTCTGGCTGACAACAAAACCAAGGAAGGGGTTAAGCAGACTGCGAGTGGTCTCCAGTATCGCATCATCACTGCCGGAGACGGCAAGCAACCGCAGAGCACGGATACCGTCGTCGTTCATTACCGCGGCGCATTGCTTGACGGCAATGAGTTCGATAGCTCGTACAAGCGAAACAAACCCGCTACCCTGCCTCTCAGCGGGGTGATCAAGGGATGGCAAGAGGCACTCCCGTTGATGAAAGAAGGCGCCAAGTGGGAACTCTACATTCCACCCGAGCTGGCATACGGCGCCCGCGGATCCGGTAGCCGCATTGGACCCAATCAGACCCTGGTATTCGAAGTAGAATTGTTGGAGATCAGATGAATAGGTAACGGTTTCAATTTGTTAACAACATGACTTCGTGTAAGTTCATCGGTATGTCAGATCAGTGGTCAGACGAACTTACCGAAACTCCAGATGAATAGAGTAACGTTGGCTGAGATCTTGTACTAAACCTTAAACTTGGGTCACCTTATAAAGGGCCAGCGATGTTATCAATTGGAGCGACAATGCTGGCCACGGCTGGCGTAGCCGGTGCTGCGTCATTGTGGTTGGTACAGCGTAATCATAACGCCAAGAAACGCATACCGCATTTCCGGGGGACGAAGTCTTTACTGGGTCCCCAGAAGCGGGCCTTTTACGCCGCGCTCATCCGTGCCGTGGGTCCACAGCCGTTGGTGTTTGCCCGTGTCAATCTCGCGTATCTCGTGCAACATCCCGGCGACGATCCTAACTATCAAGAGCACTGGCGTCGCGTTTGTCGTCGATGGTTAGATTTTGTGATATGCAGTCCGTCCTCAGTAAGTCCTATCTTGGCGATCAAACTGGAAACGCGTTTCGAGAGAAAGCGTCGGATGTTGGGCGGTATCGACGTGCTGGACGACACTCTAAGTAGTGCCCGCATCCCTCTTCTCAGAGTATCGTTGGCGGATCAGTATGAACCCACGGAATTAATGGAAAAGATAAAATGGGTGTTGATTGGCGAAAAACAGAAGTCGGATAGCGAGCTTTTCGAGACCAAAGAGATCGCAGACGAAAGACCAGATTTGCCCTTTATCGTTGAATTTGCTCGCAAGCGGTTGCCAACTTTGAGTCGTTGGACCTCCGAGTTAAGAACCGTTACCACCGTTTTTGCCCGCTCAGTCACGCGCCATTAAGTCTTGCGTAGCATTGGGACCGTGGGATGTCTAGATTCACGGATGGCTCGCGTGATGGTGCAATATACGGTTTAGGGGGAATGCAGAAGTAAATATCTGTTAAACAAAATATACTCGGCATAATGAACCATGCCGGTGCCGGCGCTCGCGTCGGTGTAAACAAATCAACAAGGTAAGAGAAATATGTAAAGTAAATTCCTAAAAATGAGGCTAGCTTTCTCGGCGCAACCCGTTAATCGTACCGGCTGGTCGTGTAGCTTTTAACCAGTTTCTGGTTTACAACAAAAGAATAGCTAAACGAAAACGTCCCGATGTCCTTTCCTGAGTTGATATTTTATGTAGTAATCGCCGCAGCGATAGGCACGTTGTTGTTGCTGTTCTGGCGTCATTACCGGCAGCAGAGGGGGTTCCTCGAATTTGAACGGCAACGCTCGCTGCTAAGCCCGCAGCAACGCGCCCTGTACCAGGAACTGATTAAGCTAGTGGGGGCAAATTCGGTGGTCTTGCCGAGAGTCAACTTGTCTGCACTGGTAAAGCCCCCCGGAGATCATCCCAGTTATGAAAACCACTGGAAACGTGTGCTACGCGAATGGGTGGATTTTGTCGTCTGTAGTCCTTCGAGTATCAGTCCGGTACTCGCGATTAAGTTAGAGACGCGGGTGGAGAGAAAGCGACGCAAGTTGGGTGGCCTCGATGTCTTGGAAGATACGTTGACAAGTGCAAGGATACCTTTGTTGCGGATTAAAAGTGCCGACAGTTATGATGCTAACGAGATCATGTCGAGCATAAGGTTTAGTCTGGTAAATCAAAAACGCAAAAAAGATGACGAGCTGTTTGTTACAGAGGAATTCTCGAACTTGTCTGCCGGTGAGCATTTGCAGCCAGATTCGATGTCCACGTTGAAGCGACGAACGTTAGGTTTTGTGTCCAACCTCAAGGGATTTGGACGCGCCACCTGACCGGATTTTGTACCATTACGCCGGCTGATCGGATTTCTTTTTCTCGATCTCCGCCCGCACCTGATCCATATCCAGTTCCCTGGCTTTGCTGATCAATTCATCTAATGCGGAGGCGGGTATGGCGCCTGGCTGTGAAAAGATTACGATTTGTTGTTTGAAGATCATTAGCGTGGGTATGGAGCGTATCTGAAATCCCTGCGCCAAGGATTGTTCCGATTCAGTATCGATCTTGCCAAATACGATGTCGGAGTGTTTTTCTGACGCTTGTTCATAGACTGGAGCGAAGGACTGACAAGGTCCACACCAGGAGGCCCAGAAGTCCAAAAGTACCAAGTCGTTGTCTTCGATTACTTTATTAAAGTTTATTTCAGTTAGCGCTTGGGTGCTCATAGGACTTTGCCTTAATTCAGTGCATTGAACATACGTTCTTGAATCTCTTCAACGGTACCGACTCCATCGATGCGCACGTACCTCGGCGCAGCAGGATCGCCTCTGTGACTCCAATCAGAGTAGTAGCCGACCAGTGGTTCAGTCTGTGAGTGGTAGACCTCCAGACGTTTGCGCACCGTCTGTTCCTTATCATCGTCACGCTGAATCAGTGGTTCGCCGGTGACATCGTCGTTTCCCTCGATCTTGGGCGGGTTGAAGATAACATGATAAGTTCGGCCTGACGCCAAATGTGCGCGGCGACCGCTCATACGTTTTATGATTTCATCGTCCGATACCGCGATTTCGACGACATAGTCAACGGGGATCTGCTCTGTTTGCAGTGCTTCCGCTTGGGCGATGGTCCTGGGGAAACCGTCAAATAGGTAGCCGTTCGCGCAGTCCGGTTGCCGTATTCGGTCTTTGATCAGACCTATGATGATGTCGTCAGAGACGAGATCGCCGGCTTCCATGACTTTTTTGGCTTGTTGCCCGAGCGGTGTACCGGCTTTTACTGCAGCGCGGAGCATGTCCCCTGTGGATATCTGTGGGATTTTGTATTTTTCTTTTATCAGGTTGGCTTGTGTTCCCTTGCCGGCGCCGGGGCCACCTAAGAGAATCAGTCGCATGCAGACCTCCAAATTTGATGTATGCTGGGAAAGCTGAATGGAAACGGGGGCGAGTGACTCTAACATACTCGTTACATACTGTTCCCAAAAAATCACAATACCCCCATATAAAATATAGGCTTAAAGTGAATGTGTTCAACTTGATACGCCTACATGACTTGCGCACACAGTGGCAGTCATCAACATGACATCCGAACCCGGTGATACGCGCCGGCTTGGACGGCTCATGGTGATTGCCGCATGGGTATTGCTGGCGGGACTGCTGACGATGGTATTTTCAAAGGTGCTCGAGCGTCAGCACAATCCCAACCAGCAAGTTCAGATCAATCCTGGCAACAACGGTTTCAGGGAAATCGTGCTGCAAAGAAACCGTCTTGGTCATTATGTTGCTACGGGAAAGATCAACGGAACCGAAGTGGAGTTCTTGTTGGATACCGGTGCGACCAACGTCGCGATTCCACAGCAGGTGGCTACCAACCTCGGACTCAAGCGTGGTGTGCCGTTGGCGACCTACACGGCCAATGGAATCGTGCAAACATACGCCACGACGTTAGATTATGTAACGTTGGGCAGTATTTCTGCGACTGGAGTTTCCGCCAATATCAACCCCCATATGACTGGGAATCAGATCTTGCTTGGCATGAGTTTTCTAAAACAATTCGAACTGCTGCAGCGGGGCGATCAGCTTACCATTCGATCAGGCAAAATGAGCCACACAGGTCCTCCCTAGACCGCATAGCGCACCAAGGTGTCCTGCCTCTATTGGTGCCAAGCAAACTGGAGAATTGAACGTTACCATTTCATGGAAGAGAAGCTGCGGGTCTCCCCGGTGTATAGCCGAGCATAGGGACGGGGCTACCCCGGCGCTGGCTTGGCCGCGAGCGCCGGGACTGGCGTTTCCCGCTACCCATAGCCCGCTATGGGTTTTGCTCCAGCGCAAAGCCCAGCCGCCTGATCCTGCGCTCGTCCCCGTCTTGTCCCCGCACAGCAGGGGAAACAGCAGGGGGCCCAGCTTGCGCGAGTCCTGCGCCAGCATCCGGGATCTTGGTGAGAAATACGGGCTAACGCCGGCGTCATTCAGCTTATATTCAGCTTGAATTCAGGCCCGGTTCAGTAGCGCCTACGTAAGCTATCGCGTACTGGAAAAGATCGACATTCACAGGGTGTGCCGTCAATCTCAATTCGAACGGTCTGAAAATGAAACGTATGGTTTTGTTCGTTGTCTCAGTGGCGATTACTTTAGTGGCTGCATCACCCGTGCTTGCCGGAAAACGATACGATCCAGCCTTATATGACTACGCAGATGTGATCGAGGTTAAACCCATTATCGAACTCGTACGCGTGGATTCCCCCCGTCAAGAGTGTTGGACCGAGACCCATACCCGTTATCGATATAGCGGTGGTCATAATAGCTATACGCCTGAAATCTTCGGTGCCATTGTCGGGGCGGCTGTTGGCAACCAATTTGGGCGTGGCCGCGGTAGGGAGCTTGCAACCGCTGCTGGCGCGGTGTTGGGCGGTTCGATTGGCCACGACGTCAAGCGACGCCGTCATCGCTATGCTTATAATGAACCGGTAGAACGTTGTGAGACCCACCATGAATTCCACGAACAAGAGCATGTTGTGGGTTATAAAGTGAAGTATCGTTATGGTGATAGGATCTATCATTCGCGTACCGGCCATGACCCGGGGCACCGCATTCGTGTGCGCGTTCACGTCGCGCCGGCGGAGTAAGTAGATAGTTGCATCCGGTGTGTATAATGCAGCCAGCGCTGCGCATCCTGTCCCGCGGCTGGCTTTTATGATGCGACTAATCGGATCCATTTTGTTGCTTGTCACGTTTTGTTTGCCGATTGCGGTATATCCGATATCGCCTGAAAACCAGGAGCCGATCAGCCTCGACCAAGCTGCCTCTATTGCGAAAAGCCGCACCGGTGGCAGGGTGTTATCGGCCGAAAAACGTGAAGTGGATGGCCGGTTGCTGTATCGAATCAAGATCCTCACTCCGAAAGGGCGGGTTCGGAGCATATACATCGATCCGCAGAAACAGCAGTGATCATCTCATCAGAGTTAGCTCAATGCGCGTGCTCGTAGTTGAGGATGAGGCCGGAATCCGGGAGCAACTTGCGGCGCGTCTGCGCGAGGAAGGGTTTGCCGTGGATACGGCGTCCGATGGCGAGGAGGGATTGTACTTCGGGAGGGAATATCCCGTGGATCTCGCCATCGTGGATATCGGTTTACCAAAACTGAACGGAATACACCTGACCCAACAGTTGCGAGCTGAAGGGCGAAGCTTTCCTATATTGATACTAACTGCTCGGTCGCGTTGGCAAGAGAAGGTCGACGGGTTGGAAGCCGGTGCTGATGATTACCTTGTGAAGCCATTCCATGTAGAGGAGTTGTTGGCCAGGGTTCGTGCGTTACTGCGACGTACCGCGGGATCAGCACAATCCACAATTGAATGTGGACCGGTGACCTTGAATACCTCTACGCAGGAAGTGTCTGTTGATGGCTCACCATTGACTCTAACAGCTTATGAATACCGCTTGTTGCAGTACTTGATGTTTAATTCCGGTAAGGTGGTTTCCAAGGCCGAACTAACCGACCACATATACGAAGAGGATAGTGACCGCGATAGCAACGTCATCGAAGTTTTTATCGGCCGCCTGCGCAAAAAAATCGACCCGGACAATCTGATCAAGCCCATTGAGACTCTTCGTGGTCGGGGCTATCGTTTCAAACTCGCGCGCACGTCGTGACACTCTCCCTTAACAGCCGGTTATTGCTGGCTGCCAGTGTGGCATCAGTTGCCTTCCTGGGCGTCACTGGGTGGGTGCTAGACAAGGCGTTTCAAAATAGCGCTGAGACCGCGGTTCGCAACCATTTGCAAGGTCAACTTTATGGGTTACTTGCCGCGTTCGATATCGACGGCAGTGGGCGCCTAATTGTGCCGACGAATCTGCCGGAGGCACGATTCTCGCGCATTAATTCCGGACTATACGCCCGGGTGGTGGACCGAGAGTCGAACGTGGTTTGGCGTTCCGACTCTTTATTGGGTAGAACTCTTCCTGTAGGTGGGCGGTTAGCGTCTGGCGACTCATTGTTCGAACAAATCACTACTCGACCCGGTATCGAGTTGTTTTGGTTGAGATTCGGGGTTGCATGGGAAATTGACGATCCAGTATCGGTTGACTATGAATTTACCGTTGCCGAAGACCTGACAAACTATAATGCTCAAGTGGAAAGTTTTCGCCGCAGTCTGTGGATTTGGCTTGGGGGGGCGGTGGTCGTGTTATTGTTGGTGCAGACTGTCGTACTAAGGTGGAGCCTGACGCCATTACGACACGTAGCGGCGGAAGTGGCGGCGGTAGAACGGGGTGAGTTGTCCCAGTTGGCAGGTGAGTATCCCCGCGAGTTATCCGGCTTGACGCGCAATATCAATGCCTTCATCACCAATGAGCGCCGTCAGATAGAACGATACCGCAATACGCTGGGCGATCTCGCCCATAGTCTAAAAACACCGCTGGCAGTAATCCAGGGTGCGATGGAAGCCAAGCAGCCGGTCAATCCGGCTGAGGTTGCCGCCCAAGTGGACCGGATGTCGGAAATAGTCGATTATCAACTTCGGCGTGCCGCGGCGGTGGGTAAGCGCACTTTGACGGCGCCGGTATCGGTATCAGCGAGCGTCAAAAAAGTGGTTAACTCGCTACGTAAGGTTTACGCCAATCGGGATATTCAAGTGAACCAAGACATTCGCCCGGGGTTGAAATTCTACGGCGATCAGGGCGATCTTTTCGAAGTACTAGGGAACCTCATCGATAACGCTTTCAAATGGAGCCGTGGACAGGTCATTGTTCGCGCCGAGCCGATCATGGAGCAGAAGCACCGCTCCGGCGTGCGATTGTTTATTATCGATGATGGGCCGGGTATCGACGAGTCTCTACGCGAGCAAGTATTGAAGCGGGGTGTACGGTCGAACGGCCGAGCCGCGGGACAAGGTCTCGGCTTGGCGTCGGTGCAAGACATTGTTGAGGCATATGGTGGCATGTTGCGTCTCGCCTCGGACAATGGCCGCGGTACGGAAGCGGTGGTCGAGTTCCCTGCGGGCTAATTTAGATATTGAGCCAATGCGGTGATAGCGGAAAACAACGGGTTGTTAAGACAAGGGTATTTGATTAATGCGTGGCGTGGCGCCTTGTGCTCGGGGTGGGACCCACACCCGACATCACTTGGTGTCGAGCCGCCGCGCTTGTGCTGCGCGCAAACGGCGGGAGGATGGCGTCGGCTTTCTGGCAACAGGAGGTTAACATTCGTCTCGCGAAGGTTTCCGGCCCTGGGATCCTTGCACTTAAGTGTTGAGCAACCGGCGTCAATCCGCTCGATTGCCACATCGTCGTTCACTGTCCCCGGCGCAACTGGCGGAGTTGTGAAATGGCTTGGTGGGGAAAATTAGCCGGCGGCACATTTGGCTTCATGTTGGGGGGGCCGCTGGGCGCCGCTTTGGGCGCGGTGTTGGGCCATCAATTCGATCGAGGCGTGGCCGACCTCAGTGGTAGGGGCCGAATCCTTAACAGCGAAAGAACACAAACCGTTTTTTTTACCGCTGTTTTTACGATAATGGGATATATTGCCAAGGTCGACGGTCGCGTGAGTCCCAGTGAAATCGCGATGGCCGAGCAAGTGATGAGACAGATGCGGCTCAATGCGCAGCAGCGGGACGCCGCGATCGGATTGTTTCGGCAAGGCAAACGGACGGACTTCCCGGTAGATGACGTGTTGGACCAGTTACGTCACGAGTGTGGGCGGCGTACGACTTTACTACAGATGTTCTTGGAGATTCAGGTCCAGGCGGCATTTGCCGACGGTGGTCTGGATCACGTGGAGAGGCAAGCACTACTCCATATTGCTGAACAGCTGGGATTCTCCAAGCGTCGGTTCCAACAGATACTGGGTTTCATTGAAGGTGCATCGGCGTATGAGCGAAGCGCCGCAACTGGGAGACAGCCCTCGTTAGCGGACGCCTATAAAACCTTGGGAGTGACATCCGCGACCAGCAGTGCGGAGGTGAAAAAGGCATACCGCAGGTTGATGAATCAACATCATCCCGACAAACTCGTTGCCAAAGGGTTGCCCGAAGAAATGATCAAGCTGGCTACTGAAAAAACCCAAGAGATTCGAAATGCCTATGAGCAGATCCGCGGGGTCCGGAAAACCCAATGAGTGGCCCCTGGGGCTACAATAGTGCAGTATTCAGCTTGCCTTCAGCTAATCGATACAAGAGGGGAACGACATCATGAATATGGCGATTCGCGTTCACGAAACCGGTGGGCCCGGTAAACTGTGCTGGGAAGAAGTTAACATCGCACAACCCGGCGTGGGTGACGCATTGATTCGACACACCGCCATCGGCCTAAACTTCATCGATATTTATTTTCGGGAGGGCGCGTATCCCCCGCCACACCTCCCTTTTATCCTGGGTATGGAGGCAGCTGGTGTGGTGGAAGCGGTGGGTCGGGGAGTCACCGAAGTGTCGGTGGGTGACCGGGTTGCTTATGCCGGCGGGCCGATCGGCGCCTATTGCGAACAGCGATTATATCCCGCCGAGCGTCTGGTGAAGCTGCCCGACGCGATAGATGACGTGACCGCTGCTGCAATGATGTTACAGGGTTTGACTGCCCAGTATTTGTTGCGCCGTACTTACAGCGTAAAACCTGGTGATGTGATCTTGTTTCATGCTGCGGCGGGGGGTGTTGGGTCGATCGCCTGCCAATGGGCCAAGCACCTCGGTGCAACCGTAATCGGTACGGTGGGCTCCAACGAGAAAGCCGATTACGTCGCCGGTTTAGGCTGTGATTATCCGATAATCTATACTCAAGACGATTTTGTGCCGCGCGTTAAAGAAATTACCGCCGGTACCGGGGTACCGGTCGTGTACGATTCCGTGGGTAAAGATACGTTTATGAAGTCCCTGGATTGTTTGCGTAAATTGGGCCTGATGGTCAGTTTCGGCCAGTCCTCCGGGGCCGTTGAACCGATCGAGCCATCCATCCTCAGCAAGAAGGGTTCACTGTACCTGACCCGTCCTACATTATTTGATTATATCGACAAGCGTTCGGATTTGGTCGCCTCCGCGAGCGAACTATTTGATGTGCTGGAGAGTGGCGCCGTGAAGATCGATGTGCGGCAGACCTACGCGTTGCAGGATGTGGCCCGGGCGCATGAGGATTTGACGGCGCGAAGAACCACCGGCGCGACCGTGTTGATTCCTGGACTAGCACGGCGTGAGGGTGATCTCGTAGCTAGTCACGATCGAGACGCTTAATCGCATCGACGGTGGTGCTGATTTCGACGATCAGCATCAGCACTGCGACGATGATTATCCCCAATCCGGCGACATCGATAAGTGTGACGCCTTGATCAAAACCCAGCGAGTTTGTCAGCCAGCCTTGATCGCCGGTGGCGTCCGGATACCAGGATAGCGGTTGTCCAAAATCGATGAACGGCTGGGCGACCAATAGGGCGATGGTGAGTATATGCAACTCAGTAGGTCCAAACGTTGGCAACTCCATGACCCGTGTCAACTCGGCCTTGATCAGTCCATTAATGATCAACAAAAGATACAGGGTAATCACCACGAGACCTATGGTGAAATGCGATCCTTTGATCAGGAACATGCCCAAGCCGATGAATACAACGCTCAGCGAATCTCCGAAGTGGTCGAGATAAAAACCCAGTTTCGTTGTCTGGCGAGCACGGGCGACGACACCATCCAGGGTATCGGCAAACCAATGTACGAACACCAATACTGCCCCGACGATACACATCCAGCGCGACCAAGCGGTGAGATACAGGCAGACACAGACGAGCATTGCGGCGAGGATGCCGATTATGGAAATTGCATTGGCGCTAAGCCCGGCGGGAACATAGGGAAGCAGCTTGGGAAAGAACCACTTCACGAACGGGTCTAACCGGCTGTTTTCTATTTTTTGCACTGCTCGCGCCGCTGCCGATCATGCATAAAGTTAAGTAACAACCTAAGGTTTTTCAGGGAAGTATTTGTTTATATGGAAGAATTGAAGTTTCTGCGCCACTTAAGGTAAACGCGCCGTTGCCGGAACGACCCAATCCGGGGCGCGGTGCTCGGCGACGACAGTGGTGTACAATCCGCCGCGGACATTGAATCTGGCCGTCAGGCGCATGAAACGTGGACCGACGGCCGCGACCAGATGGTTGAGAATCTGATTGGTCACCGCCTCGTGGAAGGTGCCTTGGTCGCGATACGACCAGAGATACAATTTGAACGATTTGAGTTCGACACACTTTTCGTCGGGCACGTATTCGAGGTAGAGGGTCGCAAAATCTGGCTGACCGGTCTTTGGGCACAGACAGGTGAACTCCGGAATTCGAATTCGCACAGTATAATCACGCCCTGGATTCGGGTTATCGAATGTTTCCAGCGCTTGACTAGTTTGTGTAGGCATATCTGTGATTGTTGTGTTACGTTTATTCGCCAGATTGTAGCGTATTCCATTTGACTGCTTATAAATCGTTCAGCTTATCCAAAATAGCGCACTTTAAAATGGAATCTATCCTGTTGTCGGTGTTACTGGAATAGTCGATGCGTCTAAAGCATATCAAACTATCCGGCTTTAAATCCTTCGTTGACCCCACTTCTGTATCGTTTCCCGCTACCCTCGTGGGCGTAGTCGGCCCAAATGGTTGTGGAAAGTCAAACGTTATTGACGCTGTGCGATGGGTTATGGGCGAGTCGTCTGCGAAAACCTTGCGTGGTGACAGCATGGCCGACGTCATATTCAACGGATCCACAGCGCGCAAACCAGTGGGTAAGGCGGCCGTGGAGCTGGTATTCGATAACAGCCAGGGTAAAGCGCCGGGCGCCTACGCGGGTTACGGTGAGATCGCGATTCGCCGTGAATTGTCCCGTGACGGTCAATCCTTGTACTACATAAACAAGACCCGCTGCCGGCGGCGTGACATCACCGATATTTTCCTAGGTACCGGCCTGGGGCCGCGATCTTACTCGATCATCGAACAAGGTATGGTGAGTCGGATCATCGAAGCAAAACCGGAAGAGCTGCGAGTGCTCGTGGAGGAGGCAGCCGGCATCTCCAAGTACAAAGAGCGGCGACGCGAGACCGAGACCCGGATTCGCCATACCCAGGAAAATTTGGAAAGAGTTGGAGATATCTGTCGAGAGTTGGAATCTCAGTTACGGCGTCTCAAGCGGCAATCCAGCGCTGCAGCCCGGTACAAGACCCTCAAGCAGGAAGAGCGGACATTGCGCGTCCAAGTAATGAGCCTCCGCTGGCGCGGTCTCGATCAGCAGCTCAAGGAACAGGATAGTAATCTGTCGCGGCGACAAACTGAGCTGGAATCTAAAATTGCCGATCAGCGTGGCGCCGAAAAGGGAATCGAGCAACTGCGGCAAGAATTGGCCGGCGCAAATGAACGCTTGAATCAAACCCAAGGGGAGTTCTATCAGGTTGGTGCGGAAATCGCGAGTAAAGAACAAAGTATTGAACACTCGCGACAGACCCAGCGGCAACGCGAACAGGAGCTGCAGCGATTGACTGAGGCATATGACGAAGCCCAGGGACACGGGGAGGCCGACCGCGACCGCCTGGCTGATCTGCAACAGAAGTTGGAAGAGTGCCGCCCACGTTTGGCGCAAGTGAACCAGGAATTCGATCGGGCCATGGATTCGTTGAAGTCTGCCGAGGACGCATTCCAACATTGGCAAGCCGAATGGGATGAGTTCGGACGCGACGCAGCGCGGCCAGAACATGAGCGCGAAGTCCAACGGGCACGTATCGAGGAACATCATCGCCAGATAGAGCATACTGCTGGTCGACAAGCGCGCCTGGCTGAGACCCTGAACGAAATCCAGTTAGCTTTGGAGCGGACCGATACACCAGGGTTGCGCGCACAAGTCGGAGAAATGGATCAGCTATATGCGGATCTCGAACAAGGTGTTCATGCACTGGATAGGCGAATCCAGAAACAACGCGAACTCGTTGATAACGCAGAGGAGGAACTGTATGAGTCACGTCACCGTCATCAGGAAACTGCGGCGCGATTGAACTCCCTTAGAGAAATGCAGGCTTCTGCGTTAGGCGCACAAGATGAGGATGCGGTTGCATGGTTGCAAAAACAACGTTTGTCCGACGCGCCACGCTTAGCGGGTGAACTTGAGGTGGAACCGGGATGGGAAACGGCTGTTGATTGTGTGCTGGGTCGACGTTTGGGTGCGCTATGTGTTGAATCCTTAAACCAACTTGCGGCGGTTACGCCTAGCTATCCCGGATCAGACTTGTGTATGGTCGAGAACAGGGGCGGACAATGTTTCGATACACCGTCGGCTACACCAACATTGTTGACTAAGGTCATTTGTCACCGAGCAGACCTCAAACACTGGCTTGGTCATGTTTATATCAGCCGAGACATCGAAGCCGCAATCCTACGGCGCGGACAACTTGCAGCGCATGAATCAATTGTCACTCAAGATGGCGTGTGGATGGGGCAGAACTGGGTGGTCGTGGCCAAGGGTGAGGGCGCCAAAGCCGGTTTACTGGTGAGAGAAAAAGAAATCGAGCATTTATCTCGAGTTGAACAACAACTCGCTCACGAGATCGAGAGCCTCGACGGCGGTATCGAGGATCACCGGCAGCGCTTGGTGGAGCTAGAAGAAGAACAAGCCGCGCAACGCCGGACCCTGAGCGATAAAACACGACAACGTACCGAGCTACATAAAAAATTGGGTCATGCCGAGGCGCGCGCTGTTGAGTTATACGCACGCCGGGACCAGATCCAGGCAGATTTGAGCGAGTTGGATCAATTCCTTGAGCAAGCGGAGTCTGAGTTGATGAAGGCCCGTTCAAAAATCGATAATGCCCAACGACTGTCGGAAGACTTTCAAGTCCGTCATGTAAACCTGTCCGCCGAGCGCTCCGAATTGCGCCAGGAACTTGAACAGGCCAACGTAGCGGCAAACTCGGCCCGCGAGGCCAAGCACCGCGAGCAATTTGAACAAAAACGGCTATTGGCGGCACTGGAAACGTTACAAGAAAGTATTCACCGGATGGATCATCAGCAATCCACCATAACCCAGCGTCAGCAGGCGCTGCGCGAATTGCTGCATGACGGTGATCCGCCCGAGATTAAACTACAAGAAGAGCTGGATTCATTGCTTGACAAGCGAGTAAAGGCTGAATCGCGATTGGCGCAAGCGAGGAAAGAAGTGGAACATCTGGATTCTGCAATTCGCGGTAAAGAGCAACATCGCGTCGAGCATGAAAACGTCGCGCAACAGCTGCGGGAACAAGTCGAGCAGTTACGGTTGGCGAGACAAGAATTGGTGGTGCGGCGCGATACCGTCGCCGATCAGATCAAAGAAAATGGCCGTCAGCCGCAAACAGTGCTGCAGGAACTGCCTGAAGACGTACAGGAAGAGACTTGGCAGGAGCAGTTGGATCGCATTGCCGCGCGTATAGAACGTATTGGTCCGGTTAATCTGGTGGCGATCGAAGAATACGAGGAACAATCCGAGCGTAAGTCTTACCTCGACAAGCAGCACGAGGATTTATCCGCGGCGCTTGCGATGTTAGAGGATGTAATCCACAAGATAGACCGGGAAACGCGGGCGCGATTCAAGGAGACTTTCGAGGCTCTTAACAGTCAGTTCCAGGAATTCTTTCCGCGATTGTTCGGTGGGGGCAATGCCTACCTTGAACTAACCGGAACCGACTTGCTGGACACCGGCGTGAGTGTGATGGCACGACCACCGGGGAAGCGGAACAGCACCATTCACCTGTTATCCGGCGGTGAGAAGGCACTTACTGCGGTCGCATTGTTATTTGGGTTCTTCGATCTCAATCCGGCTCCTTTTTGCATGCTGGACGAGGTCGACGCGCCTCTGGATGATGCTAATGTCGAGCGCTACTGTAAGATCCTCAAGACCTTGGCGGATAGAACCCAGTTGATTGTGATTACTCATAATAAGATCACCATGGAAGGTGCCAACATTTTGATCGGGATAACCATGGCGGAGCCCGGCGTATCGAGGTTAGTTTCCGTGGATGTTGACGCGGCAATGGAAATGGCGGTCCAATGATTGAATTACGTACAGCATTGATTATTGCCGGATTGGTTTTGTTCGTTGTCATCGCAATGATTTCCTACGATCGGTATCGCCTCGCGCGCATACGAGAGCAAGAGGCAAAACTACGTGAACTGGATCCGGATTGGCAGGAACCGACACTGGTGCGCCGGGAAGAAATAGAAATTAATACTGCGTTACCTGCGGAGTCGGGACATACTATATTGTCTCCCGAAGAAGACTTGGATGAACCCAGCTTACCGTTGGATGTTGACGAATTCGATAATGAGTTACGTGACGCGCAGGAAGTGGCTCATACCCCAATTCACGGTATCAATATCCGAGCTATTGAAGAATCCAATCTGACTCATGGCGATATTGAAATAGATTTTGTGGCGCGTATCCCCGGAAAGAATGTCATAAAGCGAGACACAGCATTGGGTCTATACCGACAATATGAATACAAGCTGCAAAAGCGGTGTCGAGTGTTTGGATGCAGTTATCCCTCAAAAGTGTGGGTCGATTTGGAACATGAATCTAAGGTTGCCCGCTTTACGCACTTTGGTATGACATTACAGCTGGCAGATCGGGATGGTGCAGTCACCGAATCTGAGCTGAACCAGTTTTCCCAGATGGTGTTAAGATTTGCAGAGGTGTTTGGGCGTCGATTCAGCTTCTCAATGAGCTTTGAAGACGCCCTCGAACGCGGCAAGACCATTGATGAGCTCTATAAGAAATACGATGCATTGGCGATATTAAATGTCCTGGCACGCCACGGTCGTGGATTTTGCGGCGTGGACATCGATCGGTATGCCCGGGAACTGGGGATGGACTTGAACCAGCGTAACTTTTATCAGAAAAGACGAGCTTCAGGTGTGGGGTCTCCGATGCTATTTGGGTTGGCGAATTTGTTTGGTAACGGCGAGTTCGAACCCGACAATATGGATGAGTTTCGTACCGACGGGCTTACGATGTTCATGAATATCCCGGCGACCTCGAAACCGGCTGACGCATTCCATGAGATGGTGGTGAGTGCGAAGGCGTTGTGCGAGCGTTTAGAGGGCAAGTTGGTCGATCAGAATCGCAAGGCGATGACGGACCAGGGGCTGGAAAAGATTAGTCAGCAGATTCGCAAACTTGAGCTCGAGATGGAGAGCCAGCATATACCGCCGGGTGGGGAACTCGCGATACGCTTGTTTTAACGCGGTATGACAGTACCGATAAGAGCCCAACAGCGAGCCGCAGATCTACGTGCACAACTTAATCAACACAATTACCACTATTACGTGTTGGATGATCCCATCATTTCGGATGCGGAGTATGATCGCTTGCTTCGCGAGCTCCAAGAGCTGGAATCCGAATATATAGAATTAGTTACCGCAGATTCTCCCACCCAACGTGTCGGTGCCGAACCTCTCTTGTCTTTTGAGGAGGTAAAGCACAATGTTCCGATGCTGTCGCTGAGCAATGCCTTTGAAGAGAATGAAGTGATCACATTCGATCGGCGGATTCGCGAGCGAGTCGATGTTGACGTTGTGGAATACGTTGCGGAACCCAAGGTGGATGGTCTTGCAATTAGCCTGTTATATGAACGCGGAGTCCTGGTGCGGGGCGCGACTCGAGGTGACGGCATGACGGGTGAGGATGTGACGCAGAATGTCAAAACCATTCGTTCCATACCGTTGCGCTTGTTGGGTAAGCAATACCCAAGGTTGATTGAGGTGCGTGGTGAGGTGTTCATGACTCACAAAGGCTTTCTCGCACTAAACAAACGTCAATCCAGCGCCGGTCTAAAGCAATTCGTGAACCCACGCAATGCCGCTGCAGGCAGCTTACGGCAACTAGATCCTAGACTCACCGCCCAGCGGCCGCTGCAAATGTTTTGCTACGCCTTGGGCGAGGTTGATGATGGAGATATGCCAGAGAGTCAGTATGCATTATTACAACAACTGCGTGGCTGGGGCCTGGCGGTGTCGCCGCTGGTGGAGTTAGTGGAGGGCGTGGAACAATGTCTCGCCTATTACCATGGAATGGTTGAAAAAAGGCAGTCTCTTACGTATCCCATCGACGGTATCGTGTATAAGGTCAATGACCTCTCCCTCCAGCAATCCCTTGGTTTTGTCTCGCGAGCGCCTCGCTGGGCGTTGGCGCATAAGTTTCCTGCTCAAGAAGAGACTACCCTCGTTAAGGCAATCGAGGTGCAGGTCGGGCGCACCGGTGCGATTACTCCGGTAGCGCGCCTCGAACCGGTATTCGTGGGGGGGGTAACGGTCTCCAATGCAACCCTGCATAATCGTGCGGAGATAGAACGGCTGGATCTGAGGGTTGGTGATACTGTGGTCGTACGGCGTGCGGGCGATGTCATCCCAGAAGTCGTCAAGGTAATCGGAAAACGCCGACCGCGAGCTGCCAAGGGGTTTCAGTTTCCGACCCGGTGTCCAGTGTGCCACTCCGAAATTGTCTATGAGGGGGGCGAGGGCATTATTGCGCGTTGCAGCGGCGGTTTATATTGTTCCGCGCAGCGCAAGGAGCATCTCAAGCATTTTGCGTCGCGAAAGGCGATGGATATCGACGGGCTGGGGGACAAGATCATCGACCAGCTGGTGGAGACCGGGATGGTGCAAGATATTGCCGATCTCTACTCACTGACGGTGGCGCAATTGGCGGGACTCGACAGACTCGCCGAGAAATCAGCGCAGAATCTGGTTGCCGCATTGGAGCGCAGCAAGCAGACGACATTGCATCGATTTTTGTTTGCCCTGGGAATTAGTCAGGTCGGAGAGACCACTGCCCGGCAACTGACCGATCATTACGGTAGTCTAGAATCCATCATGAACGCAACGGAAAATGACTTGCAATCGGTGACGGACATCGGCCCCATTGTGGCGACCAATATCTACACGTTTTTTCGCCAATCCCATAATAAACAAGTAATCAGGAAGTTGCGGCGGCGGGGGGTGATGTGGCCAGAAACGGGAATTATCAAAAAGGATGTTTCAAAACTTCCCTTGTCCGGCAAGACAATCGTGTTGACCGGGATCTTGAGCGCGATGCCGCGAAACGAGGCCAAGGCAAGGCTGCAAGACTTGGGGGCTAAGGTTGCCGGGAGTGTGTCGAGCAAGACCGATTACGTGATCGTGGGTGCCGAGCCAGGTTCAAAGGCAATAAAGGCGGCGCAATTAGGAGTGGAAGTTCTCGATGAAACACAGTTTTTGAAGTTGTTGAGCAAGCTTGGGCCACGGTGAAACACCGCTCGAGATAGAACCGGTGGTTGGTTACTTCTTGCTGTTCTTGTGGACGGCCCGGTGCATATCAGGTGGTTTACCGGTAATCCATGGTGTGAGATATTTTTTTGATGGCATCTCAATGGGTCAATACTAGTGCGGTCACGTTCCAGCTCTTTATTAGACAGCACGGCGTGTATATTTTTGTGGCAAGGTCGCGCACAAGCAAGAGTCGTTCATGAACCTCTTTCCGGCTCAAAGTTCCGTTGGTTTTTCGATTCTTATGGCGCGTACCCGGAACTAGGTGGTGTATCGTGAATTGAGACGCCTGCCGACCACACAATTTACAGCTTGGTAAAGGACTTAGCATGGCTATGCGCTGCAAACCGTTGGATTGCTTCACGTCATTGCGAACCCTTAAACAAGAATGTGAAAGGTAACACGATGTGCATGGGTCTACTTTGACCGAATCCGCTTTGGCGACGTCTTCGCGTCATGGGCCATGGGCGGTATACTCAACTGGCATACACGAGTGGATTTCAATAAACGACAACTAATAGAGGAGACTATGTCGGGACCACAACGAAACTCAAACAACGCGCGCGAATCTATAACCAGTTTCGACATCCATTTTACCCGTTATATCGACAACGACGGAAAGGTGGTAGGAGCACTTCCGGACATTGCAAAAGATCCTGACGCACTGATTCCCTTATATCGCGCCATGGTTTTGAATCGGGCCTTCGACACGAAGGCGATCGCTCTGCAGCGCACCGGAAAACTTGGCACCTATGCATCTTCTCTTGGCCAAGAGGCGGTATTTATCGCTGTCGGTGCGGTGATGAAAAAACAAGATGTCCTGGTGCCCTACTACCGTGAGTGTGGTGCTCAATTTTTACGCGGCGTCACGATGACCGAGTTGTTGTTGTATTGGGCGGGTGACGAACGTGGCATGGACTATGCCGGTCCACGCGAGGATCTGCCGATCTGTGTGCCGATTGCCAGCCAAATCCCTCAAGCCGCAGGGGTTGCGTTGGCCATGAAATACCGCCGCGAACCCAGAGTAGCGGTAACCATGTTCGGTGATGGTGCAACCTCGAAAGGCGATTTTTACGAAGCAGCGAATGCAGCGGGCGTTTGGAATTTGCCGTTAGTATTTGTCGTGATCAACAATCAATGGGCGATTTCGGTACCGCTACGAGAACAAACCCGTTGTGAAACCCTGGCGCAGAAGGCGATTGCCGCCGGTTTCCCGGGAGAGCAGGTCGATGGGAACGATGTCATCGCGGTCTTCGATCGTTTTTCCGCCGCTATGGAAAAGGCGCGCACCGGGGGCGGTCCGACTTTGATCGAGGCGATTACCTATCGGTTATCCGACCATACAACCGCGGATGATGCGACTCGTTATCGCAGCGACGAGGAGTTGCGCACCCATTGGGAACGAGAACCCATCAAAAGGCTACGTCAATATCTGATTACCACTGGCTACTGGGACCAGCAACGAGACGAGCAATTGCAACAGAAATGTGAGTTGGAGGTAGAACAGGCGACCCAGGCTTATCTCGACACACCACCTCCGGAGCCGGAGAGCATGTTCGATTATTTATATGCAAATCTGCCGGGCGCCCTGCAACCGCAGCGCGATGACTTGGCAAAGAAGGTGAAACAAGCGTGCCAGAGTTGAACTTAATTGAGGCCGTAAACAAGGCGTTGGCGTTTGAGCTAGCCGCAGATGAGAATGTCGTGATTCTAGGTGAGGACGTCGGTGTGAATGGCGGTGTGTTCAGGGCTACCGTGGGTCTGCAGCAGCGGTTCGGTGAACAGCGTGTGCTGGATACACCGCTGGCTGAGACACTGATCGCTGGAGTCGCGGTGGGTATGGCGTCGCAGGGCTTACGTCCGGTGGCGGAGATTCAGTTCATGGGGTTCATCTATTCGACCGTGGATCAAATTCTGAACCACGCATCGCGGCTTCGCAATCGAACCCGGGGCCGGTTGACCTGCCCGATGGTTTTGCGCGCGCCCTATGGCGGCGGTATCCACGCGCCGGAACATCATTCGGAGAGCTACGAGGCGATGTTTGCCCATATCCCTGGTTTGCGTGTCGTCATACCGTCGTCGCCGGCGCGGGCGTATGGGTTGTTACTGGCGTCGATTAGGGACCCGGACCCGGTGATTTTTCTGGAACCGAAACGCATCTATCGGTTGATCAAACAGGAGGTGGTCGATAACGGTGACGGCTTACCCCTGGATACCTGCTACACGCTGCGTCAGGGATCTGATGTGACATTGGTGTCGTGGGGGGCGATGCTGCATGAGACCCAGCAAGCCGCCGAGCAATTGGTCAATGACGGTATCAGCGCCGAGGTCATCGATGTCGCGACTTTGAAGCCGTTAGACATGCAGACCATCTTAGATTCCGTGTCCAAGACCGGCCGCTGCGTCATCGTGCATGAGGCGGCGCGTACCGCAGGTTTCGGCGCCGAGATCGCGGCCCAACTATTGGAACATGGGTTGCTCAGTTTGTTAGCACCGGTTAAGCGCGTCACCGGTTACGACACCGTAATGCCGCTGTACCGTCTCGAAGAATTCTACCTGCCCGGTGTGGATCAGATCATTACCGCCGTACGAGAAGTGGTAGAGTTCGGCTGATGGCCAAGAATGTCTTCAAGTTGCCGGATTTGGGCGAAGGACTGCCCGATGCGGAGATCGTTAAATGGCATGTCGCGGTGGGTGACGTAGTCAAGAAAGATCAGCCGTTGGTATCGATGGAGACCGCCAAGGCGGTGGTTGAAATACCTAGCCCCGATAACGGAAAAATTATCATGTTGTATGGCAAGGTGGGTGACATCATCGCCACCGGTAATCCGTTAGTGGAATTTGCAGGTGATGAGCAGGGCGAAGCAAGCGCGGTGCCGGTGGACAAAGGTACGGTGGTTGGCAAAGTGGCGGTGGGCGAAGAAGTGGTGACAGAGCGCGCGATTCAAGTCGGTAAGGCAGCGATGGGCATTAGGGCGATGCCAGCGGTTCGCGCCCTTGCCCGTAAATTGAACGTTGATCTATCGTTTGTGACCCCAAGCGGCAAGGATGGATCAATTACCGTGGCGGATGTGCAGCGCGTGGCCAAAATCCTACAGGAAGTAGGACCGATGGAACCGTTGCGCGGACCGCGGCGGGCTATGGCCCGTAATATGTCCATGGCCCACGCCGAGGTGGTGCCGGTGACGGTGTCCGATGATGCGGATATCCATGCTTGGGAGGACGGTGACACGACCATGCGCTTGATTCAAGCGATGGTCGCTGCGTGTAAAGTAGAACCCGCTTTGAATGCCTGGTATGACAGCCATGCGGTGGGCCGTCGGGTGTTGAAGAAAATAGATTTGGGCATCGCAGTAGACACGGAGGAAGGATTATTCGTACCGGTTTTGCACGACGTGGGCAACCGCGATCCCGACGATCTGCGGCGCGGTTTGAACACCATGAAAGACGCGCTGCGAAGGCGTGACGTGCCACCTGAGCAATTGCGAGGTAATACCATTACCTTGTCGAATTTCGGCACCTTCGGCGGACGCTATGCTGATCCGATCTTTATGCCGCCCACGGTGGCCATCCTCGGCGCCGGTCGGGCCCGGGATGCCGTGGTGGCGCTGGACGAAAAGCCGGTCGTGCATAAGATTTTGCCGTTATCTTTGACGTTCGATCACCGAGCAGTTACCGGCGGCGAAGCGACCCGGTTCTTGATGGCCGTCATCGAGGATTTGGAAAAACCCGCGTAGTTCGTTGTTGATCCAGACTGGATCTGGCTAACCCGGCTTTGGCTGGGCTCGCGCACCTGCGCTTGGCCTTCGCACCACAGCAATACAGCGGTCGGAGTCGGCAATGACGGTGACCGCTATCTGTCATCGCCCAGGCCCTGTGCCAAGCCGCACGCGGCCTGCGTCAGGCTCCGAGATCCTGGTGAGCAATGCGGGCCAGCCCTGGGCACCTTAGTGCGTTCGGGTCGACCATTCCGAGGCACAGAAATATTGCTCAATATCACTCATATGGGTGAGGAAATTTTCCCGTGACATGAGTAATGTAAATCGCGAGTGCTTGGAGGCCGGCGGCAGGGATCGCCGCTTTTACCAAGGATGGGACCAGGGTGAACCAAGGAAGGTGAACCCTGGTTTTTTATACCGAATTGTGATGAGAGGTTTGCGTAGTAACTCGCAGTTTGCGTCACCGCGCCCCGCTCCTATCCTGGCCAAGCACGCTGGAGAATCGAATCGCCATTTCATGGAAAAGACACTGCGGATCTGTCCGCTGCCGACCATGAAAAGGGCGGGACTGTGCCGGCGCTGGCTGGGTCGCGAACGCCGGGCCTCGCGCTGCACGCAACGGAAAAAACGAGGCCGGAGGCACAGACTGTGACCCCCTTTGTTCATCGCTCCAGCGCGGCGCTTGTCCCCGCGCAGCAGGGGAACAGCAGGGGAACTTCGCGCAGGACGAGTCCCATCGCCATCATCCGCTATCGGCTGGTGCCATATACGGGCTTGATCAAACACAGACGCGTTATCGCCATCATCTCGCAACGCACGGAGGCCACGCGCCCTGGCGGATGCCGCGGGTTTAACCGCTCTTTGGGTAGCCAAGTATTTTCAGCGCCTCGGTGATTTCTTCCAAGATTACCGGATCATCAATGGTGGCAGGTGCTTTGTATCGCTCGCCATCGGCGATCTTGCGCATAGTGCCGCGCAACACCTTCCCCGAACGTGTCTTCGGTAGCCGTTGCACTACTGTGGCCTGTTTAAAAGCGGCGACGGGCCCGATCTGATCACGTATCAGGTGCACCAATTCCGGCAGGATATCCTTGTCGTTACGATCGACGCCGGCCTTCAAGACCACCATGCCGACCGGCAATTGACCTTTCAATGGGTCAGCGGCGCCAATTACGGCACATTCGGCAACGTCTGGATGACTTGCCAAGACCTCCTCCATGGCACCCGTAGACAGACGATGTCCGGCGACGTTGATCACATCATCGATGCGGCTCATGATCCACAGGTAGTCATCGTTGTCTTTGTAACCGGCATCGCCAGTCAAGTAGTAGCCGGGGAAACGGCTGAGGTAAGATTCCTGGTAGCGGGCGTCGTTATTCCAAAGTGTTGGCAAGGTCCCCGGGGGTAAGGGAAGTTTGATGGATATGGCCCCCATATCATTGGCGGCGACTGGATTGCCTTCTTCATCCAACACCTGAACGTCATAACCGGGAACTGCCCGGGTGGGTGACCCCGGTTTCACCGGTGCAAAATCGATCCCCATACAGTTAGCGGCGATGGCCCACCCGGTTTCGGTCTGCCACCAATGATCGATAACTGGAACCTTCAGCATGTCCTCGGCCCAATGCAGGGTGTCGGGGTCGCAACGCTCACCGGCGAGAAACAGAATTCGAAACTTGGATAGATCGTACTTCTTGATGTACTCCCCTGCCGGGTCTTCTTTCTTGATCGCTCGAAAGGCCGTGGGTGCGGTAAACATAACCTCCACCCCGTGCTCGGCTATCACGCGCCAGAACGCGCCAGGATCAGGTGTGCCCACGGGTTTACCCTCAAACATTATTGTCGTGCATCCTTGGAGTAGCGGGGCGTACACGATGTACGAATGACCCACTACCCAACCCACGTCGGAGGCCGCCCAGTAGACTTGTCCGGCGTCGACGTCGTAGATGTTCTTCATCGACCACTTCAACGCGACGGCGTGTCCACCGTGATCGCGAACCACGCCCTTGGGTTCCCCGGTGGTACCGGAGGTGTATAAAATATACAGCGGATCGGTCGCCTCCACCGGGACGCAGTCCGCGGGCTCAGCGCCGGCCACCGCCTCTGACCAGTCGATGTCGCGTCCATCAACCATGGTCGCGGTCGCTTGTGGCCGGGCCAGGACGATGCAGTGCGCCGGTTTGTAGGTCGCCAGCTCGATGGCCTCATCAAGCAGCGGCTTGTACTCCACAACGCGGCCGGGCTCGATACCGCAAGAAGCACTGACAATAACCTTGGGTTTGGCATCATCGATGCGTGTTGCCAGTTCGTTGGCGGCGAAGCCACCGAATACCACGGAATGAATCGCGCCAATGCGCGCACATGCCAGCATCGCGATCGCTGCTTCGGGCACCATCGGCATGTAGACAATCACCCGGTCGCCTTTGCCAACACCTTGGTTGGCTAACGCGCCGGCAAATTGCGCGACCAGGTCACGCAGTTCTTGGTACGAAATCTTGCGTACGGAATCGGTTACCGGGCTGTCGTAGATCAGGGCCAGTCGATCGCCGGCCCCGTTCTCTACATGCACATCTACGGCGTTGTAACAAGTGTTCAAACGACCGCCGGTGAACCACTGGTAGAAGGGCGGATTAGAATCATCCAATACCCGGTCCCATCTCTTGTACCAATGGATGTCTTCGGCAGCCTCGGCCCAAAACTCATCGGGGTTTGTGAGAGAACGGTTGTAGATCGATTGATAGTCTCCCATCGTCGCTCCTCGTCTGGGTTGTGTTTGTTGGGTACGACGGTCGTGATCGACCGATTGTGTCACCTAATAAGACGCGATTATAAAGGTATAAACAGTTGGCAATAGCAATTATAACGAAATATAATGACTTGAAATATGCGTATAAATTTTAACAATAATAGTAACTCAAAACCCAGTCACTGAAGACGCCCCGGACTGCGGGAACCAGTCATTCATCTTGTCGGGCAACGGGGTAAAATCCGTACCCACCCCAAAATTGTGTCGCGGTAACCAACTCGGAGAGCAGACGACCATGACCAACAGCTTCAATGCCCGCACCACCCTGGAGGTTGGCGGTAAGAAGTACGAGATCTACGCCTTGGATGCCTTGGGCTCCCGTCTCGAGCGTCTGCCTTACTCATTGAAAATTCTGCTAGAGAATCTGCTCCGGTTTGAAGACGGGCGTAATGTCACCCGCGATGACATTGAAGCCCTCGCAAACTGGGACCCACAAGCGGAGCCGAGCACGGAGATCGCGTTCACACCAGCGCGGGTGTTGATGCAAGATTTCACCGGTGTGCCGGCGGTGGTGGATCTCGCGACGATGCGTGACGCGATGCGAGAACTCGACGGTGACCCGGATAAGATCAATCCATTGTCCCCGGCGGATTTGGTCATCGATCATTCGGTCATGGTGGATCACTACGGTACCAAAGATGCCGTCGATCTGAACGCAGCATTGGAGTATCAGCGCAATCAAGAGCGTTATCAGTTTCTCCGCTGGGGCCAGAAGGCGTTCACAAACTTTCGCGTTGTGCCCCCGGATACCGGGATCGTGCATCAGGTGAATCTGGAGTACCTGGCGCAGGTCGTATTCAGCGCTACCAACGAGGGGGTATTGCAGGCCTATCCGGATACCCTGGTGGGGACCGATTCCCACACTACTATGATCAATGGCGTCGGTGTATTGGGATGGGGAGTCGGCGGGATCGAAGCGGAAGCCGCGATGCTGGGACAACCGATCACGATGCTGATACCGCAAGTAGTGGGATTCCGGCTGGACGGTCAGTTAGCGGAGGGTGCGACGGCAACCGATCTAGTGCTGACCGTGGTGCAGATGCTCCGCGAGAAGGGGGTGGTCGGCAAATTCGTTGAGTTCTTTGGTGATGGTTTGGATGATCTGTCGTTGGCGGATCAAGCCACCATTTCCAACATGGCCCCGGAATACGGCGCCACCTGCGGCATGTTTCCGATTGATCTTGACACCTTAGAGTATCTGCGATTGACCGGACGCAGCGAAGAACAAATCGCGTTGGTGGAGGCCTACGCACGTAAACAAGGACTGTTTCGTGACACCGGGGCAACCCATGCGAAGTATTCGGATGTATTGGAGCTTGACTTGGCCGATGTCGAACCAAGCCTGGCCGGACCGAAACGGCCCCAGGACCGGATCTCCTTAATCAATGCCAAGACCGTAATCGCGAAACACATGCACGACATGCAACCCCAGCTGGCGCCAGTGCAAAGGGTGAACAAAGATGGCCAACAATTCGACCTCAAGGACGGCGACGTGGTGATTGCCGCAATTACCAGTTGCACCAATACCTCCAATCCCGACGTTATCATGGGTGCGGCGCTGCTCGCAAAGCACGCGGTGGAGAGGGGTATCGGAGTCAAGCCGTGGGTGAAGACCTCACTGGCTCCGGGTTCTCAGGTGGTGAGCGCGTATCTCGATGCGTCGGGGCTTATGCAGTATCTCGAAAAATTAGGATTCGATGTGGTCGGTTTTGGCTGCACCACCTGCATTGGCAACTCCGGCCCGCTACCAGAATCGATCAGCAAGGCCATTCACGACGGCAACCTGGTGGCTTGTTCGGTGCTCTCAGGTAATCGGAATTTCGAAGGCCGTGTGCATTCTGAGGTGCGGATGAATTTTCTTGCCTCGCCGCCATTGGTGGTTGCTTACGCTATCGCCGGCACCATGAACATCGATGTCTATAACGAGCCGATCGCCCAAGACCAAGCCGGCAACGACGTGTACCTGCGTGACATCTGGCCGTCGCAGCAGGAGATCAACGATGCCGTCAGTCAGACGATCACCCGTGAGATGTTTCAAACCAAGTACGCCGACGTATTAAAGGGCGACAAACGATGGCAGAAGATCCACACACCGGAGTCGAATCTTTACGCCTGGACCTCGGACTCCACCTACATCCAAAAGGCGCCTTACTTTGATGGCATGACGCGGCAACCGGCGGGTATTCAGGTTATCAAGGGCGCGCGGGTGCTGGCCAAACTCGGTGACAGCATCACCACCGATCACATCTCGCCCGCTGGTGCGATCAAAGCGGATTCTCCCGCCGGCAAGTACTTGATCGAACGCGGCGTGAAGCCTGCAGACTTCAATTCCTATGGCTCGCGGCGCGGCAATCACGAAGTAATGATGCGCGGCACCTTCGCCAACATCCGGTTGCGCAACGAACTGGCGCCGGGCACCGAGGGCGGTTGGACCCGCTGCCAGCCAGACGGTGATCAGATGACGATCTACGATGCGGCGATGCGATATCTAGCCACCGGCACGCCGCTTATTGTAATTGCCGGCAAGGAATACGGCACCGGTTCGTCCCGTGACTGGGCCGCTAAGGGTTCCCGCTTATTGGGGGTGAAGGCGGTCATCGTGGAATCCTTCGAGCGCATTCATCGCTCCAATCTGATCGGCATGGGCGTGTTGCCACTGCAATTCAAAGACGGTGACGACCGCAACGCCCTGGGCCTCACCGGCGAGGAATCCTACGACATTGAGGGGCTCGAAGTGGGCGCCAAGGAAGTTACCGTGGTTGCCACAGCGAACGACGGCGCCCGCCGCACTTTTGCCGTGTGGGTACGCATCGATACGCCGAAGGAGTGGGACTACTATGTACACGATGGCATCCTGCACTTCGTACTCCGCCAGTTGGTGTCGAACAGCCAACGGGCAGCGTGACAACGTAAAGAACTGGGATTTGCTGCGCTAGCATTGTTTCAGGTGCTGGATTCGATTTGGCGTGGTGCCCGGGAATAGAATTCTGCCGCTCGCGCGTGGCTCCTGGACTTCATCGTGGAGTCGCTACCTGCCGCGGATCCTGTGGGTGCGTTTATGAGCCAGCGCCGCGTAATCGCTGGAACCGACCGTTGGCGACGCTACTATTCCGACGCTACACTCATAAATGGAATACATATCCAACTCGTGTCCCAGCATCGATTATCAATCGGCCGCCTGCTCGCACGCACTGTCCATGAATGAAGTTTAACAAGTACTTTCTAGTCGTTTTCTTAGTCGGCTTCTGCGGCCTTGGTAGCGAGACGCTTTATTTTAAGATTCTCGACTTCGCGGTGGGGTCCGCACCGCTGGTGGCGTTTACGGTGGTGGCCGGCTTTATCCTCGGGATGGGTCTGGGCGGTCTGGTCTCCGCTAAAGTAAAAAATCCGTCACGCATCGAAGCGTTCCTGGCGGTCTACCACTGTGCTTGGGCCCTATACCTACCACAAATCTTAAACCTCAACGCCAAGGTGCTTGCACTGCTCTCCCCGTTTATTGGTATCAATGTCTCTTCATCCCTGATTGGTTTCTTGTACATCATCTTGCCGGCCTTTTTGTTGGGGGTGACTTTTCCGATCATCGTGGAACGAACCGGGCGCGCCGGAACGCCCTATCTCACCCACGCATTGGGCGCGTTGATCGGAATATTGATGGTTGAATTTTGGTTATACCCCGAGTGGGGAATGCCGACGACTCTATTTGTCCTGGGGGTATTTCATTTATTCAATGCCTTTTTGTTGCTAAATGTCTCCAGCGACTTAAAGCCACTGCGCATCGGAAGATTGCATGGTTTTCTGATCGCCGTCGGCGCCGTGACCGGGAGCGTGCAGGGTATCTGGTTGTGGTTCGCCGAACTGTTATTCAAGCCGTATTTTTTCATTCAGCCCACCGTAGTGGCCTATTTCCTCATGGGCTTGACCGTGGGCTCGCTGATTTGGGTGAGATGGCCGTTCTCGTTCAGAAGCAATCTCATATTCTGTTATATGGGAGTGCTCATTTCGGCGCTGGTGGGTACCTTCTGGCTTGCGATGCCGTTCGCGGATTCTCGCCCACGCGTGTTTTTGGAACTCGGGCTCATTCTGTTGCCGACGGCGATTCCAATCGGCGCCCTGTTCCCGGCATTTATGCAGGGCATCGCGAAAGACCGGGCCCACGCGGGTGCCGTCATTCTTTCCATGAGTATCGGTAATACCGTCGGGCTTTTATTTACCGGCGCGATCCTCCTGCGGTTGCTGTTACCGACCCAGGCATTGCTGCTCATGGCGGTGGGACTTTTTGTAATTATCCCAGGGAAAAGTAAATGGCAGTACGGGATGCTGGCCCCGCTTGTGCTTTTGGGAGTTGCCATTATCGTCTTCGGTGAACAGGATTTTTTCCAGCGTATTCATCCCAAACACGACGTCGTGGCGGTACATCAAGTGTTCCGGGGTCCGGCTGAGATGTCGGCGGTGTACACCTATGCGAAAAGAAAAAGAAAAAATCCGACCTCGCATCGTCGTTTGTACCAAAACGGATATTCGCCCATCAACCTCGACCGGAAAATCGAGTCGGTGATTAGCGCCGTCGGCATGTCTTACTGTCACCGCGATGACCGAGCGCTGGTGATCGGCGCCGGATCAGGCCGTTCCGCCGGCACCGTGGCGCGGGTTTTTAATAAGGTGGATGTCGTCGACATCGGCTCGACGGTGAAGCAACTCATGGAATATTTAGCGGATGGCAATTGGCAGATCCTGACCCGGAAAGGCGTGCGTTTTTATCGCATGGATGGCATATCCGCGCCCTATGTTTTTGACCAGGGCGCCTATGATCTCATCGTTATGACGGTCGATCCGGGATATCTGCAAAAGGCCGCAAAGCTCTATTACGCCGAGAACCTCCGCGCCCTCAAGGGGCTGCTCAGGCCAGGCGGCGTTTTGGTTTTCTGGGCCGACGGCAAGGTGGGCAATATGGGCGCCCAGGCGCTGGTGAACAATGGTACTGCACTGTTCAAGCACCAGAAGCTCTATTCCGTGTTCAGGAAAAAACAAAAGCGTACGCCCAGTTACTTCCTGCTCATCCACAGTGATGAACTGCTCACACGAGATTACGACCGCCTCGGGCTTCGAGAAAAACTGACCGGAGACAAGACTGTTGCACGTCACTTCGATATTGAGGAATCCGATCGCCTTATCTTCGCGCGTTACCATCCCACCAAGCGTCTCCATTCCCTCTACCGGCCCTCCCTCAACGTCCTGCTGCGTCGGAACCGGGAGTAAGCGGCCGGTTAGCGATAACAGCTGTACACCCGAAATATCGCCGAGAACACGGGTCGGTGATAGAACGTGAGCGCTCTCCCGCCGCACCCGACATGGTTACGCCGCAAACAGGATTACGGGCGCTGCACCGTGCCGCGAAAAGTCGCGTCGGATTTGGAGGTCTCCTTCAGGACAGCGAAACTTGCCTGCGTTATCGACGCCAATTAGGATTGGCGAAATCGGTGGCGTAGTTTTTTAACGAGGGCATCATGACATCAGTACCGTACAAATTGTAGCGCTGTGGGCTTTCGTGTTGGCCGTGTTGTTTGGGGCGATTGCCTACAAGGCCAACTTCTGCACTATGGGCGCGGTCAGCGACTGGGTCAATATGGGCGATAAGCGGCGTCTGCGGGCGTGGTTGCTGGCCATCGGTGTCGCGATACTCGGTACCCAGGGGCTGGTGGCGTCTGGATTGGTCGACGTGAGCCAAGCGATTTCGCTGACACCGAATTTTAGCTGGCTGGCGTGTCTGGTGGGTGGCATGCTGTTCGGAATCGGCATGACGCTGGGTTCCGGTTGTGCCCAGCGAAGCCTGGTCCGCTTGGGCGCCGGTAACCTCAAATCACTGGTTGTCGTCGTGCTCATGGGTGTCACTGTGTTCACCGCGTTCCGCGGTCTATTGGCGTTCGTGCCCCGCGATATGTTGTGGCCGGCGCAGATCAAACTTGGTGAGAGCGCGATTCAGGATCAGAGTCTGGTGGCGGTAGTAGCCGGGCTGTTTGGCATGGACGGCGTGCCCGCATTGCGAATTGCTCTGGCGCTGCTCATCGGATTCGGTCTGGTGTGGTTCACATTGAAAGACACCGGCTTCCGGCGAAGTTTCGACAACGTGCTGAGTGGAGTGGCCGTGGGATTGTTCATTGTAGGCGGATGGTATGTGACCGGTGTGGTGGGACAAGACGATTTTGAACCGGTGCCCGTGGAATCCATGAGCTTCGTCCTGCCCACCGGGAACACCGTTAATTACATCATGACGTACACCGGCGCGACCATCAATTTTGGTATCGCCGCAGTACTGGGACTCATTGCCGGATCGTTTGCCTATTCGGTCGCAACGCGCAATTTCCGCATCGAAGGATTTACCTCGTGTGCCGACATGGTACGTCATGTCAGCGGCGGCATACTGATGGGAATCGGCGGGATCGTAGGGTTCGGTTGCACTATAGGTCAGGGCGTCACCGGGATGTCTACCTTGTCCATGGGCGCACTGATCACCTTGAGTGCGATTATCTTCGGCAGCGCCTTGACCATGAAGATTCAGTACTACCAGTTGGATGAAAACAGCTTCTTCAGTGCGTTGCGCATGTCGCTGCGCGATATGCGCTTGCTGCCGCCCGGCAAGACGTCAACGAGCTGAACACTCGTATTCGCTGTCGGGCCAGGCCTGGGCTTGCCCGCCAACGCGGCCATGCTACGGGCCGTTCGGGGTCGAATCAGGCCTGGGACGCGTTGGGCAAGATACCGGCTTTGTTTGGCATTGGATCACGTCAGCAGCTAGCCGCTCTTACCCACAGCGGCGTTGCGGGCGAGGTGGGCCGCCGCTGCTTGCCGTACACAGTTTCGTCCCGCCGCCTTGGCGCGGTACAGGGCCTGATCCGCGGCCTCAACCAAGGCCTCCATGGAGTCCCCGTGTTGCGGGAAAGTGGCGACCCCTAAGCTGATGGTGATGGTTATTACGTTCCCCTCCGGCGTGTGCACTTTTTTTGCTGCGGTCATGCTGCGGATGCGCTCCGCAGTTTCCATCGCCGCATCCCATTTTGTGTCTGGCATGATGACGGCAAATTCCTCGCCGCCGATGCGGGCCACCCGA
>CALZGZ010000101.1 GCA_945787105.1 uncultured Gammaproteobacteria bacterium
AAAAATGAATGCCGTAGATGACCCGGCAACACCAGGAAGCTTTCCAGCAACGAGGCGAGGATCACACTGATAATGACTAGGGGTATCGCGAACAGGATGTTACCGATGATGCCACCCACCAATGTGAGGGGGATGAACGCGGCGATCGTCGTCAGCGACGAGGCCATCACCGGCGCCAACATCCTGCGGGCGCCGCCTTCGGCCGCCAGTAACGGATCCTCACCCATCTGATAGTGGGTCAGCGCGTCCTCACCAACGACGATGGCATCATCGACGATAATGCCCAGCGCCATGATCAACGCAAACAGGCTGATCATATTGATGCTGCCCCCGGCCAAATACAGGATGAACAACGTGGCGGCAAAGGACACCGGAATTCCCACCGCGACCCAGAACGCCACGCGGCCGGTCAAGAACACATACAATATCGCGACCACCAATATCAGGCCGCCACCACCGTTTTTTACCAACAGCATGATGCGTTCCTTGATCAGCTGCCACGATTCGTCATACACCGTGACTTCGATGCCCGGCGGCAGACCGGGCAGCGTATCCTGCACCCACTGCTCCAGGACAGTCGCGGCCTCGAAAGAATCACCACTCTCCGCGCGGCGTAGGACCAGTTCCAACGTCGGCTTGCCGTTGACCGTCAACGTCATCTGACCTTCGCGTGCCTGGCGGCGTATGTCGGCGATGGTCCCAAGATCGATGCGTTGGGTACCTTGGGTGACCGCCGGCAGGCGTGAGAATCCCCACTCGTCGCGGCGTTGGTCGAGGCTGCGTAACTCGCGTGCCGCCTGGCCCTTACCAAGAACGCCGGCGGGTTGATCGCGGCTGAGATCACCGATGCGGTCGGCCATCTGATCGAGGGAACGCTCCAGTTCCTGCAGCCGCCCGCTGTCGATCTCTATGGCGATCTCCTGTTCCGGTAATCCGTTGATGTCGACCTTATCGATGCCCCGCGCCAGCAGTTCGGACTCAAAGCGGCGGGCTAATTGACGCAATTCGTTAGCATTATCCGTGCCCGTGATCAACAAACGCGCCACTGGCTCGTAGCGGCTCACGGTGGCGATCTCCGGCTGCTCCGCATCCTGCGGCAGGTTGCGGAACTCATCGACCAACCGCCGCGTGTCCTCGAGCGCGATCAACGAATCGGTCCCTTCTATAAACTCCAGAGTAATAGATGAGATGCCCTGGGAAGAGGTCGAGGTAATCTTATTCAGGTTATCAATGTTCTTGAGCCGCTGCTCCAAAGGATTGGTGATGCCGTCCTCGGTGTCTTCGGCGCTGGCGCCGGTCCAAACTACGCGCACGGTCACGAAGTCGAGGGCAAAGTTCGGAAAGAACTGCACGTTGAGACGGTCCAGGGCCAATGCACCGGATAAGAGCATCATCAGCATCAACAGGTTCGCGGCAACCTTGTGGTGGGCGAAGATTCCAAGCAGGTCGGTTTTGTGTCCGTTCACGGCAAGGCCTCCGCGCGCAAACCACTGATCGCGTTCGGCAAAGGAGTAATCACTATGCGATCACCGCCATGCAACGCTTCGCTGCGCACCAGCAGCTTCTCTTCGCCATCGAAATAACCGCCCAGCGGGTCGACCTTGATGCCTTCCATGCGGCCCTCGACCAACTTATAGATCCGGTTGCCCCCATACACGGCCTCATATGGCACGGCGACCGCATTGTGCTGGGGGGAACGCTGCAACCGGAAACGCAATACTTGGCCGGTGCGCAGCAACGCCGCACCGTGCTCGATGTGAAACAAACCATCCACCCCGCTGGGGCTCGCTTGGCCACTGATGCGGTCCAGACGCAGCTTGATTTGGCCGCCGCCGCGCTCGGCACTGCCGGTGAGCTGTTCGCCCTCACTCTGGGCACGCAGGAGTTCTTCTTGATACGGCGCTGGAATGCGGGCGCGCACTTCGAGATCGTCCAGCGCGTACATCTCCAACAAAATGTCGGTCTGCTTGACGCGGTCGCCGGCGGTTACCGCAACCGACGCGACGATCCCATCATAGGGGGCGCGCAGACTGCTGCGCTCATACTCCAGCTCCGCTTCCTGCAGTTGGGCTTCGGCGCGTATTAGCCGTGCCTTCAATTGTTCGAGCCGGGCGCGGTGATCGTCGATGCTGTAGCGCCGGGAGATCACCGTCAACGCTTGACGCGCGGCGTCCTGGCGCGCTTTGTCGAGGGCCGACTCGGCGCCGAGTTTTCGCTTTTGCAAAGCCTTGTTGCGATCCACCTCGGCACGCGCCAAAGCTAGCAGCTCTTGTTCATGACGCAGGGCCTGTTGATCCGACTGATAGCGGTTGTCTTCACTGACAATCAGTGCCCGAAGCTCTTCGACCTCGGCGCGCGCGCGACGCAACCGCGGCAGAAAATCGCGTTCGTCGAGTCGCACCAGCAGCTGATGTTTGGTCACACGGTCGCCTTCCTTGACGACGACGTCCTCCACAATCGAAGCCGCGGGAGCGGCGGCTTTCAATCGTTTGGGCGTCTCCACCTGACCGTACAGCGTGAGGGTCGGTGTCAGCGTGCGTGGCATGACCTCCTGCACCTCCACCCGCCAGATGCGTTCCTTGATCTCCGCCGCCGGCTGCTCCCGAGCGGTCGACTTGAGATAGACGAACGTCGCCACGCCAACCGCGAGGACCGCTATCGGGAGAATAATTTTACGTGCTGAGATCACTGCGTATCGGATTTTAACAGTTGAACCAACTAATTATTATGATTAACCGCCGTTGTTTCAGGACTTTGCTTGGTTGTACAGGCTAAGTTGTGGTCTTGATGTGAAAATTTCAAATCAGCTGACCATCCTGGTCGGACTGACAGGCAGGTCCTGGTTGCCATCTATGCTGTGGTCAAAAAATCAGCGAACAGTGGCTTTTAAATTATTGACGTTGCTGTGCATCACGCTCAGCCAGTCACCCTCGGCCGGGTTATTTGCGCAAGGATCGAACACCACACTCGAGATCCCGATTTTTTCGAGCCTCGCGATCGATGACGAGTTGGGCTCACCTTCCCAGATCATCCATGTTGCAGGGTGGCGGCCTCGCATCGCTTTCAGCTCACTCCACTGTGCCTCGCTGGGCAATGCGTCCGGTTCCCAATGGACGCTCTTCAGAACCAGACCATAACGCCTGGCAAAGTACTGATACACCGGATGCGAGGCAAACAAAAACCGTTGCGGCATATTCGAAATTATCTTTGCCACCTGATTGTCAAGGGACAACAGGTCCTGCGCTAACGCCTCGTAGTTGCGCACAAAGTCATCTTTCAAGTCCGGCCGTTTCCGCACCAGGGCATCCTTGATAGCTTCGGCGTGTAACCCGGCCTGGGAGAAATCCAGCCAGGTTGTAAACGCCGTGACGCCGTGGGCGTGCTTGTCGCCCGGACCGTGGCTGTGGCTGATGGGTCCGGCAATCGGAATAAAGTCGCCCTTAAAGCCCGCGGCCGTGTTCACCATCTTGCGCGGGGATAGCGTTGCCTTGCTCACCCACTTGGCATAGTCCGTGCCATTCAACAGGATGAGGTCGGCGCTTTGATAGGCAAAGATCGTGTCGGGGTCCGGTGTCCAGAACGCGGGGTCGACATCCCGCGGCGCCGGGAATACGACTTTTGCGTGCTTACCTGCGATCCGCTCGGCGAAGTACTTGAGGGGGTAGTTGACCGTATAAACGACGAGCTGGCGCTCGGAAGCGTGACCAACGGATATGCTGATTATCAAAAATGCCAGGCACAACAACTCCAGACGGCGCAAGAAAGCATTGAGCGAAAACATCAATAGCGAACCAGAGACATTCGTATCCACGGCAGCAAGTGCGCAAAGTCACACTCACCCTTCTCTAGCAGCGCAATGAGCATAGCGTGTGCGTCCTTTGGGTCAACGTTCAGCTTCCAGCCATTCAATCGTAGGAAAACATCGGTAGCGAAGAACGCCACACGCTTGTTGCCGTCTACAAACGGGTGATTCATGATCAACGACTCGAATAGCGCCGTGGCCATCTCAACGATGTCTTGGTAGTAACCGCTTCGGGGGCGGAACAAGGCACTCTCCAACAATCCCATGTCACGCACGCCCGGCGGACCGCCGAAATGGTTGACCAGCCGCTGATGGATCTCGAAGACCTCGTCAACGGACAGGTATTGAATGGATTCATTCGGCAAGCAGTCGTCCCAGTTCTTCGTTATCCTTGATGGAATCGTCCAGATGCCGCAACACATCGGGGCGGATGCGGTGCCGCCGCACGTAATCGGCAATCGCCTCAGTTAGAACCCCGGACACATTGCGGTGCGACTCCCGGGCCAATGCCTTCAACTCGTTCCAGACCTTTTCCTCGACCTTGGAACTGACCTTAATCGCGGTCATGATGCGTCTCCACAAAAGATTGACATGTCAAGTTATGTCAAGTATACGCTCCCGTCAAGCGAATTTTCTGTAACGGATCTGTGGGAGCGGCATTGTGCCGCGGCGATCATGACATTTGTCCCCGCCTTGTCCCCGCATACCAGGGGGAAAGCAGTGGAGGATGTCACTCCCACATTTGCTTTGTCATTCCGAGCCTCGCGAGGAATCTCACCGTCTTGGATGCTGGTGGCTGTCTTTAAAAACGGTGAGATCCCTCCGCGCTGTGCTTGTCGGGATGACAAGTATTAGGAGCCTGCCGTGAACGGCGCCGAAGGAGCCTGCCCTGCCGGGGCTAGTGCCGATTTCTTGCTGTCATTCCGAGCGCGCGCGAGGAATCGCACCGTGGTGGATGAAGGTGACCGCCCTTAACACGGTAAGATCCTTTGCTTCGCTTGTCCCCGCACAGCAGGGGGACTGCGCTCAGGACAGGCTCCCGTTCCGTCTCAGGATGACATCGATAAAAACCCCGCCGTGAGTCTCGACTCGGACAGCAATTATGTCGACTCCTATTTGTTGTGCTCAGGCCCTGGATACGACTATTGAGACTCAGTAAAAAATGCGCTCGATGCGGCCAAGTCGATGAACTGGCGTTGATAATCGATCATCTGTTGACGGACTTGTTTGGCTTCGTCCGTGTCGTACAAATCCATCAGCTCGCTGCCCTTGTCCCACCAGTATTCGATGATGCCGTCAAACGGCTCACCACCGCCGCGTTCTTTCTGGATCATGACATTAGCTTCGACGTCCAAGGTCAAATTCTTAGTGAAGTTTTTTGCCTTAGTGATATCGATCACGCGTTGTAACAGCTCCTCAAATTCCTGGCTATTCCAGTAGCGATTAAAATCCTCGATCGAGATGTCGCCGCGCCGCTTGATACAGTTGATAAATCGAATCACGTCATGCTCCTTAGGTCATAGAGTTCGGGGATCGGAGAGCGGAGAGCGGGGCTCGGGGCTTGGCGCTCGGGGCTCGGGGCTTGGCGCTCGCAGTTCGGGGTTCGTAGTGCTGCGCACCTGTCGTCTCCGCTCTCCGCTCCCCGCTCTCCGCTCTCCGCTCCCCGCTCACCGCTCTCCGCTCCCCGCTCACCGCTCACCGCTCTCCGCTCCCCGCTCCCCGCTCCCCGCTCACCCGATAAACAACGTCCGCACCAAATCATTGCTGTACACACGTGTCAACCACACAATGGCCGCGC
>CALZGZ010000102.1 GCA_945787105.1 uncultured Gammaproteobacteria bacterium
GGCATTTAACTCTATTAAAGACTCTGTCCGAGGCCCCTGGATACGCTAACTTTGAGACCCACATCGTGTTGGCGGAAAATTTGTATCCCAAACGAATACCCGGTGACGAACCGGAGCCGATCGAAGTGGTGCCGTGGAAGGTCGATGACTTTGTATCGCTTCTTGAACAAGAAGATTTTTTGGAGGCGCGGAGTATCGCCGCGTTGTATTTACTTCAACACTATTTGGACGAAACATGTTTACCGAAAAAGACCTAATAACTTTGATTCCGGAAGTCTCACGGATAGCGCGGCAAGCAGGGGAGCGAATACTCGACATCTACGAGCGCGGTTTCGATGTCCATACGAAGACGGATGGTACGCCGCTGACGACCGCTGATCGGGCCTCCCATGAGATTATCTGTCGGGAATTGGCCGTCCTCGAGGGGAACATTCCGGTGCTATCAGAGGAGTCGGCATCAGAGAATCACAGTGGTCGAGAACGCTGGCGTCAGTTCTGGTTAGTCGACCCCTTGGACGGCACACGGGAATTCGTAAAACGCAATGGTGAGTTCACCGTCAATATCGCTTTGATCGACGGTCACCGGCCGGTGTTGGGTGTCGTCCACACGCCGGTCAAGGGCTTGACCCACTGGTCCCATGAGGGTGGTCCGGCGTATCGATATAGTGGTGATGGCGAGGCGCAGAGCATCCAGGTCACACAATATCATGGTGGCCCGGTGCGGGTAGTGGCCAGCCGCTCTCATGGCAGGGATGCGTTGGTCCAGTTCCTGTTGCGGCTCAAGGAGCGGGAGGGTGGATACGAGTCTGTGAGCATGGGCAGCGCCTTAAAGATCTGCATAGTCGCGGAGGGCCGCGGCGACGTATATCCGCGATTGGGGCCGACCTATGAATGGGATACGGCGGCGGCTCAATGCGTGCTCGAATCGGCCGGCGGTAAGCTAACAGACTGCCAAGGGGTTCCGCTTTGTTACAACAAGAAGTCGTTATTAAACCCGTGGTTCATAGCCAGCGGCTCAGGGGATTATGATTGGTACAGCCTGCTCGAAGGGATCGAAGAAACGCCGTAATCGCGGTCGCTTTTCAGCGCAACCAATCCCCACCAACAATGACGTGCTCGCGTCCGCTTTGGTGCCGGTACAGATATATCCAGGCGCCGCCATGCTCAGTCGCGAAGACTACGCGGTCATATCGGTGCGGATAATCCTCTAGTTCATCCAGTCTTGCGAGAGTGGTTGGGGTGACGCGGTAAAGCTCGCCGGTGATTGCGCAGTGGCCGCCATGTACGACCCCCGGGTAGGTGCCAATATCCAGCATGGTGTAACAGGGCTCAGTGATGTGCAAACCGAGAAAACAGGACGCACCCAGCATATAATGGTTTCGCTGGCCTCGCCTTAAAGTACCGTAGACGAAAACTAAATCTCGCATTGACTGCCGTTATGTTACCGACCCGCCTCGTTGCAATTGCACGGAAATTGTACAACCGGCATGGCCAACAAGGTACCGAGACGGTGTATTGAAAATGAAGCGCGTTCCCGAACCGGAGTTGATGGATGAGCCTGATCAGGCCCGTGCCTATGCCGAGGCCGACTTTGACCAACCGAACGCGTTATTTGTCGACACGTTTACGCGCTGTTTCCCGGATTTCAACTGCGGGCGAGTATTGGATGTCGGTTGCGGGCCGGCAGACATACCGATTCGATTCGCGGGCCTGTTTCCGGAGCTGAACGTGGTGGCGGTTGATGGCGCGCAATCAATGATTTCGCTGGCTGATCGCGCCATTGAGCGTGCCGGAATGTCGACCCGCATAAGGGCGCTTTGCTGGCGCATTGGGCAGGAGCCTGGCCCCGGCGTTATCCAAGGACGTTTCGATGGCGTGATCAGCAACAGCCTGTTGCATCACTTGGATGAGCCCGATAGGCTATGGCGCGCAATCTCGAAGTACGCCAAAATCCAAGCACCCGTGTTGGTTATGGATCTTAGAAGGCCGCGATCCCAAAATGCCGCACGCGAAATCGTGGAGGAATACTCGGGAAACGAGCCTGAGATATTGAAGCGGGATTTCTATCATTCGCTGCTGGCAGCTTATCGCGAGGATGAGGTGCGGGAACAGCTGATCGCCGCAGGCTTATCGTATTTCAATGTGGAGCGAATCAGTGACCGACACCTTGTGGCGTATGGCAGGTTATCGGCCGGTTAATCTTTTTGCGGCGGCTCGATGTTAGCGGCTCGATAACCGACCACCGCTTTGAGTCTGTGCCACCACTGCTTCAGTGTGGCGAGTATCCTTTTAGCCCATGGGAAGTCCACAGACAACAAAATTAGCCCTAAGGGCAACATCCAGAATCCGAGTACCGGTAAGGCTCCAAAAATACCCCCTATCACGAGTAGAATACCGGCGGTGATACGCACTCCTTTTTTGGGATGTGTCTTCAGATAATGAAATTTTTCTGTGATGTACAGTTTCACTGGCAATCTATAGGGGCGATTTCTGCGCCAACTATACAACAGTCTGTGTGACGAATGGGTATAAAGTTCACCAAGATGCAAGCGCTTGGCAACGACTTCGTTGTCATTGACGCGATATCTCAGGTCGTCGAAATCGGTCGTGACCAAGCGCAACGAATCGCCGACCGGCGGTGGGGTGTGGGCTGCGACCAGATTCTTCTGGTAGAAAATCCATCACGCGATGATGTTGATTTTCAGTTCCGTATTATCAACGCCGACGGCGGGGAAGTTGCGCAATGCGGTAA
>CALZGZ010000103.1 GCA_945787105.1 uncultured Gammaproteobacteria bacterium
CAAAAGCGCCGCCATGGCCGCCCTCTCCCTCTCCACCACAAAACGGACTCACCCCATTGGGGGTCAAACCGGCGTTTTCGCGGCAACGTTGCGGGCAACGGCCTAGGGGACGCTGTCACTAATCCCTGCAAAACGGCCATTCATGTACTAAATTTACAGATACAGACATCGTGTGAAGGACAACGCCCAAACGCGCGGTTAAGAACGCGGGACATTGTCTACAACTGGGGGGTGACCATGACCAATATGTTGAAGAACTGCTGGGAAATTACTAAGTGTGGGCGCGAAAAGAACGGCGCAAAAGCATATGAACTGGGTGAGTGCGCCGCCTCGATAGAGGGACTGGGTCATAGCTGCTGGGCCTTCGTTGGCGCATCCGGATGCGCAATGGTGCGCGGTAAGGACGCGCTGAAAAACGACAACGGCTGCTTGACTTGTGAGGTCTATCGACGGTACTTCAGAACCCTGGATACGGCCGCAAATGGAATCGCCGAGTTTTTTCCGAAAGAAGAGAACAAATACACGAACATGCTGTTGGAGCGATTGAAGCTGTAAAAGAACAATAGGCAACAAAACCCGTGAATAGAAAAATATGAGTTCGAGCGGACCGATGTACTCAGCTCTATTTGATGCGTAATACCCTGATCTGACCGTCATCGTATATGACGTCTGCGTAACCATCAGTAGTTGAAATCTTAGACAAGAACGACACAAATTGTTGGTGCCGCAAGGCAATGATACGCCGTCGCGGAAAGTCGTTTTTTAACGCAAATTGCATGGCTTTTCTTGACCGGACAGCCGGACCCGCGTATTGCCAAAGCACATTTGAGGTACCTTGACTTTTCAGGTATTCGACACCAGCGTCGAGCTCAGACGCAAATGGAAAATCCAACCCAGGGCTGGTCAAGCCTGCCGGGTCCACATCGACAATGTTGTTGCGGGCGTAATTCAATTGGAAGGAGGCCTTGGTCCACACCAACGCTGTTTCACCTGCCGGAATAGCGGCTTGCGCACCCTGCACCCATCTCCTGCCCCGTGGTCCCATGACGAAATCACAATAATGCACATAGTCCCTATGCTTAAGCGTTGGGATCGCCAGAGCGTGTCCAAGACGCCAAGCCTGCTCGTATCGCGCTAACACAGAGGGAGCGAACGCTACCAACACGCTGCAGCCGGCAATTATGGTTACCCAACGAAGAATTGTCTCGCGGGCGTGTTTCAAATTCCCATGCTCCCAGGAACCAACCGCCGCCGCAAATAAGGCGCATCCAGCGATTAAAACCGGGCCGACGTATCGAACACCTGCATTATGCCCCGACATCATCGGGGCAAGTATCCACATACCTATGATGTAAAAAATCGCCAAAGACAATGCCGCCGACAGCAGCATCCAACTCTTGGGATTGGGCTTTCTAACGGAATACGCGGCGACACAACTCACCGTAATTAAAGCGAGAACGAAGAACGAGAAATGCATGTTGGTAACATTAAATCCATAAAAAAGAATTTCCGTGGAAAACGGTTGCCAAGCCGGCAATATGGGCGCGGAATGCAATTCGCTAGAGAACATAAATTCCGTCTCAGGTACGCTCATGACCGCAACCAACTTGTCTCCGTGACTTCCTAGCCATGGGGCGGCAAAAAAAAAGCGACGAGAATGGAATCCGTAAGCCCCAATCAAGAAATGGTAACCGGTTACGCGACCCTAATACAGAAACACCGAGAAAGAACGCATAATGCACGGGAATGAACAACGCCAAAGATGTCTTCAACGAAAGTAATGCGGCATAACTCAAACCAAACAAAATAGAATGCCGCCAATTAAAACAATCATCAATTGAATCGCAGAAAAACGGTATCGTGAAAACCAATATGAGAACAGCTGCGCCCATATAAATCGCCGACGTATTGACATAGAGAGGATCTATAAATGAGATCATGGCGCAAAAAAATACAGACCAACCCCAATGTCTTCCCAGAAATTTCAAAAACGCCGCCATAGTCGCCATGCATAAGGTCAATCCCAAAACGGCATCAATGGCGTTCACATACGCGATTGGACGTACCATGTAGGCAAAGCTTTGCAGAAAGCTCATCCCTCCCATGGCTTCGGTCCCCAACGCGTCGAATTTGCTGGCCGGCAACATTCCCTGCTGCAGCATGCGAACCGGATATTTCAAGTATTTCTCGAAATCGTCGTGGAGATTAAATGCAGACGGGTTTGCATAAAAAATATAAGCAACCAAACCAAATATAATTACTGGCCAGTAATGCAATGATTCCTTAAAACCGATAGTCAATACTTGCGGCCAATCATTATTCACTTGTTCCAAAGTGCCTCTCAACACCCGAGATAAGTGCCACAGTCCAATAACCCATCCGATTAACGTAATACCCAATAAGGATCCCGCGTACGCGAGGCCAAGAATATTCAGCACCCCGCCGACAACCAATAAAGCAGTCAACCCCACCACAGGGACAACGCCCATAGGAAGCTTTGTGTTCAAAATACCGGCAACACCGGCTCCGAATCCGTACAAAGCGAAGTAGAAAGAAACAAGCAAAGCTAGAAAGAAGATGTCCATATACCCATCTTAGTACGACATGCTAATCCTAAGGATTTACAGAGCAAATGCTGCGCTGGGCGTTGTGATCGACCAGCCACTGACTAATCAGCACAAGGGAAGCACCGAGTCCGGTTTGGGTATTTCGTCGACATCGTGCCCAATCACGCCGACATTTTCTAATTCAAATATCGCATTGGATAACGGAGAAGGATAACCAGAAGGAGCCCCTTTGTTTTGTGACGCGTAAGCAAATGGGTACCGGACAGATGGCCTGATCTGCCGGCATTATGCTACGCTTCGCGTGTCGTACCTCGCGCGCTAATCCCCGTCTTTACGCCAACCTCGTCATCCGCACCTAGCGACCATGTCTTACCGAGACCGCGTCAAGCGCCCAGGACGCTGGTAATCGCATCGTTTACGATTACCACCATGCGGTCGAGCTGGTCGTGGTCGATCACAATCGGCGGTGCCAGCAAAAGGATATCGTCACGAATCCGCGTGAACAGGCCCCGTTCGATCATGGCAAGTTGAATATGCGCGCCAATCTTCCTACCGGCGTCGAAAGAACGTTTGCTTGCCCGATCTTCGACGATCTCGACACCACACATCAGTCCTAGGCCGCGGATGTCCCCGACGTGCGGGTGATCCGTGAGTGTGGCGCGCAGCTGGTCTACCAAGTATTGGCCCTTGTCGGCCGCTTGTTGTGGGAAATTTTCTTTTTCGATGACATCCAGCATCGCGCACCCGATGGCGCACCCCACCGGATGTCCGCTATAGGTATAGGCGTGCATCCAGGCCTGCCCGCTTTCGTTCATGGTCTGCGCGATCTCGTCGCTGATTCCGATGCCACCGAGGGGGAAATAGCCGGAAGTAATCGCCTTGGCAAACTGCATCAAATCCGGTTCGACACCCCAATGCTGGAGACCGAATAGCTTCCCGGTGCGGCCGAATCCGGTGATCACTTCGTCGGAGACAAGCAACACCTCGTATTGATTGCAGATCTCGCGGATCCTAGGGAAATAATCATCCTGGGGCACGATTAGCCCACCCGCTCCCTGTACCGGCTCGGCGATGAACATGGCCACGGTCTCCGGACCTTCGCGCAGAATCGCCTGCTCCAGCTCCTCGGCCGCGGCAACACCTTGACTGACGCCCGCCGGCGCTTGATAGCGATAGGGATACGGCGATGGAATATGGGTGAACCCCGGTATCCGCGGCTCGAACATCGGCCAGTAGGCGCTCATCCCGGTGGCGCACATAGCCGCCAGGGTGACGCCATGGTACCCCCACTGGCGGGAAATGACCTTGGTCTTCTCGGGTTTACCCTTGAGCTTCCAGTAGAAACGCGCCATCTTGATGTTGCTGTCCGTGCTTTCCCCACCGCCGGAGGTGAAAAAGAAGCGGTTAATACTCGGGTAGGTAATCGACGCGAGACGCTCGGCAAGCTCGATCGCCTTGGGGTTCGAACTCCCGGTGTAACCGGAGACGTAGGGCAATGTCGCCATCTGTTCACTGGCCGCATCGATCAGTTCCCCCCGTCCGTGACCGGCGGTGACATTCCATAAGCCGGCCAACCCGTCGATGCAGGTGTTACCGTCGGCATCGGTCAAGATTACCCCCTCACCACGAACCCACACACGTGCCTTTTCATGCATCAGCTGACTGTGCAGCGGGTGAATCAAGTGCTGCTGGTCTAAGGAGAGTAATGTTGCGTTCTGTTGGGTCATCATTATTTGTATCGCTTTGAGTTCGTTTAAGAATGGCTCACGGCATGCATAGGATCCACAAGATTGTAACGCTAACGGCTCAGAGAGTACTGGTTACACCCTGGGAAACGGCGAGCTATTATACAGCACAGACACACGATAAGTCGCAGGTCGCCCCGGGGCCACATATCGCACCAAGGCACCCCGCCTATATTCTTGCCACGTAACGTGGCGAATCGAAAGTCGCCATTTCATGGAACAAACGCTGCGGGTCTCTCCGGTTTATCGCCATGAAGCGAGGCGCAGTTATCCCGGTGCTGACTCAGTCTCGAACGTCTGCACTTGCGCTGCACTCAACAGAAAAAACAAGGTCGGAGTCACACACTCTGACTCCCCTTATTTCTTCGCACCTGCGCGGCGCCTGTCCCCGCATAGCAGGGGGCTCGTGCCCGCACAGCAGGGGAACAGCAGGGGAACCAGCCGCCCGGCCCTATGCGGTGTCGCGGGGCTTGTCCCATCGCCATCATCCGCGCTGCGTGGCGCACGATGCGAGCCGGGAATGGCGCGATTTACAGATCCTCGACAAATCGTGCCATGCGGCCGCGCATGGTCGCGTCGGGCAACCGCCCCAATCCCGCGCCCATATTGTCGATCAGGTGTTTTGGTTTGCGCGTCGCAGGGATCACGTTGGTGACGCGGGGATCACTAATCAGGTACTTGATGAAGAAGTGACCCCAGCTATTACAGTCAAACTCGGCGGTCCAAGCAGGCAACGGTTTGCCGCGCACCTTGCGGAACAAGGCCCCCTTCTCGAAGTTGCGATGAGCGATCACCGCCACCCCGTGGTCCGCGGCCGCCGGTATCAACCGTTGCTCGGCTTGCCGGTTGACGATCGAATACGGAAATTGCACGAAATCCAGTTTTTCCGATCTTATCAAGCGTTCCAAATCATCGAATGCGCTCGCAGTGTAATGAGTAATGCCGACATACCGGATCCTTTTTTGCGCAATCCAGTCACGTATCGTCGCCAGATGGATTTGCGTATCCACAAGATTGTGGACTTGCATCAGGTCGATAACCGGTGCGCGCAGCAATTGGAAAGAATTCTCCATCTGCTCGACTCCTTGTTCGCGTCCGGGGGTCCATACCTTGGTCGCGTAGAACAATGCATCATCCAACTCGAGGTCGGACACCAAATCGCCGACGACTTCCTCGGCGCGGCCGTACATCGGCGACGAATCGATCATGGTCCCGCCGTGTTCAACGAACAAGCGCACGACCTCGCGTAGCGGGGCGCGGGAATTCTCGTCACCGGCGACATCAAACGTGCGCGCGGTGCCCAATCCGATGACCGGAATGGATTCCGCCGACGAGGGTATCTTGCGCTTGCGCTGTTCAGCGGCCGTCGCATTCACCTTAAAAGGTCCGATCACCGCTAAGCCGGCGAGAGCGGACAATCGCTTCAATGCCTGGCGCCGGGTCAAATTTTGCGGCGAGTCGTTACTCTGCATCATGGCGTTTTGTCTCCAATTAATGCCGGGGCAGCGTCTAGGATATCAGCATGATGCTCTTGCCGGGCCCGCGCCCGACCCAACCGCCACCCGGAAATCAGCCAAATCGCCGCCACCGGCACCGCTACCCACGCGATGCCCGCCGCGGTCAGACCCAACGCGGTGAGCCCCGCATATGCCCAGCCACTGACCGCGTCTCCGCCCCGGTATACGGCGGTGTCGATGAAGTTTTTCGATTTGTACTTATCGGCCACCGGCAACACCGTGTACAACATCTCGCGGCCCGGTCGCGCGATGGCGTAGTTTCCGGCACGTCTGAGAATCTGCACAACGAGTAACACGATCAACACCGGCGCCGTGGCCAGCGCCGTAAACCCAATAATAAGAAAGAGCGGCACTACGGCAAGCGTCACCGACAATCCGAATCGGCTGGCCAGCCGACCGGTTACGAATAGCTGCAGCCCGATGGTCAAGGCATTGGTGCCAAAATCGATCAGCGCAAACACTCGTGTGCGTTCTTCGGAAGTGGCGAAGGCATCGCGTACGATGCCCGCCTGGGTGAAGTACAGAAATGTCGCCAACGTCGTATACAGCAATATGTACAGGCAGATCCCCAGAAGATAAGGCGATCGTGCCACGCGTTTCATGCCATCGAACCAGTTGCCTCCGATCGGATGAGTGTCCAATTGATGTACCGGCCGATCCTGGCCGTCCGCCCAACTGCGCAATCGACGAATACAAACCAGTGCGATACAAAGAAACAATGCCGATACCCACAACAGGTTCGACGTTCCGAGCGGCACCGCCAAGCTTACCGTCAGCGCCGGTCCGACGACCGCACCGGCACTCCCTCCCGCCGCGATGAACCCAAACAGCCGCTTGGCCTGCCCGTCATCGTATAGTTCGACCATGAACGACCAAAACACCGATATCACAAACAAGTTGAAAACACTCAGCCATACAAAAAACACCCGCGCGACCAAAGCGGGTTTGATTCCGCTTGCAAACAGAAAATAAAACACCACGATATTGGCGATGAAAAACCCGTACACCAGAACCAGGAGTTTTCCGCGGGAATAGCGCGAGGACACCCAACCAAACAACGGCACCACACACAACATGGTCACGAACGTGGCGGTAAACAGCCATTGCAGATTCTCAACACCGCCGCGTATCCCCATCTCATCGCGAATCGGACGCAGGATGTAATAGGCGCAGAGCAGCATAAAGAAATACAGAAATGACCAACCCAACGCGCGCAACTCGTTGGGCTCTGCGGAGACGAGCCGGCTCACGCGGCCGGGTATTGAGTGATTGGGTGTCGACACCGCTATCGCTGACCGAAGATGGTAGTCATTAATGTAAGATACCGGGAACAGACCTAAGTTGGAAAAGGCATTTGGAAAACAATCGGTGACGATTTTCGACTTAAGGACCTACAACACGTCTACGGACCCGAAAAAAATCGGCGCCCACGCCTTTATTAAGGCCAAAAATAATCGTCAACGACCCATTGTCGTCCCACTCGAGATAACGTTTCATGCTGTGAACCCTTCGGCTTCGCTCAGGGCAGGTTTTTAAATATATCATCCTGAGGCGCAGCGCGCAGAAGGATCTTACCCTGCCACAGTCACCACCGGCATCCAAGGCAGCCAGATTCCCCGCTACGCTCAGAATGACAACGAGCATTCGATTTACTCTGCCCACACCGCGCTCGCCGAACTCCGGTCCCCGATCTTTCCTGAGCATCGTCACGGCGAAAATTTGTAGCCGGAAGAGAGAATCATTCGGACCGGGTACAATACGGCCACTCAAGGTTAACTATGCATCCTTCCCATGACACAATCGGTTTTTATCACTGGAAACAGCGGCGGACTCGGTTATGGATTGACCGCGGAATACTTGTCGCGGGGTTATGAGGTCTATGGTCTGAGCCGCCGCGGTTGCACCGGCATCGACACCAAAGCGCTGCATGACGTGCGTTGTGACTTGTCGCGAGCATCCGCCATCGTGCCAGCTTTGGAGTCGTTACTTGGCGAAGTCAGCCGCTTGAACCTGGTTTTTTTAAACGCCGGCGTGCTTGGTGATATACGTGACATCACCGAAACACCGCTCGCGGACATCCTGCGGGTAATGGATATCAACGTGTGGGCCAACAAAATCATTCTCGACTGGCTGCATGCACGCGAACTCGGTATCGAACAGATTGTTCTTATTTCATCTGGCGCCGCGGTCAAGAGCCACAAAGGTTGGGGCGCATATTCGTTGTCAAAAGCCACATTGAACATGCTCAGCCAGCTATATGCGCCAGAATACCCCGACACTCATCTATGCGCCCTAGCACCTGGTCTGGTGGACACCGCAATGCAGGACCATCTATGCAATCCCGATGAAGTCGATGTTGATCGGTACCCATCGGTGCAAAAATTGCGGGCTGCCCGCGGAACGGACCGCATGCCCACACCACAGGCGGCGGCACAGCGGTTGGCGCAAGTGATCCCCAAACTCAAAGACCATCCAAGCGGCAGCTTTGTCGATGTGCGTACCATGAACGCCGCACCGTAGGCTAGAAAAGGGAAACGGGGTCGGTGACGATTTACCACGCCATATCACAACACGTCTACAAACCCAAAAATAGTCGTCACCGACCCCTTTTGACGAAGTACAATAAGGGTGTCGTGAAGTTTATGAAACAGGCGGGTTACAAATTTGGCGTCTACGCGGCGGGAATCATCGGCGCGTTGTCGCTGGTGTCGCTGTTTTCGGCGGCTGGGATCAAGGCCGATGAGGGCCGTGCGTTGTTGCTCGAACTCGACGGCATCATCGGCCCCGCCACCAGTGATTTTTTGATTCGCGGTATGCGAAGGGCCGAGGAAGACAATGTCCAGGTGTTGATCATTCGCATGAACACCCCAGGGGGACTCGACACCTCGATGCGCGAGATTATCAAGCACGTCCTCGCAAGCCCGGTTCCGGTAGTCTCCTATGTGTCGCCGGCGGGTTCGCGGGCCGCCAGCGCCGGGACCTATATGATGTACGCCAGTCATGTAGCGGCCATGGCCCCCGCCACCAACCTCGGCGCCGCGACGCCGGTCAAACTTACCCCTGGTGGGTTGGGGGCGCCGAAACCGCCGGAATCAAAGGACAAAGAAGCCAACGACAAAGAGAAAAAAGACGACGCCATGGAGGGCGGCGCGATGGAACGAAAGATCGTCAACGACGCCGTGGCCTACATCCGCGGGCTCGCCAAATTATACGGACGCAACGCCGAGTGGGCGGAAAAGGCGGTGCGTGAAGGAGTCAGCCTGACCGCCGACGACGCCCTCGACGAGGGCGTGATTGACCTCATCGCCAAGGATGTTGACGACCTGCTGAAGCAGTTGGATGGCCGTGAAGTCACCGTCGAGGACAAGAAGATCACACTGCATACCAGCGGTATGAAGGTTGAGACCCTGGAACCCGACTGGCGTAACCGACTGCTCGCCATCATCACCAATCCCAACGTCGCGTATATCCTCATGTTGTTGGGGATCTACGGCTTGTTCTTCGAGCTGTCCAATCCGGGAAGTATATTCCCGGGGGTCGTAGGGGGGATCTGCATCCTGTTGGCGTTGTATGCCTTTCATGTGCTGCCGGTGGATTACGCGGGCGTCGCCCTGATACTGCTCGGCATCGCACTCATGGTCGCCGAGCTATTCGCGCCGAGTTTCGGCATTCTGGGGATCGGTGGTGCAGTTGCGTTCGTGATTGGCTCGATGATCCTAATCGACACCGAGATCGAAGCGTTTCGAATATCGATGCCGTTGATCATTGTTGTTGCGATCTTTACCGCCTTGTTCGTGTTCGCCCTTGTTTCCCTGGCAATCAAACAACGCCGCAAACCGGTGGTGAGTGGCAAGGAACAGATGATCGGCAGCATCGGCGAAGCGACCGCCGCTTTTAACGAAGTCGGGCAAATCCGGGTCCACGGAGAAATATGGGAAGCGCACAGCAAGGACCCTGTAGATCAAGGACAACGAGTCAAAGTGAATGATATGCAGGGACTGACCCTTTTAGTGGAACCGTTAGCGAAGGAGGAATAAATCAATGAGTGTATATATTGTCCCGATCCTGGCTGCCCTTGTTTTAATCATCTTTTTTGTCATCAAGATCCTGCGTGAATACGAGCGTGGCGTGATCTTTTTTCTGGGACGTTTCCAGACAGTCAAAGGGCCCGGTCTCGTCATCGTCGTTCCCCCAATCCAGCAAATGGTGCGTATCGACTTGCGCACCCGGGTGCTGGACGTGCCGACTCAGGACGTAATCTCGCGCGATAACGTCTCGGTTAAAGTCAACGCGGTGGTCTATTACCGGGTGGTTGATCCGGAGCGAGCGATCATTCAGGTTGAACAGTTTCACACGGCGACCAGCCAACTGGCCCAGACCACCTTGCGGTCGGTGCTCGGCCAACACGAACTGGACGAGATGTTGTCGGAACGGGATAAGCTCAATTCGGATATTCAAGTGATCCTGGACAAACAGACCGACGCGTGGGGAATCAAGGTGGCCAACGTCGAGATCAAACACGTAGACCTCGATGAGAGTATGATTCGCGCCATCGCCAAGCAGGCAGAGGCGGAACGGATGCGGCGCGCGAAAATAATCAGCGCCGAGGGTGAGCTGCAAGCGTCCCACAAATTGACCGAAGCCGCGGGGGTATTACGTCACGAACCGCACGCCATCACACTGCGCTACCTGCAGACCATGATCGATATGTCCCACGAGCAGAACCAGACGATTTTCTTTCCATTTCCCATCGAAATGCTGAGCATGATTAAGGGCATCGCTGACAGCAAGAAAAGTGACTAAAAATTCGGGTCAGCCCCCTAATGTTTAGGGTCTCACCTTAATTCTTCTATGTCATCCTGCCGCGCACCGCAGGGGTGGATGTCACTCCCACATCTACCGATATCACTTTCGCCTGGCAAGCTTTAATATGTCATTCCGAGCAACGCGAGGAATGACAGCGGTGGTGGTTAATGACGTAGGGGTCTGACCCGAACGGTACTCACTCAAGACCATTAGGAACTCAATAAGGCTGAAGCGAGCGAGAATTTACGGGACTGTCGGCGGCACGGATGCCGGCGTCGAGTCTAGATGGACGTATCCACGGCGGGTCGCGGAAATTGTCAAACGGTTCAGTTCAGCCTGGAACCTTGGACGAAAAGGACTGACGCGAGGGAAAATTTACCGGACCGACGCCGGCACGGATGCTGGCTTCGAGCCTACACGGATGTATTTACGGCGGGTCGCGGAAATTCTCACGCGCTTGAGCTTGGCCTGGAACCTTTACCAGGTCTGGTCCATTTCCTCGCGTTTAATTCAAGCCGTTGCTACGATCAACGGCACATACATCTCCGCATCGCTGGTACCGCCGTGCACCCCGATTTGGATATGTCGCTCCTCCCCCGGCAGCCAGTCCTTGATCACGAACCGCTGTTTCATGATCAGCGTATAGTCTCCGACCCGCTCGCGAAGCCGCGGATGGGGATCACCGGCGCCAAAGTATCCGTTATCGATCAACTCGTCGCTGGGCCGAAGTTCCGCGTGTTCCCCCAATTTAGCGGTGACGTATTGTTCAAACGCCTCGCGCCGACCGGGCCTGACATAACAATAGGCAGCCCGCCGCTCGCCACACAACGGTAAGGCAAGGGTTTCGGCAAGATCAGGGTGATCATCCAAGTCGATGTGGTCCGCATCCGACACATCGATCATACCGTGGTCGGCAGTCACCACAATCATCGTGCCGCTGCCCTTAATACTGTCAAGAAATTCGCCGAAGGCGGCATCGATATCTTGGTAATGCTTTGCGGCCTGGTGACTATTGATGCCATGACTGTGCCCGGTGTGGTCTAGGCCCGGCCAATAACAATAAATGAATTTACGCTTGGGTGGAGCTCGCGCGATTGCCGCTGTGGTTGCGAACATCTGTGACAACGTCGCATAGATACGCACCTCGGCCCTACCTTTGTGCGATATATTGAAGTCCGAGTAGGCAATATCCCGAGGTGTCACGAGATAGGTGGGGACACCCATCCGGTCGGAAATCGGGACATGGCCAAACAACCGCTCGGCGTCGATGCCGCTGTGACTCAAATCCACACCGCCATAACGGGGTGAACCGCGCAGTACCGTCATCACCGCGCCCAATTCACGGAAATACATAAACCAACCGGTGATCGCATGTTGCTGCGGTGCATCCCCGGTCAAATAGGTGGTGATCGCGGATGCCGTGGTTGACGGAAACACCGAGGTCAATCTGCCTTTGAGATGCTGGCGTAAAACGCCCTCTTCGCGCTGCATCAGAAATTCATAACCGAGCCCATCGAGCACCAACAAAAGCATATTTCGATGCTCGCCCAGCATCAGGGGATCGAGGTTAGCAAGCGCTGGATATAGCGGCGAACACCCATCCCCGGCGTGTATAAAAGAACTCATCAGATTGACGATGCTGCCGTCTCGGTAATCGGGTAGCGCCATAAGCTACAATTCTCCGCCTCGCGCCGTATGGATAACAAGTATCAGTGTGTGCCCACCCCGTAGACCTCGTCAAATCTATTCACAACCTCTAACAAGTCCTCCGTTAAACGTTCCTCCACAGCGTCCGCAATCCACTGCGGTACGCCATCATAGTAGGCCTGGGCAATCGCGCCAGCGATACACGCCATGGTGTCGCTGTCGCCACCCAGGGACACCGCGTTGCGAATCGTATCTTCGTAGTCGACGGATTCGATAAATGCGATCAGAGATTCTGGAACCGAACCCTGGCAAGACACATCGAATTGGTAACCGGGCCGGATGTGATCCAACAAGCGATTCAAATCGTACTTGAACCGTTGCGTCATCTCATTTTTTATCTGCTGCTTGTCCGCGCCTGAGCGCGCTAGAAACACCGACAATGCAACCGCCTGCGCACCCTTGACACCCTCCGGGTGATCATGGGTGACCAGTGCCGTTTGCTCCGCCTGTTGGAGCACACTAGCAACCGAGTCACAGGCATAGCCCACGGCCGACACCCGCATCGCCGAGCCGTTACCCCAACTGTTATAAGGCTCGTTGTCATCGGACAGCAGCCAACGGATGAACGAGCCGCCGTAGCCGGCGTCGGGATAACGTTTGCCCCATCGTTTCAGGTAAACAGCAAACCCGCCGTCACTCAATAGTGCATCGGCAATGGCAATGGTCAGCACAGAATCATCGGTGAACCGCGACCCACGACTGAGCAATGGGAATTCCTTGGTCTTGATGGGACGCGCCTCGTACAACGATCCGACCATATCACCGGCGATGGCACCCACCAGCGGAGTGCTACCATTCACTAATCGATGCCTCCGGCTTAGCGCTTGTATTAATTACCAACCTGTAGTAACACATTTCACTACCCATGCCGACCAACGTCACCGCTGAATACAAAAAAGCCGAGCAGGCCTTTCGCCAGGCCCAGGAACCGCGCGAACGCTTAGCCTGCCTGAAAGAGATGTTACGCACTATACCCAAGCACAAAGGAACCGAACATCTTCAGGCGGACATCAAGACCCGAATCAAACAACTCACCGAGGAATTAGCCGGACCCAAGAAGGGGGCTGGACGCAAGGGGCCCAGTTACACCGTGCGTCCCGAGGGCGCCGCACAGATCGCCCTGGTAGGTCCTCCCAACGCGGGCAAATCCAGTCTCCATGCCCGATTGACAGGGTCCCATAGCGAGACCGGTCCGTATCCTTACACCACCAAACTACCGGTACCAGGTATGCTGGCGTTCGAAGACACGCACTTTCAGTTGGTGGATCTACCGCCGGTGTCGGCCGACTTCATGGAAACTTGGATGGCTAACGCGTTGCAGAACGCCGATGCCGCGCTTCTGGTCGTCGACATTAATGACCCGGACTGCACGGATCATGTCCAGGCTATCTGCCTACGGCTCGCTGAAAAGAAGATAATTCTCGCCGAACGTTGGCGCGGGTTTAACGGCGGCGATGTGCATCGCGACCGACCGCAGAGCGATGATGAATGGGCGGACCCGTTCCAAGTTATCTTGCCAACGTTGCTGATCGCCAATAAGTGCGATCTTAATCCTGATCCCGACGAAGTGCGGGTATTGGAGGAACTATTGGAGGTACGCTTCCCCGCGGTAGCTACCTCGATCGAGACCGGAGCCGGTCTCGACCGGATTGGGCCGATGCTGTTTAAGGGCCTGCAAATCGTGCGTGTTTATACCAAGGCCCCGGGCAAAGAACCGGACGTTGGCCGGCCATTTACCGTTTATCGCGGTGACACCGTGCGTGACGTGGCCCGCTTGGTACACAAAGAACTGGCCGAAAAGTTCAGCTTTGCGCGCATATGGGGCAGCGGGCAGTTTGCCGGCCAACAAGTCGGTTCCGATCACATTGTCGCCGATCGCGACGTCATCGAGTTACATACAAAGTAATAAAGCGCAAAGCGCGAATTGACAAGCTTACCCGTGATCTTCGAGTCTTAGACTACGCAGTCCCCGTATTGATGTCGTGAGGCGAATGATAATACTCACTCTCTTTGACCAGTTCCTGCGTAAAGCGAATAAGCTCGGCGAGGCGCTTTTCCGCGGTATTAATAGGTTCACAATCCTCGCATCTCGGATCACCACAGGGTTGCCGGGTATACAGCCAATACTGTATGGCACCGGCAAGTATTCCATCGGCGATATCCCACACGTCGGCCTCCTCATCACTGTCCGCTAACCGGTTGGCAAGGTCGATGGCCTCGCGAGCGGCATTGTCATAACTTTTTGACTCGTCGTAATCTTGATACATGGGTGGAACTCGCTCTGATGAGTGGATGCTGTTACCAATCTTATCAGTAATATCGGCGTCACCGGACGCCTGAGTCGGCTGATATTTGCCTGCTTAGTGTACAACGGGGTGCCGGCGAGGGGTAGAAGACGGTTTTGAGATAACCAACAAGGGCCAACACGCCCCTATACGAACTGCAGCTGTGTGTGCTTGGCCGTGTTTGTTAAATTCCGCGACACCGGACAATTTTTCATTCGTTCAACAATATAGGCGACATCATCCGCAGTGGCTTGTCCCGAGTGCAACGCAACATCAAAGCTTGCGTGGATCTCATGAACGAACCAGTCTTCCGATGTGGTCAATTTGAATCTGCCGGTCACGGTGTCGAGCGCCATACCAAGTTCAGTAGCGTTGCTGTGGAGATACATGTGCTGGCAGATAAACACAGAGTAAACAAAAATCAAAAACCCGCGGGTCTCAAGGTTCAAATCGAGCGGCTCCCACTCACCGTCAGCGAGCACCTGTACCTCCAACTTTTTCAGTGTGTTCTCCGGGATGTCGTGGAGACTGGATAAACGCAGCTCAAAGGTCCGTTGTGTCATGGCCCCACCGTTTCGCTACAAAAAGTTAGGGTCAGAAAAATTGGCATCAAAGTCATCGCTGTACCACTAACATGCGGCGCAAACACTTGAGGTCATTCCAAGCGCAGCGAGGATTCCGACCTGTTGGTGGTCGTGTCGATTCAGTGTTGTCATGCCGATCATTGTTTGTGTCATTCTGAGCGAAGCGAAGAATCTCACCGTGCCTAATGATGACGTTAAGTTCAAGACGGTGAGATCCTTCCCCCTGCTGTGCGAGGACAAGCAGCCGCTCGCGGCTTCAGGATGACAACAACAAGAAAAATTCGCGGTGACCGGAGCCGATTAGATCTACCCCGAGCGACGCCGAGGGAGCCTAGTTTTGCCAATCACACTATTCATTCTATGGGCTGGGTAATCGTAAAGGCCCCGCGAATATCGCCCACCGCATAACCGCGAGCCTGATCCGTCGGATACAACTGTTTCAGCTTCGCTTCCACTGCCGGGGCGACCGAGTCACCGCCGTGGCAATTGAGGCACACCGCTTGCGTGGGAATCGCCTTCATCCATCGAAACACCTTCTTATCACCCTGCGCCACCACCTCATGGTGTTCCAGTGCCTGCGGCGCCTCCCCTGCCTTTTTGCGTGCATCGAATTTCTCTAGTACGGAACGCTCCCAGGCATCCGGCGCATTCGCGGGATTGCGGGTTTTCAAGCTGGTGCGGGCCACGCGCCAACCTTTGGCGTCAGCATGCTGTTGGGTAATCACCATCGCCTTGGTGTGGCACACATCCAACGCATTCACCGGCCCACCGGCCTTCATCGCCGCTTGCAGTTCACCCTTTAATGACTGCATGAATTGCTTTGCCGTCTGGCGACTCATCTTTACGCGGTCGTCGGTGGAAGTCTCGCCGGCGGCAAACGTGACGCTCATTGCCGCGAGCAATAAACCCGACGTGAACACAAGGGTGGAACGTTTCATATTAATCTCCTAGGGTTTGTTAGTTAAATACGACGCCTGGCTTGGTACCGACGCGCTTTAGAATCTTGGCCAACGGGCAAAAACCGGTAAACGCGGCCTGCAACAGGTTGACGCCAACAAAGGCGGTCACCCACAACCAGTACGGGTAGTGATAATGCGCCAAGGCGACGCTGAGCAAAATCATGGTGCCGGCAAATACGAGCACGATGCGGTCAATGGACATGCGGTGGATTCCGTTAAATTAGTATTACACCATATGCTAATATACAACCCCCCACAGGTCAACACCCTGACCGGGGCATCGACACCCCAACCGCCACCCACCCCTCCCGCCGGGCGGTGCTCAAGGGCCGAGCTTTGTCCGTCGCGCGGCCCGCCCCACCCGTGCGGAGCCACACCCAGCGTCACCGCGCCTTGCCCGCGGATCCACCACGATAGCTGCCGCCGGTGGCCATTGCCGCGGCTTCGCTGCTGGTGAAATGCCGCACGGTCGTGGAACAGGCCAGGCCCCCAACCATCCACTTGACCGACCTGGCAACGGGACTGAGTGCCATCATCCACGGTACAGCGCTCGGTATCGCAATGCGCGACCAACGATTCATTCCAGTCAAGCCTTTGGGCTGAATGAAGGATATAGGTCGGCAGGATCCCATGGTTCTCGATCGTCATGAACACGGGCTTTGTATCCACAAGCACCACCGAGCGCTATTGAACGCTTCCAAACGAAGGGTCGTTAGTGCCAGGGGGTGGATGTAGTCCCGCAATCCTGCAACCTTGGGCGACCGGACCGCCGGGAAGCAGCTTGTAGAGAAATTTTATACCGCCTTTTTGGTGAAATTTTTCATCCAGCGCATCGTGCAACTCACGTATGTGCAGGTTGGGCTCGTTCTTTGAGAAATACTCCTGAAGCGCCCGCACTGCTTCCCAAAGGTCATCGCTTGGCGCGAGGCCTTCTTCGCGCGCCCGGACAACCGCTACTTCGCGTGTCCAACCATCCGGGGCGTGCGGAAATCCCGAGTCCTCGCCCTCGTTATCGCCGGGGTGCAAGATATCATCCATTGATTCCGCCATGTCTATCTCCTCCGTTGGTAACTATTGGTGTTGATACCCGATTCACCGCGTGCGGTGACCCACACTACCTAAGAATTACAAATCAATTGTACTTGGTTCGTCAATCGGCTTTACCCGCCGCAGCCCAAACTGAGTATGATTACCCCTGTGTCGGCGTTAGGGTAAACGCTGTTTATCGTTCCAGCACCACTATTGGATTTAGGACCAATGAATGAGAATCGCTCCGAAGAAGTCAATATCAGCCAGTCCGTTGCCATCCTGGTGGACGGCAACAATATAGAACGCAGCATCCACGAGGAAACCGGCGATGCCAACACGATGCTCAATTTCGACAAACTAGTCCCCAAGTTGCTGGATAACCGGGGATTAAATCGATTGGTCTATTTTCGCGAAGGTAAACAGATTTCCTCAAAACTCCGGGAACGTCTGCACTTCCACTACCATGGCTCGGTACGGCCTTGTCATAAAAGCGCTGATATCCCTTTGACCATCAAAGCGATGCAGCTCGCAAGCAAGGTTGATACGATCATCATTATGTCCGGGGACTCGGACTTTGTTGAACTGGTCAGACACCTAAAATCAGAAGGTGTGCGGGTGGAGATCGCCGCTGTGCCCAGGACAACATCACATGTGCTGGTTGACGACGCCGATTATTTTCATGAACTTAGCGAAGAATATTGGTTCACACTCGCTGCTAAGAAAACTGCACGAACACCCACCAAGAAGCGCAGATAGTATCCAAAACATTAGCCCGTGTATTGCACCAAGGTGGTAATAAGAAGAGTTAACAAGTTGTTCGGAGCCAACAATTCAATCAATGCCCAGTATGACAGTTTGTGCCGCAGTATGCGCTTATCCCGGCGCTGACTCGTTCTTGAACGCCTGCACTTGCGCTTCACTCAGCGCCTAGCTACGGCGATACATTTCGCTCCGGTCGGGGTCCAGCCGCCCGAGCCTGCGCTTGTCCCCGTCTTGAACTCGCCGTCACGATTAACCATGGTGAGATTCCTCACTTCGTTCGGAATGACATCAAGCGCTCGGAATGACAATATTAAGTGAGCACGATGTAGCGGAGTCAGACCCCAGTTGACCACTTACTTGAGACAATCAAGCGCTGAAAACGGCTGAATCGAAGGAGAATTTACGGGACCGTCGCCAGCAGGGATGCTGGTGTCGAGCCTACACGGATGTAGTGACGGCGTGTCCCGGAAATTGTCGCTCGGTTTAGCTCGATGTGACGCCTTCTTTGGCCTATTTTCGCCAGCCGGGTGTCCGCACTCATTGCGCATGCGGCGTGTTTTGTAGCAACGCCAGTGCGATGCTCGCCGGAACCCCGAGATTGGAGCCGCCAAATTGCGTGATGATTGCGGCGGTGATCGCCACCACCGAGCCATCCATGTTCACCACCGGTCCACCGCTGCCACCCACCGTGGTCTCGGCGTCATAGGTCACGACATCCTCGGAGACCTGGCTCACTATACCCCTGGTAGCCAGTGGCTTGATGTAATCGGACTCGGACAGATGCCGGGCGATAGTCCAAAGATCCGCATCGCCGTCCGGGGTGATGGCTTCGATAAACTCGGCGCTCGCGCGTACGATCAATCCCCTAGTGCCCAACGGATAACCGAGTACCAGCACCTCGTCACCGGGCCTGGGCTGTTCAGCTTCCAATCTCAAGACCGGCACGTTGGGCATGGGTCCGACGACGCGAATCAACGCTAGATCCGCTTGCGTACTGAGCTTCACTACGCGCAGCTCGAGCGGCGCTTTGACGCCGGGGAAATAAGCCAGCAAGCGCGAGATTACCGGGGTCAGTCCACGCTCGGTTATCGTTTCCACCTGGGGATCGTCCTGCCACGGTTCGGCAACATGCTTGTTGGTCAACAGCAGGCCCGCTTTGGATACCACGAAGGCGGTACCCGAAAACATCAGCTGCAACTCTTGCCCCTTTTCCTCTAAGGTAAATACTACGATTCCATCCTCGGCCTCAATATAACGTAACGGTCTTTGGCTTGCGGGATCAACAAATCCGAATGACCCTTGAACAAAAGCCACCGAAGGGCTCACATTGGAGATGAGCCGCGCCACCAGATCGGAACGTGCCTCCAACAACTCGATACGCTCGAGGGTGGCAGCAACCCGCGCCTCTACCTCCGATTGCAGTGTCAGCAGGTCTTCGCGGGTCATTGCCTCGGCGCCGGTGCGTTTTAGTAACGCGGCGATGCCCTCGATGCGCGTGCCCTCGACGGCCACCCGCTGTTGCAGACGGATGTTCTGAGTGACTAATATCACAACGCTCACCACTAACGCGGTGAGCAGCACAAGAACCCAGAGGCGAAACCACAACGATGTTTGAGTCGCCAGGTCTTTGGTGATGTTGCTCAGGAACCGAGCGGTCCTGCCCAGTTGCGAGTGCCCATCCACCCGCGCTCCGTCTCGGGAGTCAGCGAACGCCTCGGCCAAGGTTTTCTTCGGAGTCACCCCCGGCGGATACGTGCGAAAGCGAATCACCGGCCCGGCGTGCCCAACCTCCAATAAATCCCCGGAATTCAACATCCGGTTCTCATCCACTAATTGGCCGTTTACCCAGACACGACACCCGGGGGCAATTTCTATCTCATAGCTGTCACCGGCGCGATGCATGGTGGCGTGCACATCGCGCTCAGGCTCACCGTCGGGAGGGATGAACCCGACATCCGCATTGGCGCCACGGACGATATGAATCGTCTTTTCACCGAGATGCACCGTATGCCCGCGCCGGCGACCGGAGAGAATGACCATCACCGGAACTCTGTTGGGAGGCGAACTTTCGTGGGAGGAAACAGGCAACGTAGCTTAGACCCCCGCGGGTACGGTGGTTTTCTCGTTTTTAGATTGATCAATTATACATGGGTAGGACCTTGAGCGCGCCGGCTCAACGCCGGTGATAGTGCGCGGTATATCCCTACTCGCGCGCCCTGTTTCTACTGACCACGGTTCCCAATGGAAGAAAATGGGGGTTGAGTTAAATATGAGACGCTATTTTTCTTTTGCGCCGGCGATAATCGTGCACACTACTTTTCGATCATCACGTGGGCCATCGAACTCACAGAAGAAGATATTCTGCCATGTCGATAATCCCAATTTGCCGTCCATCAATGGGATGGTCTCCGAGGGACCCACCAATCCAGCCTTGAGGTGGGCATCACCATTGCCGTCCTGGGCATCATGCAACCACACTCCTCGTGGAATGAGCTTGCTCAGAAAGTTGACCACATCCGTTTGCACACTCTCATCCCAGTTTTCTTGAATCATGATCGCAGCAGTCGCCCCCTGCGCGTATAACGATACCAGACCATTCGGAATGCGGCTGCGATCGACGATATCGCGCACCGACTCGGTAATATCAACGAGCGTTTCGCGACTGGGTGTGGCTAGGGAAATGATCTCACGCATGTGGTTTTTTCCTCATCGTGACGCCGGCCGCCCCATTTCAAAATGTCAGAATCAAATCGAGTCACAGGGGATTCGCATCTTCGTTGTGTTTTACCTTGTCCCACAGCCGATCCAACTCTTGAAGATCCGTATCTTCGAAACGGCGCCCTTTCCTTGCCAACGTTGATTCCACAGCGCGAAACCGGCGTTCGAATTTTTCGTTTGCCGAACGCAACGCCTGCTCCGCGTTCACCCCGGCGTGGCGCGCCAAGTTGACACACGAAAACAGCAAATCACCGAGTTCCTGATAGATTCCGGCAAACTCACGATGGTCCTCGAGTTCAGTTTCTAACTCTCTTATCTCTTCCTTGCACTTTTCAATAACACCGCCGATATCCGGCCAGTCGAATCCAGCACGGGCCGCCCGTTGCTGTAACTTCTCAGCCCGAATTAACGCCGGCAAGGCCCGCGCCACGCCAGCCAGGATACTTGCATCGTGCTTCGCTTTATCCTCTCGCTCGCGCCGTTTGTGTTGATCCCACGCGCTTCTTAGCTCACGATCAGAAGTGTATTCAACATCGGCGAACACGTGTGGGTGGCGGCGAATCATCTTCTCGCAAATCGCATTGACGATGTCGGCGAACGAAAATATCTGTGTCTCCTGGGCCATCTGGGCATAGAACACGACCTGAAACAAAAGATCACCCAGTTCCTCGCGTAGTTCCTGTATGTCACCGCGGTCAATGGCATCGGCGACCTCATAGGCCTCCTCGATGGTGTATAGCGCGATCGTCGAAAAAGTCTGCTTGCGATCCCAAGGACAACCTTCCTCGGGATCCCGCAACCGCTTCATGATTGTCAACAGATCGTCAATGGAGTGGGGCATGTTTGTTCATTCGCGATTCCGTTAGTGACACATTATTAGCTCGACCATGATAGATCAACCGTATTACTCAGAGCAGTAGAGTCAAAGCACAATCTCGAGGTGTTAACAGTTCATAATAGTTGTATGAGCGCAATACCCGGTTTATTTATCTGCCTAGAATCCAAGACCGCAGCGAGACAACGCAAGTTGCCGGACTGACCGCTCCCGTCATACAATGTGAGGCCCGCAATGGTACATGAGTATGTGTATCAAGATCTTTATTCAATACTGGCTGGCCGCCGTTTTATTACTGACCGGCAGTGCGGTCCAAGCCGATGTTTTCAAATGGACAGATGCTTTGGGACAAACTCATTATGGCGATAAGCCGCCTAGCGAGACCCCCGGCGCCGAAGTCATAGACACCTTTGAATGCGGCACCCAAACATGCAAAGAAGAACAGGAACGCAGATGGCAAGCTGCGATGGAAGTCAACAAACGCATGCAGGATTGGTTGGAACAACGTGCGGTGGAACGAGAGCGGACACAAGATCAGCGGAATTTGACCACGGCGTACGTTCATACCTATCACCCACCACAGTGGCCGCTTGTTCACTATCCGGGCTCGGTGTCTCGACCTGGTATGCTGCCACATGGACCCGATGCGGGGCCGCCAGGCCGACGGGGCCGGGGCAACAGGCCGCTAGGCAAGGCCCACGCCACCTCTCACCGGTACTTGGCTCGACCCCGGATCCGCACACCCGGGTCGGCTATTTATAGATAATTGTTACGATTTTTCGGGCCGGGGTTACGATGGAAGTGTTTGTTAACCCAGGTTCCTGGTAACCAATTCCTACAACGCAGAAAGATTTGACGAACCATAACGCGAGGTATTCATGCACTATATACCACTCGGTAACACCGGTCTGAAGGTCTCGCGATTGTGTTTGGGCTGTATGAGTTATGGCTCCCCGAAGTGGCGCGATTGGGTCCTGGATGAACAGGCCGCCCGCCCGTTCTTCGAGCAGGCGCTGGCTGCCGGGATCAATTTCTTTGACACCGCCAACCGCTACTCCGACGGTGAGAGTGAACGGGTGCTTGGCAGAGCACTCAAAGAACTAGGCGCGGAACGGGAGCATGTAGTGATCACCACCAAGGTATATCTGCCGATGGGAGACAGCCCCAATCAGCGCGGGCTCTCACGGAAACACATTCGCCATGCCATTGATGCCAGCCTCGATCGTCTGGGCATGGACTATGTGGACCTATATCAGATTCACCGCTTCGATCCAACGACCCCGATGGAGGAAACCCTGGAGGCGTTGACCGATGTGGTACGTGCCGGTAAAGCGTTGTATGTCGGCGCCTCGAGCATGTCTGCATGGCAATTCGCCCGGTTCCTGTATCTTGCTGACCATCACGGTTATGCACGCTTTGTTTCCATGCAGAACCATTACAATCTTGTTTATCGCGAGGAGGAAAGAGAAATGATTCCCTTGTGCCGCGCTGAAGGTGTCGCGGTGATACCGTGGAGTCCGTTGGCGCGGGGCTTTCTGGCCGGTGATCGCAAACCGGACCGCAGCGGCGTTACCACCCGTGCCCACACGGATGAGCATGCGCATCGCATGTACTATCAAGAGGGTGATTTCTTGGTAATGGAGCGGCTCGGCAAGATCGCTAAACAGCGTGGCGTTTCCAACGCACAAATCGCGCTCGCTTGGGTCCTGCAGCAACCGGGGGTGACGGCGCCGATCATTGGCGCGACCAAACGCCATCATCTCGATGAATTGATGCGGGCGTTGGACATCACACTCGACGAGAAGGAACTGGCGGCATTGACGGAGTCATATCGGCCGCATCCGGTACTCGGGCATGGGGCAGGCAGTTCCACACCGACTTCCCCAGCGAAAGGACTTAATCAAAGTTAATCACGTTGATCAATACAGCCGATAATTGCAAGTGAACAAAGAACCACCGACCGGTATTGATGAACATCTTCGCATAAGGCTGGCATATTGGGACCCATAGAGCGATTAAGAGAGAAGCAACGGCAACGCCTGCAAGCATGGCTGGCTCCCGTGGTGGGCTGGCTTGCGACACGTGCGGTTCGCCCCAATCTGCTCACCGCCGGCAACGTCATTTTTTCGCTACTTGCGGCGTGGCTGGTAATCAACGATCAGCTTGTCTGGGCCGGCATCGTGTTTCTGTTTGGCAGTACTTTGGACATGCTGGACGGTATGCTGGCCAGGTTGAACAACCAGGTCACGCCCTTTGGCGGATTTTTGGACTCCACGCTGGACCGAGTTTGCGAAGGCGTACTCTTCGCCGCCATCGCCTGGTGGCTGGCAACCCAGGGCAACACATGGGCGGTGGCTGCATTGGTGTTGGCCATGCTCGGCAGTATGCTGACCAGTTACACCCGCGCGCGCGCGGAGGCGCTTGGCCTGAAGTGCAATGGGGGTTGGATCACACGGGCGGAACGCGTCATCGTCCTCTGCCTGGGCCTGATTACCCATCAGCTCGTATTCATGGCCTTTGTGTTGGCGGTACTCACCCTGTGGACCGCGGGACAACGCATCCACAATGTCTATAGACATCTGCCTCCAGAAGCTGAAGAACAAGAACCGGTTTAACTACGAGACACCGCTTGCAAACTGGCAGCTGGTGCCGTTTCGCAACACCAACCACTGCCGGACTGAAACACCACTGCAACGCGGCGTCCAGCCCCCCGGCCCTGGCCTGGTTCTTACACCTTTGCACTTGGCCTGCACGCGTCCTGCGCCAGCATCCGGGATCCTGGTGAGCAATGCACAGCTAGAACCACAACCGTACAGAAATTAAGGAATTTGCGGTGCTACCGGTCGGCGGGCAATCCCGTTCGTCCATGGAAACGAAACTATCCATAGTTTGGAGGGACTAATTGAGGTTAAGAATCTGTCAATCACGGAATTGAAGCGACGGGAAAACCGGAGGCGCGGCTGCTTGGCCCAGGCACGATCGGCAACATCAAATAACGCTTGGAGCAAAATCGTGCATGTCCGCGGTTCCTTACAATGACCACCAGCCCAGGAGGAGGATCGACTCATGCGCGTTAGCAAACCATACCGTTCCGCGTTCGGCACCATCACCGCAATCACTCTAGTCACTGCGTTAAGCTCGGTAGCAATCCTTAAGCCGTCTCTCGCGCTGGCCGACGAGACCTGCATGTCGCCGTATATGGCCAAGATCGTCGGCCAAGAGGATTATGTCTACGTATGGACATTGGGTACCGTGGGCGTCGGGGATGAACAAGACAAACTGGTGACCATCGACGTCAACCCGAACTCGACAAACTATGGAAGAGTAATCCATTCGCTGTCTGTCGGCGGGCGTAACGAGGCCCACCACTCCGGTTTTACCGATGATCGGCGTTACCTGTGGGCAGCGGGACTCGATACCAGCAAGATTTTTATCTTCGACGTCCACAGCAACCCGGCTAAACCGAAAATCCACAAAATCGTCACTGATTTTGTGGCCAAGTCCGACGGCGTCGTTGGACCACACACGACCTACGCGCTTCCGGGACGGATGATGGTCACCGGACTGTCCAATAACAAGGATCATGGCGGTCGTACAGCGCTCGTCGAATACACCAATGAAGGCGAGTATGTGGCAACCCACTGGATGCCGACCGATGAAAAACCTCAAGGCGCGAAGAAATCCGGCCAGTTCGCGGATGGGTATGGATATGACGTGCGGGTACTGCCGCGCCGCAACGTGATGATTACTTCCTCGTTTACCGGATGGAACAACTACATGGCGGATCTTGGCAAACTGATGGGCGATCAAGAGGCGATGAAACGTTTCGGTAACACGGTGGTGGTCTGGGACCTGCACGCCCGCAAGCCTAAAAAAATCTTGGATGTGCCGGGGGCACCGCTGGAGATCCGCTGCGCCTGGGGTCCGTTGCACAATTATTGTTTCACCACCACCGCACTTACCTCCAAGATCTGGCTGATCTACGAGGACGATAATCAACAATGGCAGGCGATGGAAGTCGCCGATATCGGTGATCCGACACAACTCCCACTACCGGTGGACATCTCGATCTCCGCAGACGACAAGACCTTGTGGGTGGACACGTGGAATGACGGTAAAACCCGCCTGTTCGACATCTCCGATCCGTTTGCACCCAAGCAGGTTTACGAGGAAAAAATCGGCGGACAGGTCAACATGCTTTCTCAAAGCTGGGATGGTAAGCGCGTATACTTTACCTCGTCGTTGCTCGCGAATTGGGACAAGAAACAAGGTGAAGACCTACAGTTTTTCAAGGCCTATGCGTGGGATGGAAAAAAACTGAGTCCCAAATTCAGCGTGGACTTTACCGCCGAGAAGCTCGGGCGCCCTCATCAGATGCGTTTTGGCTCTCATGCGTTGTATGGTCAGGCACATCCCAATTTAGGAACGGGTGTCGCTCAGCGCACTCGCTAGGAAAACAATTGGTGACGTGACCCCGGGCGAGTGGTTCACGACGGTCGCGTCATGAACATGCGCACACCGCTGTTATCCGCGCTGACGATCGCGCTGGTGACTTCGCTCGCCGCCGCCCACGGTGAGCGCGACCGCGACCGGCCAAAAATCGAACCACAGATCGAGGCTCCGGGCGGCGCACTGCTCAATTTCGCTGCACCTTCTCCGGGTACCTACACTCTGCCGATACTAAAACACGCCACGGACGGCGACGTGCTCACCATTGACGGCACCGCAACCCGTTTGCATGCTGTGTTTGGTAACCGGATCGTGTTACTAAGCCTGATTTATACGTCCTGCAGCGATGCTCGGGGCTGCCCGCTGGCTCTGTTGGTATTACAACAGGTGCAACGGCGATTGAACACCCAGCCGGGTATGCCAGACCGGGTGCGACTGATCAGCTTGAGCTTCGATCCGGTACGCGACAAACCGGCGGTGATGAGCCGCTACGGGGCCGGATTTACGGGGACCGACCCCGACTGGAGGTTCCTCACTACCGCCTCGGAAACCAAGCTCGCCCCGATTCTGTCGCGCTATGGTCAATCAATCGTCAAGGAAAAGGATGAGAACGGTGTTTTTTTGGGGACGTTTTCACATGTGCTCAGATTGTTCCTGATCGATTCCTCGCGCCGCATCCGCAATATCTACAGCGCCGGTTTCCTGCATGCGGATACGCTCATCAACGATATCAAAACCCTGACCCTCGAGGAGGTCGGCGCTACTGCCGCGCCATCAAGTCTTCAAGGCGCAGGAGATGACAAGACAGGCTACGATTCGTCGACCTATCAAACCCGCACACGCAGCCTTCAAAATCGCAAAGGGCAAGTTGCGGATCTCAACGCACTGGCCAAACAACGTCCACTGGGTCTACCGGCCATTCCCGTTCCCGCTGACAATCCGTTGACGCCGGAAAAAATTGAACTGGGCCGTAAATTGTTTTTTGATCGTCGTTTATCACTCAACAACACGTTTTCATGCGCGATGTGCCATATTCCCGAGCAAGGCTTCACCAGTAATGAATTGGCGACCGCAGTAGGAGTGGAAGGCCGCACGGTACGGCGCAATACACCGACGCTGTACAACGTGGCTTACATGGATGCCCTGTTTCATGATGGCCGCGAGACCACGTTGGAACATCAAATATGGGGCCCGCTGCTGGCCAAGAATGAGATGGCTAATCCGTCGATCGGATTTCTGATCGAGAAACTGAAGGGGATGTCCGATTATGATGGGTTATTCGAAGACGCTTTCGACGGACGACCGCCGACCATCGAGACCATCGGCATGGCGATAGCCAGCTATGAGCGCGCGTTGATTTCCGCGGCTTCGCCGTACGACCACTGGTATTACGGTGAGCAAGACAACGCGTTGAGTGACAGCGCAAAACGCGGATACCGGTTGTTTGCCGGCAAGGCCCGCTGCAGCGCTTGTCATGTCATCGGAATGAATGACGCGCTGTTTACCGACAATCGGCTGCACAACACCGGCGTAGGCTACACAGCATCAATGTATAAGACACCGGCGACGCGCAAGCTAACGGTGGCCCCCGGCGTTTTCATTGAGTTCGACGGCCAGGTGGTGGCCGATGCATCGGAGACCCCGCCTAACGATCTCGGACGCTACGAAATCACCCAAGATCCGGCCGACCGCTGGAAATACAAGACACCCAGTTTACGCAACGTATCGCTGACCGCACCGTATATGCATAACGGCTCACTGCCGACACTGCGCGCCGTGGTTGAGTTTTACAACCGCGGCGGTATACCCAATGAGGGGTTGGATCCACTGTTGGGCAAGTTGGGGCTCAGCGACAGTGAAATAGACGATTTGGTGGCGTTCCTGGGGTCCCTTACCGGTGACAACGTAGATGTCCTGGTATCCGACGCATTCGCGGCACCGATCGGTGACGTTGGACGTTAACAGACAGACCGGACTTCGCGTCTTGGGCACCCCTCCTCCCAAGCCAATAAGCTTGTTTCATTTCTGCTGAGCTTGCTCACCGAATCCTCCCAGCGTTAGCCCGCATATCGCACCAAGGCCCAGGCAATCCAAGGCAACAGGCGTGCAGATAGGGAAAGTGATCTCGCCGATGTCGATAGCTTGTTCACGGCGTGCTGCATGTCCAGGTTATCGATGAGACATCGCATCGGGTGCCAATATTACCTGCGCAATCTATGTTATCTTGAACGAATATTGACGACCGATGCTGTGCGCTTGAATACACAACAATGATAGAGATAACAGTGAACGGCGAAACGCACACTGTGTCGGTGGACCCGGACACCCCGCTGCTGTGGGTATTGCGCGATGTCCTCGGCCTCAAGGGCACCAAATTTGGATGCGGCGTCGGCATCTGCGGGATCTGCATGGTGTTGATCGACGGGGAGTCGAACCACGCCTGTATGGTGCCGTTGGAGAAAGCTCAGGGACGACAAGTCACGACTATCGAAGGCCTTGCGCAACGAGGTCATCCACTCCTGAACACGTGGCTCGAAGAACAGGTCCCGCAATGCGGTTATTGTCAGCCCGGCCAGATCATGGCCGCCGCCGGGTTGCTCAATCGGCACCCGAATCCCGGCAATGCCGATCTGGAGACTGCGATGTTAAAGGTATTGTGTCGCTGCGGCACCTACCAAAGAATTCGTCGCGCAATTACGCGGAGTGTTGACCTCGTCGAAACACGCCACCAGACACCATTGCCCACTCCGCTAGAGCCGCCACCCGATACCGGCGTGGCGCTCAATCCTTGGTTGCGGATTCATGGCGACAACACCGTGACCGTCACTATCAACTTTGCGGAGCTGGGGCAAGGCGCGAGTACCGCACTCGCGATGTTGATCAGTGAAGAGCTGGAGGCCGAGTTGGCCCAGGTCCGGATGCTATTTGCGCCGGCGGCGAAGGTGTATGTCAACCCTCGTTTTGGGGTACAAGTGACCGGTGGTTCCACCGCGGTATCCAGCCAGTGGGAGCCACTCCGTCGTGCCGGCGCCAGCGCGCGAATGATGCTGATCAGGGCGGCCGCACAACAGTGGCGCGCACGCATCGGTGACTGCCGCGCCGAAGCATGCACCGTCATCCATGAACGCAGCGGTCGACGTTTGCAATACGCCGCACTAGTTGACCGGGCGTCCAAGCTACCAACTCCAAAGCGCGTTACCTTCAAGCCCAGGGACCAATGGCGATTACTGGGCCGGGCCGCCGGGAGATTAGATCTTCTCGACATGGTGAAGGGGAAGACCGTTTATGGGTTTGATCTACAACGGCCCGACATGCTCGTCGCCAGTGTGCATAGATCACCGTTGTTGGGAGGCAAGGTGCAAAGCGTGGTAGCGGACGATACCCTGGCAATTCCCGGGGTGTGCGCGGTGCATGTTATCGATAACGGCGTAGCAGTGCTGGCCGATGATGCGTATACCGCCATACGCGGCCGCCGGGCACTGCAGATCGAATGGTCCGAGGGCCTGTCCACGTTCGACACGGCAACACATTACCAACGGCTGCAACAGGCTACGCAACAACCCGGTAAATTGATACGCCGTCGCGGCAGTGTGAGGCGCGTGCTAAATGAGGCACACATCCGTGTTAGCGCCGGGTATCGCACAGTTTTCCTCGCTCATGCCACCTTGGAACCAATGAACTGCGTCGCGCATGTTCACGATCAACAATGCGACGTGTGGGTAGGCACACAAAATCAAAGCGCAGTGCAAAAGATCGCTTCCGGATTGACCGGTCTGCCCCGGCGAATGGTCAATGTCCACAGCCAGTTCTGCGGCGGCGGGTTCGGCCGCCGGCTGGAAACCGATATGGTCACCGACGCGGTACAACTGGCACAAAAGGTGCAACAACCAGTACAAGTTATCTGGACGCGACCGGACGATCTACAACACGATGTCTACCGGCCCGCCCATTACGTTGCGCTTGAAGCGGGGCTGGATGTCGATGGCCAACCTACCGCCTGGCGGCTACGTGCCGCCGGTCCGAGTCTGGCTTTGGAAATGATCTCCGTACCCTATGCGGTCCCTAACTTTCGCGAGGAGCATCGGGTCATCGAGAACGAAGTGCCAATCGGCAACTGGCGTTCGGTCGGCGCCGGTCAAAATGCCTTCACCATCGAAAGCTTTATCGACGAATTAGCGTGTGCCACAGGGCAAGATCCGTTCGCGTACCGCCACCGCCTTCTGGAGCATGCGCCCCGCTACCGAACAGTCCTGGAGCTTGCCGCCGAGAACGCCGGCTGGGGGCGTGAGCCGGCCGCAAATTGCGGCCACGGCATCGCGATCTATCGCTCATTTGGAACAATCGTAGCGCAGGTCGCCGAAGTTGAGGTCGCGGATGCCCAGATTCACGTGCGGCGGGTGGTGTGCGCAGTCGACTGCGGCACCACGGTAAATCCCGACACCGTGCGCGCGCAAATGGAGGGCGGAATCGCGTTTGGTTTATCTGCAGCGTTACACGAAGAGATTCGCATTGAAGCGGGAAGGGTGTTGCACACCAATTTCGAGGATTATCCCATTTTGACGCTGGCGGAGATGCCGGTGGTCGAGGTGCATATTGTGAACAGTACCGAAGCTCCGGGTGGTGTCGGTGAACCAGGCGTGCCACCGATTGCCCCGGCCGTCGCCAACGCAGTGTACGCGGCCACCGGCCAGCGTCTGCGTACCCTTCCATTGCGGCTGGGCTAAACCGCATGACACTTATTCAAGACCAATTAAGAGCTGAAAAGGGCTGAATCGAGGGAGAATTTACGGGACCGTCGCCAGCAGGGATGCTGGCGTCGAGCCTACATGGATGTATTTACGGCGTGTCCCGGAAATTTTCACTCGGTTCAGATCGGCCCCGGAACCGTAAACGAAACGGGCTGAATCGAGAGAGAATTCACTGGACCGTCGCCAGCAAGGATGCTGGCGTCGAGCCTACATGGACGTATTTACGGCGTGTCCTGGCAATTTTCACTCCATTCAGCTTGCCCCCGAAGTTTCGAGAAGTGCCGTTCGGGGCCGACTCCACCTTTTTTAACTCGCCCGGCGAGCGGCGCGCTTGCGCTCGTACTCCTTCAAGTGCCGCTTACGCACGCGAATGTGCGCCGGCGTAATCTCCAGCAATTCGTCCTTGTCGACAAATTCCAGTCCCTGCTCGAGCCCCATGCGTAACGGCGGGTTCAGCAACACATTGTCGTCCTTGGCCGCGGCACGAACATTAGTGAGCTGTTTGGCCTTCATGGGGTTCACCGTCAGATCATTATCACGGCTGTGAATTCCGATCACCTGACCTTCATACACTTCATCTCCCGGACCAACCAGTAGCCGGCCGCGCTCTTGAAGATTGAACAACGCATACGCCAACGTCTTGCCGGTCGCATTGGAGATCAGCGCACCGTTGCGGCGCTCCGCGAGACCCTCTGGCCCCGCGGGGCGGTAACAATCGAACACGTGATACAGTGTTCCGCTGCCGGAGGTCAGGGTCAGAAAGTCCGACTGAAAACCGATAAGCCCTCTGGCTGGTATCAGATAATCCAGCCGCACCCGGCCGCGGCCATCCGGCCGCAACTCCGTCAGCTCTCCCCGGCGCTGACCAATGGCTTCCATGATCGTGCCCTGATGTTGTGCCTCGACATCCACGGTCAGTTGCTCCCAGGGTTCCTCGCGTACCCCGTCGTATTCCCGGTAGATGACCTCGGGCCGCGACACGGCGACTTCGTATCCCTCGCGGCGCATGTTTTCCAGCAGGACGGCAAGATGTAACTCACCGCGCCCGGATACGATGAACTTCTCGGGATCGTCGGTTGCACTCACGCGAAGTGCGACATTGTGCACTGCCTCCCGCTGTAAACGTTCTGATAGCTGCCGCGAGGTCAAGTACTTACCGTCCCGGCCGCAATACGGGGAATTGTTGACTTGAAATGTCATGCTTATGGTCGGCTCGTCGACGCTCAGCATGGCTAAGGGTTCGGGATATTCCGGATCGCACAAGATATCGGAAATACCTAGATCTTCGATACCGGTTATCGCGATGATGTCCCCCGCCTGCGCCCGCTCCACCTCCACACGGTTCAATCCCATGAATGTAAGTAGCCGCAGAATGCGTCCGGACCGTTCACACCCATCGCGGTCAAGAATGACCACTGGGTCGTTGCGCTTGATTGCTCCACGCATTATGCGGCCGATACCTATCGTTCCCACGTAAGTGGAAAAGTCCAAAGACGAGATCTGCATTTGAAATGGTCCCTCCACGTCCACTGCCGGCGGTGGCGTGTAGGCAACAATGGTTTCGAAGAGTGGCTTTAGATCGATCCCCGGTTGTGCGATATCCAAAGTCGCTGTTCCCTGGATCGCCGAGGTATACACGACTGGAAAATCCAACTGCTCGTCAGTGGCGCCCAAACGATCGAAAAGTTCGAACGTCTGATCCAAAACCCAATGGGCGCGTGCATTATCGCGATCGATTTTGTTGATCACCACAATCGGTTTTAGACCATGGGAAAATGCCTTCTGGGTGACGAAGCGTGTTTGCGGCATCGGTCCCTCCACGGCGTCCACTAACAACAACACCGAGTCCACCATTGACAGCACACGTTCGACCTCGCCACCGAAATCCGCATGACCCGGGGTGTCCACGATATTGATTCGGTAAGCTTGCCAGGCAATAGCGGTATTCTTTGCCAAAATTGTGATGCCCCGTTCCTTCTCGAGGTCATTAGAGTCGAGCACACGTTCCACCGCGACCCCGCGGGTCTTCAAGGTGCCCGACTGCTGCAACAACTTGTCAACCAGGGTCGTCTTGCCGTGATCGACGTGGGCAATAATGGCGATGTTTCGAATACGAATGACGGTAGGGTCGGTCATAGGTCGGGGAAAGTCGCAACACACCGGTGCCAAAACAAGCGGAAAGTTGCGCGACGACTAAGGTCTTGAGTCTCCGTTCTTGGGTCTCGTTTCTATGGCGCGATGATGGCGCGGATGTTGGCGACGAGTCCCACCCGAGCCACGGTCAACTTGACCCATTCGGCGGGATGATCGGCGCCGTTTGGCCTAGGCGGGATCGAAAACCGGTTACAACCGGAAGCGAAAACCCGGCATCTGCCCAAGGGGGTTTACCAATGCCCGCCGCGTTTTCTTTTTTTGGCATGTTTCAGCGCCATCATGTCGTAGGAGGTGCGTTGTTCCGGAGTAAGCGCCTGGCGGACCGCCGCAATGTGTGTGTAGCGTTGCTGCATGACCTTCTTTTCAAGTTCGAGCAGTTCGTCGATGTGTTGCTGGATCGCCGCAGTGTCGGGTTCCTCCGCCGTGGCGAGCACCGCCAGATCCATCTTGATCGAATCCATCTTGGCCCTGAGCGGTGCATTGGCCTTGGCATGGGTTACCTGCAGCTGATCAACCTGTGTTCGTTGCTCCGGAGTCAGCGTCCTTTGCCAATGCCGCGCCAACAACTCTTTGCCCATGGATTCGCCGCGCGCTTCGCAGTGTCCCTGGTCTCCGTCACGTCCATGGTGCTCTGAGTGATGTTCCTGGTGCCTGCCGCCGGCACCGGGGTGCCCGCCTCGTTGCATATGACGCTCATGATGGCCGGCGCCGTGCCCTGTCTCACCAAACGCCACGCCAGCGGAGAACATCCCTCCCAACGTCAGCAACAAAACCAGTGTCATGGCCAGAATATGTGTCATCGCGGTTACCTCCGGTTCTACATCTGAACAATAAAGTTTAAACTCGGCCTGTTCCGGGAGCGTCTCACTGCCTCGCGCCCGCATGTTGCACCATGGATCCCGATCGATGGCGCAGGGTCTTGTTCTGCGCGCAGCTCCCCCGCTGTTCCCCTGCTGTGCGGGGACAAGGCGGGGACAAACCCGACTCCGGGCACAAAATATGGCACCGAACATTTATCGAATTCCTATCCTCAAACAAACTTTTAGCTGCTCTTCGCGCCGCCTTGGTGCAATATGCGGGCTAGTATCGGGGATGAATACAAATCCATTGATTTGAGTGCTTGAGGCCTATGATAGCGAATAAGGTTTTTTACGTCGTGAGCAAAAGATCTGTCGGCAAACTTTGTGATTCGTTTTTACTCCGCCCACGTTTGGGACGCAATGCCCACCGCCTGCTGTTTGCCCTCATTACCTCGGCGGTATCGCTCACGCCGGTGGCCGCCCAGCACCAGAATGACCGGCGGGATGTAAACCAGCAATCAGTCATTGAGGAGATTGAGGCCCAGGGATTCCGGTTGATCGATGACAAATACTTGCTCTGGGCAAACTATTTCCTGGTGTTACCAAAGTTGATCCATGAGGGTGCGTCCGAGTAGTCGATGCGACGGGGCGCGTCGACAAAGGCCTTGGCGTCAATCTCAGCACCTACCTCATGATTACATGGTCAACGACGCCGTCTTTTCTTTCCGCCTCTTCCACGGCTGCGCGTCGTGTCCTCATAACGGACTTTCAACGATTTACCGCCAAACGTCTTTCCGTCGAGGCCGGCGATAGCCGCCCTGGCCTCGTGCCCTTCCATTTCGATGAAGCCGAAGCCTCGGCACCTCCCAGTAAAGACATCGGACGCCAGTTGTATTGAACGCACCGTTCCAAACTCAGAAAATAACTCGCGAACCCCGTCTTCGGAGGCATCGCTTGGTAAATTACCCACGAACATTCTTTTCAAAACTTACCCTCGCCAATCTGATGAGAACCAACACCAGTTGGGACAATTATTAAAAACCCCGCAACTACTTGCGGGGTTCATATTTAGATGGAAGCGGATAAAGAATTAGCTCTCGATTTTGACCTGAGCCGCTTGCAGGCCTTTGGGACCCTTTTCCACCTCAAAACTTACCGTCTGACCTTCTGCCAGGGACCGGTATCCACCGCCTACAATAGCGGAATAATGTACAAATACATCCTGATTGCCGTCGGATGGGGAAATAAAGCCGTAACCTTTGGATTCGTTAAACCATTTGACGGTACCTGTAGCCATGTAATCTTACCTCTGTATATAAATATGTATCCGTCCTATTGCAAATCATACGAGGCATACAGGGATAGAACCGGGAGGGTACTTTGTAGATGACCTGAATAACATGCAATGAGAACTAGTGCTAACTCAATTCGGCGGAGGACGCCTTAACCATCCCGCCTAAGTTCGCAGTATAACACAATCCCACATAAAGAATCCTTATCTTACAGGGCGCCATAAGCATGCACGTATGACTGCTCACGTGGCGCGACAACTCATCAACTAGGCTACCATTTTGGCACTACCATTCACCTGTATTCGCCATCGATACCCACGGTTCCTGGACTGCCAACGGTTCGCCTTTTTGCAGCAGCTCAACGGAGATTTGATCGGGTGAACGGATAAACGCCATGTAGCCGTCTCTAGGTGGCCGGTTAATCGTGACACCGCCATCCATCAAACGCTGACAAACCTCGTATATATTATCGACCCGGTATGCCAAATGACCGAAGTTACGGCCACTTGTGTATTGCTCAGGATCCCAGTTGTACGTCAATTCGACCATCGGCGCTTTGTCACGCTTCGCACGTTCACTATCGTTGGGCGCGGCAAGAAATATCAAGGTGTAACGTCCCTTGGGAGATTCTCTGCGGCTGATTTCCGCCAGTCCCAGTTTGTCACAAAAGAAATCCAGCGATGCGTCGATATCGCTGACTCGGATCATCGTATGTAAGTATTCCAACACTACCTCCTTGGGATCTCGTATGCAGTGGTTCGTTGGCCTGAGGGCAAAAACGCCAGATAGTATACGCTCATTGCCCGCCATTCCGGACAATGACAAAAAGACAACACCCCCGGTATGGGCCACCACAAAAACCAAATGCTTTGCCTGGGCAGGGCCAGAAGAAATCGGCACCTAAGTATGACCGAGGGGAAGAATCCGGCCGTCCCCCGCTCTCCGGTCTGTCTCTGCGCGCACCCACCGCATCGACCGGGACCCGAATCCGCTGACCACCTATCGATACCGACCGCCATCAGATGATACCCTCTACCATAGAGACCCCTAGCGAAATTGGAGTGTAGAAGCATCGTGGAACCTAATGTCAACGCAACCGACCTCAAGATGGACCCCGCGGACCTTTATCATGAGGAAGTGTTCACTGATCGAAAAATGGGAACCGTACGCCGGCTCACGCCGGTGAAGGCCGATGGATCGCCCGATACGAGCCGATCGGAGCTGTACGTCGGTCAGGCGCAACTGCTCACACCGGTGGGCGCGGTACCGGTCAGTTTCGAGATCAGCGCGGGCTCACTCGATGAAGCGATTGAGCGCTTCGCCGAAGAAGCCAAACAGGCCGTCGACCGGACTGTGGAAGAACTCAAGGAGCTGCGCCGTGAAGCGAGTTCATCGATTATGGTGCCGCAAGTGGGTCCCGGCGGACCCGGCGGTCTTCCGGGAGGCGGCAAGATCCAAATGCCCTGACGCGCATAACGCCCCGAGGCCGCGGAGTCACTAGCCCGCATTGCACACCAGGATCCCGGATGCCGACGCAGGACCCGTGCAGTGGGGCCCCCTGCTGTGCGGGGACAAGCCCCCTGCTGTTATCCTGTTGTTCCCCTGCTGTGCGGGGACAAGCGCCGGGTCGGGCGGCTGGACACCGTATTGAAGCGATGCAAAAAAGCCGGAGTATTCACTCTGATACCATTTTCTGGAGTCCATTTTCTCACTACCCAAGCCCGCCCGGCACGCAGCATTGATAGCAGTGCAAGCCGCGGCACCACACCTGCGGCGTCGGCCACGCATTAAGCATGGATTCGGTGCGTGACGCATTTGCGCATACGTAAAGTTAAGCCATACTAAAATGACAGGGTATTGGCCTTAAAATCCCGTGGTCGGGCTACGACTCAGCACACGTAACACTAGTTATTCATGGGGTTTCACATCTGGAGGACCCGTTTACGGCCGTGGGTTCTCCGAACATGCGACTTCGCGCAGATCATCTAAACGATGAAACATATATTCTCGTCCGTTGGCGCCCGCACTATTCTCACCACAAGTATCATGCTGGTACCCATGTTGCTGATGGCGGCAGCCGGCGCGTTTTTCTTCGTGAAAATCGTGGATGACGTTGGTGAGGCGGAAGAAGAGGTCCGCCGCGAACTGGTGCCCGTCATCAACCTGCAAACGCTTTTGCTGAAGGCGGTGATGCCCCCCAATGACTACTTAATCCATGGCCACCAAGAAGAACGAGAAAATTTCTCGCGGCTTGCTGATAACGTCGATCGCGCCCTCGAGGCGCTGGATGAGACGCATTTCGGCGAACAGGAAGAACGCGATATCTTGAGACGTGTAAATGACCTCTGGCAGCAGGCCCGTGGGTTGGGAGACGAACTCGTCATGGTTCCGTATCCTCTAAAAGATCGTCAAGCCACCGCTCAGCGCATGGAGCTATTCGACAAAGTTATTGACGATGCGATCATCGAGTTTGATCATCTGCATCGCTATGTTATCGATGAATTGGGAGAGCACGTCGAGCGGGTCGAGAGGACTAAGGCCGATGCCAGCGTGACTACTCTGGTGGCCTTCGCGATAGCGATCCTCATTGCCGTCATTGGCGCACTCGTGCTCGCACGCACGATTCTCAATCCGATCCGCACCCTGGACGAGGGCGTCTCGGCATTGCGGGAAGGGCATCTGAATCACCGCGTGAACATGCCAAGCGACGACGAGCTGGGCAAGCTCGGGAGAACGCTCAATGATATGGCCATCAGGATCGAACATCTGGCGACACGAGATGAACTGACTGGGCTGTACGTACGCCGCGAATTCAAGCGTTTCTTCCGCGAGGAGATCAGCCGCGCCGCGCGCAGCGGCCGGCCGTTCTCACTGCTGTTGGTAGACGCCGATCACTTCAAGGACATCAACGATCGCTATGGCCACCGCGCGGGCGACCGGGTGCTGCGGACCCTGGCGCTGGTATTGAACCGCGACATGCGGGCGGTGGATCGGGTGGCCCGCATCGGCGGCGAGGAATTTGCCGTCATCATGCCAGACACAAAATGGGATGCGGCGATGGAAACTGCGGAGCGCATCCGCAGCATGACCGCAGCAAAAAAAGTGCACACG
>CALZGZ010000104.1 GCA_945787105.1 uncultured Gammaproteobacteria bacterium
GCAATTTCACGTAACCGCGGATCGGGGTAAACCAAGATATCCAAGACCGCCATCAAGAATGATTCGCGAGATGTCGTAACTTAATAGATATTCTACTATTTTTCTGGATCATACTGAATAAAAAGGCGTTTCACATTGGCGTTAGCACATAGATCGGCTAGACTCGCACTAGGCGCCTGTTTCAACACAAAATGATACCCATCATTAGACCATCCAAAGTATAAAACACCCATGGCTTATCGTGCTTACATCCCACGCGTGTTGTTCGTTTTCCTGCTTACATCGTGTGTTTCGAGTTGGGCGGCCACCACCTCACCGGAGATCCGGCCCGACCACCCGAAACGCTACACCGTGCAGCAAGGAGATACATTATGGGGAATCGCGGCGCGGTTTTTAAAAGATCCTTGGCGTTGGCCTGAAATCTGGCAACGAAATTCTACAATAAAGAATCCACACCTCATCTATCCGGGCGATGTGCTGGTTATGAATATGGTGGACGGTTCGCCAGAATTAAAGGTCCTGCGACGCAAGGTGGACAAAAAATCACCCGCCATCTATGCAGAACCCTTGGAGGCCGCCATTCCCACCATTCCACCCAGCGCCATCCAGCCGTTCTTGAGCTCACCGCTGGTCATCGAAAAAGGTGGATTGAGCGATTCCGGCCACGTGGCGATCGGTTCGGATGGCAAGATCGCGCTGGGCCCATACAGTATTCTTTATGCGCGCGGACTGCCAGAGAGCGACGCCAAGTTCTATCGTATTCTTAGGCCTGGGAAAAGATTCATCGATCCAGTGACCGGTGAATTTCTAGGGCAGCAGGCGGCCCATGTGGGTGACGCAAGGATGCTCACTCCAGGCGAGACCGCCAGATTGGAAGTGATCCGATCTCACGGCGAAGTCAGTCCCGGCGATCGGATGATTCCGGCCCCTGATGATATCGGCTTACCATACTTCAGCCCAAGCGCCCCAGAATATGACGTGCGCGGTTTCATCATTGACGCGCCCGGTGGCGTCGCTGAAGTCGGTCCTCTGTCAGTGGTGGTGATCAGTGTTGGCACGCGCGAGAACATTGAGCCGGGTCATGTGTTGCGCGTTCTGCGTGACGCCGGACAGGCGCATGATCCGGTGACCCGCGAGACATTCAGGATCCCGGAGGAGGAATCTGGCCTGTTAATGGTATTTCGCGCGTTCGAAAAGGTCAGTTACGCGTTGGTTATGAAAGCCGTGCGACCGATACACGTGCTCGACGTAGTGGAGACTCCCTAACGGCTGTAGATCGGGTAGGAGACCAAATATGCTCAAGGATGAGCGATCAACAGAAGACTTGAGGCCATGGATTCAATTGCACCACATCTTCGGTGTGGGCCTGAAGACCAAGCATGCGCTACTTCACCGATTCCAGACACCCGAGGGTGTGCTTGACTCCGGGCAGCTGCGGCCAATTCACTCGGCTCGCACATCGCGACGTTATCGTTTCGATATCGATCGCGATCTTGACTGGGCGAATCATCCCAACCATCACATACTGACCTTCGTCGATCCGCATTTTCCCAAACTCCTCAAACAAATCGCAGATCCGCCGTTGTTGTTATATATCCGGGGTGATGCCGGCGCGCTCAACGCGCCACAGGTGTCAATCGTGGGCAGCCGCAACGCCACCCCCTACGGACGCCGGATCGCCATGACCCTGGCATCAGGCCTTGCTGGTTGCGGAATCACGGTCACCAGCGGATTGGCGCTGGGTATCGATGCCGCGGCCCATCATGGTGCTATCGAGGGACACGGCAACACCATTGCCGTCGCGGCCCATGGCTTGAATGAAGTCTATCCTCGCCGGCACCGTAAACTTGCATCGCACATCTCGGGATGTGGCGCTTTGGTGTCTGAGTTTCCGGTGGGAACAGCGCCACGGCGGGAGCACTTTCCACAAAGGAATCGCATTATAAGTGGACTGTCACTGGGTACAGTAGTTGTGGAGGCGAACCACAGGAGCGGGTCACTGATCACCGCCCGGCTGGCAGTGGAGCAAAATCGTGAAGTATTCGCCATACCGGGACCTATCCAGTCCCCACAGTCTTGGGGCTGTCACGAATTGATTCGGCAGGGCGCGAAGCTCGTTGACCGCCTGGAGCATGTGCTGGAGGAGCTGCCACTCGATAACCGGCCCAAAAATATTTCACGTGACCAACCCGAACTCGAATCGGGGCCTAATGAAGATTTACTCGTGCACATGGGCTATGAGCCTGTCACTGTGGATATCCTGGTAGCCCGTAGTGGATTGACGACGGACTCGGTTTGCTCCATGCTGTTACAGATGGAAATCAACGGGTGGGTCGAGTCGTTCGCCGGCGGGGGATATGTCCGAGTTCCAAAAACTAAACGCTAAGGCGTACCGATGAAAGAAAACGTGCTAGACGTTCTCATGTATTTATTCGAAAACTATATGGTTGAGGAGCCTGAGTTACAAAAGGATCATCAAACCTTAACCGCGGAACTATTCCAGGCCGGTTTTGAGCATCGCGAAATCAATAAGGCTTTTGACTGGTTACAGGACCTTTCGGATATGTGTGATCCTGATTATCCGCCTCCAATGAGTATCGGCAAAAAATCAATTCGCCATTATGCAGCGGAAGAGATGCGTAAACTACACACGGAGACAAGGGGATTTCTATTGTCCTTAGAGCAGTCCGGAGTGTTGGATGCACCAACCCGCGAGGTAGTAATCGATCGAGTTATGGCATTGGAGGTAGAAGAGATTGACTTGAATCACATTAAGTGGGTCACAATGATGGTGTTGTGCAACCAGCCGGGACAGGAAGACGTATATATGTGGATGGAAGATGTGGTCTTAAATGGTGTTGATGCGAAATTACAATAATAAAGACCGGGGACTTTCTGTCCCCACGCGCAAAAACAGTCTATGATTTTCAGCAATGTCAAACATTGCTTTTGTAAGTTGCTGCTAGTCCAACCAATGTAATATGCCTAAGAACCTGATCGTCGTTGAATCACCCGCCAAGGCCAGAACAATCACCAAATACCTCGGTGAAGAGTTTGAGGCTATGGCATCGTATGGTCACGTCCGCGATCTGACACCGAAAAGTGGCGCGGTGAATCCCGATCACGACTTCGAGATGAACTACGAATTAATCGAGCGCAACAAAAAGCACGTTGATGCAATAGCGAAGGCATTAAAAAAATCGGATGCCCTTTATTTGGCCACTGACCCGGATCGGGAAGGTGAAGCGATATCCTGGCATCTGTATGAAATCCTCAAGGAACGTAGTGCTTTGGATGGTAAACAGGTACACAGGGTGGAGTTTTACGAATTCACAAAACGAGCGATACAACACGCCGTTTCTCACCCGCGGGCGCTTTCTCAAAGTCTGATTCATGCACAGCAAGCAAGGCGCGCATTGGATTATCTTGTAGGCTTCAATCTATCGCCGTTGCTTTGGAAAAAGATTAGCCCCGGCTTGTCGGCAGGTCGCGTACAAAGTCCGGCGCTGCGCCTCATTGTGGAACGTGAACAGGAAATCGATAAGTTTGTGGCCCAGGAGTACTGGACGATAGAGGCCGATCTGCATGCTGACAAGCAGCCGTTTTCTGCTAAGTTGACCCACTTCGAGGGTGGTAAATTAGAGCGGTTCTCCATCACCAATGAAACCCGTGCCGATGTAGTACAGCAAGCGTTGATCACCAACGCTCAAGGTAAGCTATGGATAACTAAAGTTGATAAGAAACAGCGTAAGCGCAATCCTTCGCCCCCATTCATTACGTCTACCTTGCAACAGGAAGCGGCGCGAAAACTTGGTTTTAGGACACAGCGGACCATGCGCGTCGCGCAACAACTATACGAGGGAATTGAGATCGAAGGAACGAGCATCGGCTTAATCAGTTATATGCGAACCGATTCGGTAAATCTTGCTGCAGAAGCTGTTAATGAATTGCGGGAATTTATCAACCAGCGCTATGGCGCCGAAAACCTGCCGGCGAATCCCCAGGTATACAAAAACAAATCTAAGAATGCTCAAGAGGCCCATGAGGCCATCCGCCCGACCTCGGTCGTGCGCACCCC
>CALZGZ010000105.1 GCA_945787105.1 uncultured Gammaproteobacteria bacterium
CGACTGCGCAAGGTCTCGAGTGGGCTATTCACCTGGCATCCCAGCATCTCGAGATCGATATCGAAACCGATGAAGTCCAAGGCCGCTTGCTGGGACCGGTGACGCTGCGGAATATTCGCTATCGTGACCAGGACGGCAACACCATGGCGGTTAGTCGTTTAGAGCTCGACTGGCGTCCGCAAGCGTTGCTCGACGCAACCCTGCATGTTCGGCGCCTCATGGTGCAACAGGTGGTGGTGCAGCAGGCCCCAGCCGCCGCAAAGGACACCACCGCGGCGGCGATGCCCGAGGTGCGGCTGCCGATTGCCATTGTCGTTGACGACGCGCGCATCATTGGCATGCGCTTCTCAGGACCTGGGACGCAACAACCGCTGGCGGTCGAGTCAGTCCGATTGCGCGGCCGCACGGACCGGGATGCGATGAGTTTCGAGAGCCTGGAGATCAATGCGCAGGACTATTCGCTACGCGCTGCCGGGCAGATCATGCCGCAAGGGGAGTATCCGTTGACTGTGAACATCGATTGGTCTGTGCAGCATCCGATGATTGCGGCTCCGCTGCGGGGACGCAGCGCCGTCGAAGGTACTCTCAACCGTCTCAAGACTGAATCTGTTTTCGCATCGCCCACGGTCGCAAAGCTGAGCCTGGAGATCGCGGATGTGCTCGAGGACCCTCGCTGGCAGGGTCGGTTGAGCATGGAACCCCTCGACCTAAGAGGCTTGAACGAACGCTGGCCCCAGTGGCGACTGAGCGGTGAGTTGCAGGCAACAGGCGACCTCAAAACAGCCACGGTTGCCGGAAACATAAAAAGTGAACACGCGGATTGGGGCGTGTTGTCATCGGCGCTCGATGTCCACTGGGCGCCACCCGAGCTTCGCATCAACCGCGTCAACATCAAGCGTGGTGGCAGCTCGGCATCACTCACCGCGACTGGCCGCGTCGCCCTCGGGAAGACGCCGGTGGTGTCCTTCGATGTGAGCGGCGATTGGCAACACATCGCGTATCCCTGGCAGGGGCCTGCCGAGTGGGTGACGCCCGAGGGCCGATTTGACACCAAGGGGAGTGTGGATTCTTTCGCCATCCACATCGACGCCATGGTGTCAGCGCCCGGATCCCCGCGTGAAGAGCATGAACGTATAGCGGAGAAGGTGACGCTGGAAGCGGTGGTGGATGACCTGCGCGGTAAACCCAGTATCAAAGCAAAAGCCGAGGTGCCGTACCTCCGAATCGCTGAATACACGGCCAACGACTTGCGCGTCGACATAGACATCGACACCACAGACACGCGGCCGTCCCATATTGACGTTTCGATAGCTGGTTTTCAGCTTCGAGAGCAGAACATTACGGATGTGCAGATTCGAAGCGAAGGTCGTATCAGTAAACACACTTTGGAGATCTTGGCGAAACGTCAGGAATCCAGGTTGCATATCACCGGGTCTGGCGGTTGGCAAGATCCAAGCTGGACCGTAGCGTTGAATCGATTTGAGTTACGTGATGTTTTGGCAACGGATTGGTTATTGTCCACTGGTGACGTGCGGCTCACGGTGGCGCAAACTGAGGTCGAGGCACAACGTGCCTGTTGGCGTGTTTTTGAAGGCAGCGTTTGTCTGGCTGGGCAATGGGAAAGGGGCACGGGTTGGCGCGCGGATCTTGATGTGGATGCGTTGTCCGTTTCCTCACTGGGGGAACTGTGGAGGCCGGAGGTGAGCTGGACGGGTGCGGTCTCCGGTCGCGCACGCCTCAGTGCCGATGCGGAAAACATGATATCAGTGACCGCCCACCTCGGGTCAAACGAAGGATCCGCCACGTTGGTTGCCGAGGACAAGCCACTGGTTCTGTCCTACCGGGACATACTCATCGATGCCAAGATTGAAAACAATCAGCTGCGTGGCGGTGTAGGCGGGACGATCAACGATCACGGCGCACTGCGTGGAACAATCGTGGTCGACAAGCTATTCGATAACATTGTTAAACGGCCGATCAAGGCCGACCTGCACGCACATTTTACGACGCTGGATTCAATACGCGCGGTGTTGCCTGATCTCGGCGTTGAGGGCGGCGAACTCGACGCGCAACTGAATTTAGGGGGGGACCTGGTGCAACCGGTGATACGAGCGGTGGCTCGCATCTCTAATGCCGCGGTCGCGGTTCCACAAACGGGGACGCGGTTGGAAAACGTTAATATCAAGCTCGAGAGTAAAGACGATTCAACCATCGATTTGTCCGCTAACGCCCGTTCCGGAGACGGCTCGTTGAACGTAACCGGTACATCGCAATTCTTCGATGCGCAGAATTGGAATCTCCAACTAAAGATTGCAGGTGCCGGCGTGCAAGCGGTGAACCTTCCGGAAGCCAAAGTGATTGCAACGCCGGATTTAGAGCTGAAGATGCAACCGGGCCGCCTTGACCTCGGGGGAGTCGTCCGCATAGATGAGGCGATGATAGCGCCGGAACTCGCTGCCGGCGCCAGGGTTACGCTGTCGCCCGATGTCGTTATCGTTCGTGACGACGCCGAGCTATCGGCGGCGGTCCTGCAAACGCATGCCAGGATAAAGATAGAGCTTGGGGATGATGTGAACTTTGCGGGCTACGGGCTTACTGGCAAGTTGCGCGGCGGTGTCAATATTGTCCAGGAGCCATCCAAGGCGCCTTTGGCGACCGGTGAAATCACCATATCAGATGGCGTGTATGCCATCTATGGACGCAAGCTCGACATCAGTACCGGTCGGTTGATATTCGCTGGAGGCGCCATTGATAATCCCGGAATCGATGCGCGCGCGGTGCGTAACATCGATGACGTCACCGTTACCGCGAGCCTCAGAGGGACATTACGGCAACCAGAGTTTTCGTTGACGTCGGAGCCGGTGATGTCGGATACCGACATGCTGTCGTATCTTGTCTTGGGCCGGCCTGCTAATCAGATTAGTGGCGGTGATGCCACACTACTGTTAAACGCCGCGAGCACGTTGCTGCCCAAGGGGGGTGCCATCGGCGTGACCGACCGCATCAAATCGACGTTTGGTTTAGAGACCTTAGCCGTCGAAAGCCGGCAAGACGCAGAGCAGGAAACCCGGGAAACGTCGCTGGTACTGGGCAAGTATCTAACGCCCCGACTCTACATCGCATATGCCGCCGGCGTCGCAAACACATTGAACGTCTTTCGCGTGCGTTATGAATTGTCCAAGCGTTGGCTGCTGCAGACCGAGTCATCGAGTCAAGGAAGCGGCGGTGATATCTTGTTTAAAATCGAGCGTTAACCAGCACGCTCTTTGCGAACGCCGCTTGTAGTCAGAGCGTGCTTGTGCCCCGAGGATGCTTGTCCCGGAAGGGTATCCGTACCCGAGACGGTCCTCCCACTCATCAATTTACGTTTTATCACGCAGGTACTTCATATACGTAATACCCGGAGATAGGACCAGACGCCACGCGAGTTCTACGTCATCATCGAATTCCGGATCGAACTCCTTCAATGTCTCCATCAACGCAGCCAGCCAAAGATCATACATTTCGTCGCTAATGGCGCGATGACGCGGACCATGGATTTGCGCGATTGATTCCATATGTGGGTCAGTCTCAGCGGATTTGAAAAAGTCCAGCATGTGGTGCAGCGAGTCGTGCAACATGGTCTTTTGGGCGCTCATGTCGGTATCCGCAAACAGTTGGGCAATGTCGTCGGACTTGGCCAGAAAAATATCGTAGAATCTGCTAATGAAATCGCGGTTATAGCTGTCGCTTGTTAACGCCCTTACGAAGCTTGCGTTGAATATGTCGACATAGTCTTTCATTGGCGGATCTCGAGCGATGAATCGCGGAACATTAAAATCGGGTGGTGGGTAAAAACATAACTTAATTCATTGGCGATAAATTATGAATAGATTACCTAGAGATTTTTTACATGCATCGTAAGCCACGGAGGATTTTAGCCGGAATATTCGTTGTTCTCGGTGGTGTATTAATGTGGCTCGCACCCGATGTGTCATATGTCGGTATTGCGATCTTGGTGCTTGGTGTTGTCATCGAGGTGGTTGGCATCTATCTCGAACATAGAGATAGTGATGACTCCTGAAGGGGAAACGGCGCACGCATCTGTTTCACCAGACAAGATTTAACCACTCCGCTGCGCGCTTGTCGGAAACCACGGGTTACGTTCGCTCAAAGTCCCACTCGGGTGCAAGTTTGAGCGGCGCGTACTGAAACCGAGAACCTCTACGCCATGATCGGCGATTGTTGTGCACTATGCAGGCTTAACAGTCGGTTAGAGTTAGGGAAAATCTACTACGGCGGCGGCAAAGTCGGCTCACATCGACGATTTCTCTCGTTAAATAGCCCGCAGATCGTCGCGAAAAATCGCCAAACTTGCCTTGATTTCCCACCCGCCTCGCTACGATCACCTAAGTCCTACAGACTGCTAACCTTCGCCGCTTTTAGGGGTATCCTTCTTCTCGCCGTCGCCGGGAGCCAGGAGGTCATCGATGATTTTCTGGAACACGGTGTAGGATTGCGCGCCACGGACTATTTTTAACGCCTTGACGGTGCCGTTCGATTCCGTCAGTCCCACCGCAAACGTGGGTGTTCCTCTGATGCCCAACTTACTGCCCTCTGCCATGCTGAGATTGACTCGTTTTTCGTACTTGCCGCTGTCCAGGCATTCCTGGAATGCAGCCAGATCCGAAATTCCCGCACTCTTCGCGTGTGTTGGCAGCTTGTCCAGATGCAGCGCCTTTTGATTCGCAAATAATTGGGCGTGCATATCCCAATATCTGTCTTGTTCGCCGGCACAATGTGCGGCCTCGTGCGCCTTGGGTGCTTGTTTGTGAAAAGACAGGGGGAAATCCCGAAGCACGTACTTTACCTTCCCGGTTTCAACGTAGTTCTTTTCCAATTGTGGTAACACCGTGGTCGTGTGGCGGGAGCAGAAAGGACACTGATAGTCTGAAAACTCTATCATCGTCACCCGGGCGTCGGTTACGCCTTTATACGGATCGTCCGCAACGCTTAAAGTGACATTCACATCTCGAATCGGGTTGCGTCTTTGCTGTTTAGAGCTAAGCAGCGATTTGATACCCTTAATCTCTTGGCGAATAGCGCGTTGTCCGGCCTTTAAGGACTCGACCTCTTGCTTCAATAGTTGCAATTCGTCTGCTTCGTCTGCCTGCGCGAGTGACGTCGAAAAGCTCAATGCGCCGGTAAGACAAAAAATCATGCCAAGTGTCGATAGTTTCATATTTCCAGTCCTCTATAAGGTGGTGTGAGCAGGTCGCCGACTGCCGCCGAGGCGACTCGCATTATTTCATAAGTCTCGATAGGTAGCGGAAAAAATTCTTATCCGGGGCGTTATCCACGACTAAAGAATCGATGGACTGCCTGTGTCAGACCTCAAATGACGAGGGCGGGGCGGTACATTGGTTTTGTATATTTCGTATTCTGCACTTATCTAGCTGGCGGATTACCTATGGGTTGAGTATATGCGCTGTGAATATAGACTGAGGATCATGGCGTAGGCTTCCGGAGCGCGGCCGCCGGTCGACTACAAACGGCACTGGCTGGGGAGATAACGGGTTGGGAGGGTAGAGGCAACGCAAGACCAGCTAATTGCTCCCGTTCCGGCATCAGGCGCGAGCGAGAGAGTTTTTCCGTTGATCGCCGGTTCGCTGGCCGAAAACGTGACGACAATAGCTCCTGAACCATCCACTGCAACGCTACTCACATAATCACCGCTAATTTCATCCGGTGCCGCCAGGCCGGCATCAGTGTTACTGGTGGGTAGCGTTCCCTCAACATTCCAGGTTTCGGCAACCGCGAGCTTGGCGGCGGTGACCAGTTGTAACCCCTCCGAGACCTTCGATCGAATCGCGTAGTCGTGGTATACGGGCACCGCTAAGGAGCCCAGGATGCCGAGAATCCCGACCACGAGCATCAGTTCGATCAATGTGAAACCACGTTGTCCGCTCATTGGTCGTTACGGCTGAGTTGCACCGCCAGTGAATTTTTGCATGATATTGTCAAGTCCTACCCCACGGAGGCCATAGACGTTCTGTTCCAGCATAGGTGTATTACCTACTTAAGCGAGATGTTGCACTAATTGTGCCAACTCCGAAAACCGTGCGTTCTGGCCAAACAAAAGCAGAACAATCATAGGCTTACATTGCCACCCGCGATCGGGGTAGCAGGGTTGTCAGCCGGTCCCGATGGTCGCCGTTGCCAATTTTCGCCACGCTGAGTGACGAAAATTGGGCACTAGCCTCAAGCGGTAGTGAGGCGGCCTGGAAAGCTCGGCGGCGACGAGCATCGGCCCGCTCATGATCGAAGCAGGTGCCAGGAATCGTTATCCGTGGATGCATCTTCCGATCGGTTACGCGAACACTATATGTCTCCACTGACATCGACCGCAGGACAGTCGTGAATGGGTTGCGCGTCGCCCGCAAGATCGCCGGCGCACTATGCAGGCTAGTTTCCCGCGAGCGTCAACGGTTTGCATAATGCAAAGACACAAAGATATTACGATCGCGTGAATTAAAGGTATCCGCCGTCTGGTATTGCTTGTCGAACAAATTACCGATCTTGGCGCGCACTGATAATTGCCGAGTGAAGCGGTACTGTCCAATCAAGTCAACGACACCGTAGCCCGCCAAGCGAATCGTGTTTTGCGCGTCTTCGAATCGATCGCCCTGAGCCAGCAACCGTGCACTGGCCCTCCAGCGGCCGAGCCCGCGTGACACATCGAGGGAAAGGCTCTTTTTGACCCGCCGGCGCAAGCGTTTTCCGGTACTGCGGTTGTTGGGAGTGAGCAAACTGGCGATGGCGGTTACCTGCCAACCGGCGAAATCGGTCGCAAGTTCAGCCTCAACACCCTCGATGCGTGCCCGATCGACATTGTCCGCAAAGAAAACACCGGTAAGCGGATCCGACACGGTCACGATGAGATCGTCGATATCGGTGCGATACGCGTGCACCCCCCATTCGCCCCAGTGTTGGCGGCCTTCGACACCCAGTTCATAGGATTTGGAGGTCTCGGGGCTCAGATCGGGATTCCCGAATGCCGGGAAAAATAACTCGTTGAACGACGGCGCCTTGAACGCCGTGCCATAGGACGCGTACACGCGCACGCCATCAGGCCAGCGATAGCTCCATCCCAAACCACCGTTGGTATCAGTACCATACGCCTCGTTGTCGTCATAGCGCAGCGACGCAAGTAATTGATGGCTGCCGGCCGCGGCAAGGTATTGTGTGAAGACCCCGGTGTTATCCCGGGATGTCGCGGTAAAATCCGTGCTCCCGGCGACTTTTTCTTTGCGCAGATCCGCTCCGAGTGTGAACAGCTGATGTTGTGCGACGGAGAAGTCGTTCTGAATCGATAATTCCTGCCGTTTGGTGTCGAACCGTGACGCGAACGACCCATCGGGCGCGAAGTTGTCACTGTCATCCCGGTTCTCACCGGCGCGCAGCGTGAATTTCCAGCCTTGTATCGGCGCGTACACAGCAGAGCCACCGATGACCTGCTGCAGAAAGTCGGTTTCATCTTGAAATGATCCATCAAATTCGGTGGTGCCGCTGGTCCGCCATATGAAGCTATCTACCTCGACCCCGTTATCGAACCGATGGCCGACGCGGGCGTGTATCGACGCATTGTCATATCCGTCGTCATCCGGCTGGTCCAGGCCGAACGGCCCGGACACCGGTTGGCGGGTGTCGAAACCTCTGGTTCTAAAATACGACCCATCCAAGCGGTAATCGGTGTGCTTGATCTCGCCGCCGACGCCGCCGTTGATCGCGTAGCTGCCGAAGGTCCCGGCCCCCGCGCCGGCCGACATGCCTGGATCCCCTGACCCCGTACGGGTGAATATCTGAATTACACCTCCAATGGCCTCTGACCCCCATTGGCTTGCCCGCGGTCCGCGGATCACCTCGATACGATCTATCTGCGTCACCGGTAACAGCTCTAGCGAAGTCAGACCGGCGCTGGCGGACCCAATGCGGATGCCGTTCACCAAGAACAGAACATGATCGGATTCGGTGCCGCGTAAGAATACGCCGGTCGCCTTGCCTGGACCACCGCTCTCGGTGATATCGACGCCGGCCAACGTTTTGAGGATCTCCGGCAGGCTCTTCACTTGCTGACGCTCAATGTCATCGCGGGTCACGATGGTAGATGCCGCCGGCACCTGACTGACCGATAATGGCGTACGCGTGGCGGTGACAACGATTTCGGCTAGCTCGACGGCACCGACCGGCGGTACCAGCGAGGCCAAAAAACCGGCAACAAAGATTAAACGAAACGTCACGTTTGGTCCCCTCACAATTTGTGCGCACCCGCACAAGAATTCGTGTTAGCTGAGAGAACCTGGTGGCTACAAATCCGGTGGCCGCCCTCCGCAACACGCTCGAGAACACTTCCGGCCGGTCTCCGGGCTCGTGACTGGACAACGTCTAGGCAGGTCGCCTTCCCATCCGCTGCGTCGATCGCTGGTAACAACCGATCGGCTTCCAGGACAGTGGCGTGGGGACCTGCTCTCAGTCACCTACCGTTGCGGGGGCAGCGTCGGCGTTCGACCGACTTCCCGTTTCACCCCTGTGTCGCCACAGGAGCACCTGAAGTGGGATTGGCAACCTAAGGCGTAATCGACACCCTGTCAACATGCCTTGGTGGACGCCCACTGATCTGCGGGCGCGCTCAATAGGATACCGGTAATGCCCCGTTGCTTCGCGGTGACCAGCCAGCCACTGGAAATTGTCGAGACTGACAGTCTATCTCGACAGTCAACAACCCCAATAATCCAATGTTTACCCATTACGCTGCCTAGTGCATGAATTCAGAGATCTCCGTCGAGCTTGCGTGAGGATCAGTGCAATTTAAACCCGCGGTGGCGATGTTGGAACCCTACATCAAACGTATTCGGTTATTAAGTTCGCCAGCGTGTCGCGGCCAACAAACTATTTTTCGTTTCGGCAGCGTAGGATACGACGCCCTAGGTTGGTGGTATCGTCAGTTGCGATCGGCTGATTAAATCGTAACGCACTTCCGCTCGTATTCGTGCATGACTTCCACTTACGCCCGCGACGGGTTTGGCGTTCGGGGTTGGTAGGAAGATCGAAATCGATTTTTGCCGGTTCAGTTAAGCAGCCGGCTCCTCGCCTCGAAAATGGTTAAATTGGGCTCGATATCCCACCCACCTCGAGCCAACCCCCGAAATCCGACAGACTGCGGTCTGATTACGAACGATCGGTCTATGTTCACGTTTGTTCGAGGAGCGTGGTATCAAGGAAGGTTAGTTACCTGCGCATACAGAGCGCTTGTTGCACGGGGTACGACTTCGGATGCGTGGTGTCCGGAAAACTATACCGATGGATTATTTATGTGTCTGTAGGGATCGAAAAATTCATTGAGCTCCGGTCGAAATACGTAGTTTAGATCAAGCAGGTCCATAACACTTACTAAAGTATAAGGGTCCGCTCTATTGGCAATAATGACGTGCACTTCGCCTGGCTTATCCTCTTCAATCAGGAAGTCCTGCGTTCCTTCGATGCAGGTCCCGCCGTAGCCAAACCACGTCTTGCCGTCGACGCCACCGGCACGCCAATCTAATTGCGGAAACAACTGCGAGAGTTTCGCCTTTACCTCGTCTTTGGTCCCGATTGGGGTGGAAAGGAAATGTTTCCACTCGCTCATGGGAGGCGTACCGTCCGGTGCTCGATAGATGTAGTAGTGATCTTGTCCTTGCATTGTCAACTCAGGTGCAGACCGCAATACAAGACTCCGATAACAGACCGACCGGGGGAGACGATATCATGGTCTGTCTATCCCGGAACGATTGCTTGCAAAGATTTTCAGGCTGATGGCTTTTCAGGCTTTGGTGCCCGTCAGGTTTGTTTTCCGATGGCCCAAACAGCGGCCTCGACACGTGTATTCAGGTTGAGTTTTTTTAGAATATGCTTCACATGGACTTTCACCGTACCGTCGCTGATGTTCAGGGCGCGCGCGATAAGTTTGTTGCTTTTCCCTGCCGCAATCTGCTCCAAAACTCTCCGTTCCTGTTCGGTTAATCCCGCATCCTCGGGACTCTTGGGACGGGAATCTTCTCTGAGTGCCTGCACGAGCAGTCCAGTGAGCTTATCGTCCAAGACGGTTTGGCCCCGGGCTGCGTTCTTGATGCTTGCCAAAAGATCCGGGGGCTCCATGTCCTTAAGCAGGTAGCCGTCCGCACCGGACCGTAGCGCATCGACCAGGTCCTCCGCAGCATCTGAGACTGTTACCATGATAATCCGACAATTCTTGTCATCGGCCTTAACTGCTTTTAGCACCTCAATGCCGCTCATGTCCTTCATATTAAGATCGAGGAGGATCATGTCGGGACGGAGTTCCTTGGCGAGATTGATGCCTTCTTCACCGTTTGCGGCCTGTCCAACGAGCTCCAATTCGTCATTCGCCATTTCGAGGAGCTGGGCCAGTCCGGTGCGGAACAAAGGATGGTCGTCGACGATTAGAATGCGCTGACCGGCACTCACACGCTGCCTCCAACTAGTCTCAAAGTCGGAAGGGTTTGCGCGGCGGGTACGAAGCTCAGCGTGACACGCGTGCCCCCCTCCTCGGGTTGTTGCACCGAGAGAGTTCCGTTCAGATTGCGTGCACGCTCTTGCATGATCATGTGCCCGTAATGATCGGTTTTCGCGCCGGCGGACGGGGTATCGACGCCGATCCCATCGTCAACAATCACCGCGGTGATCCTACCTTCGGGATTACACTGGATTGACACCTCCGCCCGACTTGCAAGGGCATGGTGAATCACATTCGCAAGGGATTCACGGATAATCTGTACCAGATGGATCTCTTCGTTTGGCGTTAGTTCACAATCGTTGAGCTCGGTTGTGAGACGAATGGGAATGTTTCCTCGACTGGAAAATTCCGTTACGGTATTTTCGAGTGCTTCTTGCAACCCGTGTTCGACCTTTAGACGAAAGGTCGACAATAGTTCGCGCAACTTGCGGTAGGCGTCATTGAGACCGTCTCCCAGTTCCGACAGGATCGTTAGGGATTTCTTCTCATCGTCATGCTGCTCGATGACGGATTGAAGGCGGCTTACCTGGATCTTCATGTACGACAGGGCCTGTGCCAGTGAGTCATGCAGTTCGCGCGCAATGATGGTGCGTTCCTCGTGTAGGGCCCAGCGCCGCTTCTGTTCAATGCGTCGCGCCGCACCAACAGCATTTCCCATGTGCAGACAAAGGGCCTCGAGCAAATGCAATTGCCAGGGCTCCAGTACGGCGCCGCGTGGGATCTCCCACTGGAGAACACCATAGTAGCCTTCTATATCCCCGAGCGGCAGCGACAGCACCTGCACATCGCCTGTTGCCGTTTTGATTTCCCGCCAGCGCCGTGCCCCTCCGCAGAAGGCTTTATCACAGTCCGATGCGCGGCACGTGTTCTCGCCCCCATACAACCGCCGCATTACCACGCCGGATGCGCCCCGGGCCAGGACCTCTTGCCGCGCCAGACAAACGGTACCGTGTCCTATACCCAGGATCTGTTGGAAATCGTTAAGCAGAATACTATACATGTCGGGCGCAACCGGGTTCTGATATATGCGACCGATGGATTTATATAACAAATCCAGACTGCGATTACTGCGCTCCAGCGATGCCGTTTTCTCATCCACGCGCCGTTCCAGATCGGTGTACAGTCGGGACAGTTCGTCCGCCATAAGGTTGAAGGCCTGCCCCACACGACCAAGTTCATCTGACGCGGTATAGGTAACTCGGGCTGTCAGGTTGCGATCTCTAATAGCTTCCGCTGCCCGAACAAGACTGCGTAAAGGCTTGAATACGCTTTTCTGGACGATGTATACGGCGATTAACAGCGCAACCAGGGTCAACGTGAGGGCGCTTCCCTGGATAACGCGCAACAGCAGGTTCTTCGATTCGATATTCTGCTCAAGGGTCTTTACAAACTGATCAACTCGGTCGACAAACACGGCGACCGAGGGCAAGAATTGCGGAGACCTTTGTGTTGGCGATGTTATTGTCGTTTGTGGAGAGGCGGTTACCTCTTTGAATAATTTCAGATGCTCGTTGAACAGCGGTCGCATCGCCTTATTCCAGTTGGAAAGGATCCGCTCATAGGCCAAGCGTCGCGCATCAACAGGATTTAGGGGGACCGTTGCGGTTAGTCTCGGAGCGAGGAGGGTCGCTTCCAACCTGTTCATGGCGACCACGATTTCAATGGCATGATTGCCGATGTCTGGATCTGACCGGTCCAACAGCAGGCTGGCGATACGAAAACTCTGCATACGCACGCTGCCCGCGAGATTGACGGCTACAGCTTCACCTTTGGTGGTCTCAGCGATGATGATCGTGCTGATCATGGTTGCCAGTCCAAGCACACCGAGTAGACTCAACACCACACCTAAACGTATCAGAATAGAACGCTCGGGCAGGTTATAGAGCCCCTTTATCTTCATCATCGTTGCTACCGCATCGGGTTATCGGCCAAACCTATTATATTCTCGGTCGTCCGTCCAGAGCCTAAGTCAATCGGCCGACGATCGTCCATCGTGGGATCGCTGTCACCGCCAGTGGCGCGGCCTTGCAGCCCTCCGAGTACGGCTTCGGCAACGGTCTCTCTCCGCGTGTCGATTCCAACGTCTTGTTGAAGCCCCGTGACTTCAATGTTTCTAGGAAAGATATTTAGGGGTACACCAAAAAATACCGACAGACTCGAATACTCGATGGTCCCCGGCCGTACCCCCGAAGTCCGCGGTGATCGCGCCTATCCCTTATAAGACTTTGGAGGTATTTCGGATTGCCCGGCTAGGTTTTCGCGATGTTGTGATAGAGGGCAACTAGGCGTTACGTTTGCGCACTACAAAACGAACGAACATCAAAGGTACACGCGATGCAAATCACAATTCCGCGAATTCGAAACGGCGCATGCCGATTCACCATGCGTACCCAAATCAAGGCATTCCTGGCGCTGCTCGTCGGTGCCGCATCCCTATCCGGTATCGGTGTAGCCACAGCAGATGGAGAGGCAATCTTTAATCAGCGCTGCGCAGTGTGCCATTCCATTGGCGGGGGCAGGATGGCCGGTCCGGATCTGAAGGACGTCAATGCCAGTTACCCGGAGCAGTGGCTCATTAACTTCACCCAGTCGGCGAAGCGCATGATCGACGCCGGTGATGCGCAAGCAAAGAAGCTATTGGATGAATACAAAATCGTGATGCCGGATCAGGATCTCTCTGCAGAAGAAGTCAGGGCGGTCCTGATGTACATCAAGAGTAAGAGTTCTCCCGCGACGGCCGGGGCCCCGGCAGCCACCGAAGAGAAGCCCAAACAGAGGTCTCTCGCTGACGCCAGCGCCGAGGACATCACGAGCGGGCGTAGGCTGTTCACCGGCGGCAAGCGGTTCAGCGAGGGCGGCGCATCTTGCGTGTCCTGTCACGTGGCTAATCACCCGAAAATCGGCTTTGGAGGCGGCAAACTCGCGCGGGATTTGACCGATTCCTATTCGCGCATGCAGGACGGCATCAAGGCCATTACTGCGTCGCCGCCATTTCCTTCGATGGCGATGGCCTATCGTGATCATCCTTTAATGGACGAAGAGGTTTTTCAGGTTGCCGCATTTTTAAAACAAACGAGTGAAACGAAGTCCGCCGAGTCGGCCCCGAGCAGTCTGCTCTATTTCGCCTTAGGGGGGGTCGGTGGATTCGGCGTTGTGCTGCTGTTGCTTAATTTCGTTTGGTCCAAACGTAAGATATTGAGCACCAAGCACGCTGTTTACGAACGGCAAATCAAATCCATCTAATAAACGGCTATCGACAAATAAGGCGCTGAGCATAGTGAGGCTATCATGAGCTGGATAAAAGACATCATCTCGCCAAACACAAGATCTTGGGAAGAGTTTTACCGTAACCGCTGGCAGCACGACAAGGTTGCCCGCAGCACTCACGGTGTCAATTGCACCGGCGGTTGCTCGTGGCAAATTCATGTGAAAGACGGCATTGTCGTCTATGAGACCCAACAGTTGGATTATCCGCTCCTGGACAGCACGCTGCCTCCTTACGAGCCGCGCGGTTGTCAGCGCGGGATCTCGGCCTCTTGGTACCTGTACAGCCCGATCCGCGTCAAATACCCGTTGGTGCGTGGTGCGCTCTTGTCTTTGTTTCGCAAGGAGAAGGAAGTGACCGGCGATCCCGTGCTGGCATGGGAAAACATTCAAAATGACCCGGCCAAGAGGAAGCGGTATCAAAACGCCAGGGGCAAGGGCGGATTCATCCGGGCACGCTGGGCCGAGGCCCTGGAGCTGATTGCCGCCGCAAACATTCATACGGTAAGGAAATATGGCCCCGACCGACTCATCGGTTTTTCGCCTATTCCGGCGATGTCAATGATGAGTTACGCCGCCGGGGCGCGCTTTCTGCAGTTGATGGGTGGCGTCAATTTGAGTTTTTACGACTGGTATTGCGATCTGCCGCCCGCGTTCCCCGAAATCTGGGGCGAACAGACCGACGTCTGCGAAAGCGCCGACTGGTACAACTCGAAGTTCACCGCGGTCATGGGGGCGAATCTCGGCATGACGAGAACGCCGGATGTGCATTTCTTCTCCGAATCGCGGCACAACGGCACCAAAACGGTCGTGCTCTCCCCCGATTGCAGTATGGTGGCTAAGTATGCTGATAAGTGGATCCCGCTTCACGCCGGGAGTGACGGCGCGTTTTGGATGGCGGTGACCCACGTAATCCTCAAAGAGGCGCATCACGACAAGAAGACGCCGTACTTCATCGATTATTGTAAGAAATATACGGATAGTCCCTTCCTGGTCGAGCTCGTCGAAGAGGGAGGCAGCTATAAGCCAGGCAAACTGCTTCGCGCGAACCGCATCAAGAAATACCAGGATATAGAAAACGGAGACTGGAAGTTCCTGAATATTGACGAGATTACCGGCGGTCTGGTGATGCCGAAAGGCAGCGTCGGACACCGCTGGGACAAGACCCAGGGTAAGTGGAATATGAAGTGGGAGGACGGTGAGGACGACGCCGCTTATGACCCGCAACTCACCCTGCTCAATCGCAGCGACGCCGTGTTGCAGGTGGAATTCACCGAATACGGGCTGGAGAAAAAGACGCTACGCGGGGTCCCGGTAAAACATGTCGAGACCCATGACGGTGGGAGAGTGACGGTTGCCACGGTGTACGACCTGATCATGGGTCAATATGGTGTCAATCGAGGTCTGGAAGGCGACTACCCGGCGGATTACAGCGATAAGGAGGCGGCTTACACCCCTGCTTGGCAGGAGATCTTCACCGGTATCGGACAGGACACAATCCTTCAGTTTGCCCGCGAATGGGCGCGTACCGCGGAAGCGACCAACGGCAAGTGCATGATCATCGTCGGTGCCGGTGTCAATCACTGGTTCCACTGCAATCTCATGTATCGCGCGGGAATCATGACGCTGATGCTCACCGGATGTTGCGGTGTCAACGGCGGTGGGATGAACCATTACGTGGGCCAGGAAAAGCTGGCGCCGATGGATTCATGGGCTACCGTCATGTCCGGAAAGGATTGGCAGGGCGCTGCAAGACTGCAGCAGGGGCCGCTTTGGCACTACATCAATTCCGACCAATGGCGCTACGACGGCCACCAGGCCGATTACAACACGGTGCCGGAAAACGAGCTGTCACACACCCACACGGCGGATTTTTGCGTCAAGGCGGTGCGCAATGGCTGGCTCCCTCACTATCCGCAATTCAACGTGCATAACTTTGAACTCGTCGAAAGTGCGCGTAACGCCGGCGCCAAGACCGACGACGAGATCAAGGACTACATCGTTGACAAATTGAACATGAGAGAGGTGGTGCACTCGGTGGCCGATCCGGATGCCGAGATCAACTGGCCGCGGGTCTGGTTCATCTGGCGAGGCAATGCATTGATGTCCAGCGCCAAGGGTCACGAATACTTCTTGAATCATTATCTGGGCACGCATCACAACGACATCGCCGAAGAGGCCTCGAAAGGACAAGTAAACGATATTAAATGGCATGAGCAGGCACCCTCGGGAAAGATGGATCTGGTGGTCGATATCAACTTCCGCATGGACACCTCGGCGCTGTACTCCGATGTCGTTCTGCCGACGGCCTCCTGGTATGAAAAAGACGACATCAACAGCACCGACATGCACTCCTTCATCCATCCATTGACGGCGGCGGTGCCACCGGTCTGGGAGTCCAAGACGGACTGGGACATCTTTAAGAGCATTGCGCGGGAGGTGAGCGAGTTGGCAAAGACGCACCTGCCGAATCCGGCGACGGATGTCGTCACGCTGCCTCTGTCCCACGACACGCCGGACGAGATCACGCAGCCTGAGCTGCTGGATTGGAGCAAGGGCGAGTGCCAACCAATTCTCGGTAAAACCATGCACAAACTGGCGTTGGTCGAACGGGACTACACGAAGATCTACGATAAGTTCACCGCGTTGGGCGACAACATCAAGAAAACCGGTCTGGGGGCGCACGGTAATCACTATCAAGCCGCGGATGCCTACGATCAGATGTTGCAGAACCGCGAACACGTTCGCGCCCACAACGGCCAGGAATATCCCTCACTGGAAAAGGACGAGGAGGCCATCGAAGCGGTGCTGCATTTGTCGTCCTTAACCAATGGCGCGCTGAGCGTGCGCGCCTATGAGTACATGGAACAGAAAACGGGCCTGGATTTGAAACAATATGGAGCCGGATACAAGGACGTCAAGATCAATTTCCGCGACCTCAAGGCGCAGCCGCGGAGATACAATAATTCCCCGGTGTGGTCGGGGCTGATGAACGAAGGCCGGGCCTACTCGGCGTACACCTACAACGTCGAAACCTTGGTCCCCTGGCGAACGCTGACCGGTAGACAGCATTTTTACCTGGATCACGACGGGTACATCGCTTTCGGAGAGCATCTGCCGACCTATAAGCCTTCGCCCACGCCCGAGGCCTACGGTGACTTGAGGAAAACCGTCAACGACGGCAAGGCCAAGATGCTGAACGTGCTCACCCCGCACGGAAAGTGGCACATCCATTCCACCTACGGCGATACGCTTCGCATGTTGACCCTCTCCCGCGGCATGGAGCCCTGCTGGATCAGCGAAACGGATGCCGCCGATCTGGGCATCCACGATAACGACTGGGTAGAGGTCTACAACGACCACGGGGTGTATTGCACGCGCGCCGCGGTCAGTGCGCGGATACCCAAGGGTGTGTGCATCGTCTACCACTCTCCGGAACGCACTTATAGCGTTCCCAAGTCTCAGATACGGGGCGGTCGCCGGGCCGGTGGACACAACAGCTTTACCCGTGTGCATCTCAAACCGAACCTCATGGTCGGTGGCTACGGTCAGTTTACTTACCATTTCAACTATTGGGGTGCGGTGGCGGTTAACCGCGACACGCACGTATTGGTGCGAAAGATGGACAAAGTCGTTTTCTGAGGGGCCATTATCATGAATATCAGATCACAAATTTCAATGGTTTTTCATCTCGATAAGTGTATTGGCTGCCACACCTGCTCGATTGCGTGCAAGAACATCTGGACGGACCGCAAGGGCGCGGAATACATGTGGTGGAACAATGTCGAGACCAAACCGGGAACCGGTTATCCCACCAAATGGGAAGACCAGGATGTCTTCAAAGGCGGATGGGAGAAGAACGGAGGTTCCATTAAGCCGCGCGGCAACACCAGCAAATTCAACGCGCTCAAGAATATCACCTTCAATCCGCATCTGCCGACCATGGACGACTACTACGAGCCGTGGACGTATAGATATTCGGATCTGTTCGACTCGCCGGAGGGCGACGATCAACCGACGGCGCGGCCAGTGTCGCTGGTTACCGGCGAGAACATCGATCTCAAGGCAGGCCCAAACTGGGACGATGACCTGGGCGGGTCGCCGGATTATGCGCGCCAGGACGTGAACCTCGACAAGCTGAGCGCGCAGGAACAGGAAGCGATGTTCCAACTGGAGCGCTTGACCTGGTTCTATCTGCCGCGCATCTGTAATCACTGCCTGAATCCTACTTGCGTCGCGTCCTGTCCATCGGCCGCGCTGTACAAGCGGGGCGAGGACGGTGTCGTGGTGCTCAAGCAGGACCGGTGCCGCGGTTGGCGCATGTGCGTCACCGCGTGCCCCTACAAGAAGACTTACTACAACTGGGCGACGGGTAAATCGGAGAAATGCGTCCTGTGCTACCCACGGCTCGAGGCGGGGTTGGCACCGGCGTGTTTCCATTCCTGCGTAGGTCGGATTCGTTACCTGGGCGTGATGTTGTACGACGCCGATAAGATCCACGCGGTAGCGTGCAGCGAAGAGAAAGACTTGGTCGACCGCCAGCTGGACATCTATCTCGATCCCTTCGACCCGAATGTCATCAAGGAAGCAACGGCGAACGGCATCGCCGACTCGACGATCACCGCGGCACAGCAGTCGCCGGTCTACAAATTCGTCAAGCAATGGGGATTGGGGCTACCGCTGCACCCGGAATTCCGCACCATTCCGAATTTGTTCTACGTGCCGCCGTTGTTGCCAACCATGGGTAGCGTGACCGACGGTATCTACGATACGACGACCAAGTCTTTCTGGGGCGGCATCGAAAATTCGAGGCAACCGATGAAATATCTCGCTTCACTGTTCACCGCCGGCGATACGCAAAAGGTTGAGGCGGCCCTGAAGAAATTGCTCGCGGTCAAGATTCACCGGCGCATGGAGACCGTCGGCGATCTGCCGGCGGCGGAGGTGACCTCGACTCTGCAGGAAGCGGATATCGATCCGCGGACCGCAGACGAGATTTTCCACTTGACTGCGCTTGCCATCAACGAAGAGCGTTTCGTGATTCCGCCGGCTCACCGCGAAGAGGCGATGGAGCTCGTGGAGGCCACAGATGACCGAAAGGGAAATATCGGTTTCGGGTTCATAGAACGACCGACCAGAGGGCTGTGAAGATGAAGCGGATGACCCACTATTCGAAACTGGCGGACGCCTTCCGTTATCCCTCGGCGGATTATCTGCCGCGGGTGCGGCGATGCCAGACGGAATTAGAAAGAACCTATCCTGAGGCATCGGAGGAGTTCGGCAAGTTTGTTTCCTACGCGAATGATGTCACGCACCAGCAGCGGCAAGAGCTGTTTATCAAGACTTTCGAGGTGCAGGCCTTATGTTATCTGGACCTGGGATTTGTGATCTTCGGTGAGGACTACAAGCGCGGCATGTTTCTCGTGCACATGAAACGAGAACACGAACGCGTGAGCAACGACTTCGGAACGGAATTGCCGGACCATCTTTCGAACGTCCTGGTGCTAATCGAGAAAACGACGGACGAAGAATTCCGCAATGACCTGGTGGCGGGCATTGCAATCCCCGCGATCCACAAAATGCTCGAGGGATTCGAGAGCAACCGTATCAAAGACCGCATGGCTCGGCTTAAAAAGCGGCACGACGCGATTCTTCAAGAATCCCTCAACTATGGCAACGTTTATCAGTATGCCTTGAAGGCATTGCTGATGGTGCTGGAACGAGATTTTGCGCGTGCTGAATTTGATGTCCAAGAATCCAAGGCACGTTTCATCCCGATCTTTCCGGACATGGGTGATGGGTCGACGGCATACACCTCATGTTCTTCACCGAGCGAAAGTCACGGAGGCTGAAAAATGAATACATCCGCAATTTTCTTTGTGGCCTTACCGTACACGGCGTTAGCGACTCTGATCATCGGGGTGCTGTATCGCTATATTACACTGGGTTTCAAACTGACCTCTTTGTCTTCCCAATTTTTGGAGGGCAAAGTCCTGTTTTGGGGCAGTCAGCCGTTTCACTGGGGGATATTGGTAGTATTCCTCGGACATGTCGCGGCATTTGCGATCCCCAGCACGGTATTGGCGTGGAACGGGGAACCGTGGCGTTTGATTATCCTGGAGGTCACCCTGTTTGCCTTCGCCATCGCCGCTTTATTCGGTCTGGTGGTGTTTATCTACAGAAGGATCACCCACTCACGCATTCGCTCGGTGACGACAAAAATGGACGCGGTGGTGTACATCCTGTTGTTGATACAGATCGTCACTGGGCTGGGTATCGCATTGCTGTACAACTGGGGGTCGTCGTGGTTCGCGTCGTCGGTGACCCCATACCTGCGTTCGATCTTTGTGTTTAATCCGCAGGTCGATACCGTGGCCAGCATGCCCTTTCTGGTACAGCTGCACATTGTTACCGCTTTCAGCATCTTTGGCATCCTGCCGTTCACGCGCCTGATCCATTTCATGGTGTTCCCGTTGAACTACGTATGGCGCAGTTATCAGGTAGTCGTCTGGAACTGGAATCCAAAGAAGATTCGCGCCGAGAGCAGCTACTTTCCGGGTAAGGCATCGACGAATAATTGAGCGTTCGATGCATACGGCCAGTCACAGTAAAAATGTTCGTGTGTCCTTGTAAGGAGGACGCCAAGTAAGCACCAATCGAGAACAAAGTCATGGCAGATACCGATAAATTGGACGCGCAACACCCCACGCAATGGAAGAAAGGTGCTGGCGACAGGAGTCGTGCAGATATTGACACATGGGATGTGGAGGATGACAGCTTCTGGGAAAGCACCGGGAAGAAGATCGCCAATCGGAATCTGTGGATTTCGATCCCCAGTCTCCTGTGTGGGTTCGCCGTGTGGTTGTACTGGGGCATCATCACCGTGCAGATGATCAATCTCGGGTTTCCTTTTACCAAACCCGAATTGTTTACCCTTGCGGCGATCGCCGGTCTAACGGGCGCCACGTTACGCATTCCCAGCAGCTTTTTCGTGCGCATTGCGGGTGGCCGCAACACCATTTTCTTTACCACCGCCCTGTTGATGATTCCGGCGATTGGCGCGGGATTTGCGCTGCAGGACAAGAACACGCCGTTGTGGGTATTCCAGATACTGGCATTCCTGTCCGGCTTTGGTGGCGGTAACTTCGCCTCTTCGATGTCCAATATCAGTTTCTTTTTTCCGAAACGGACCCAGGGCTTGGCGCTGGGCTTGAACGCCGGCCTGGGTAATGCGGGCGTCACTACAATGCAGATCCTGGTGCCGCTGGTGATGACGGTCGGGATCTTCGGTGGCGCTCCGATGATTTTGGAAAACACGTCGGGGACACTCATCGGCAAGATCCCCGCCGGCAGTGAGACCTACATCCATAATGCGGGCTTCATCTGGTTGTTGTTCCTGGTGCCCCTGGCAGTCGCCGGCTGGTTCGGTATGAACAATATTCGCACCGAGGAGGTGTCGCCTCAAATCGGTTCACCGCTCGGTGCGTTCGGTAAGATCTCGGGGATGCTACTCGTCGGCTTCATCACCGCCGCCGTCGGTCTCTACCTGATACTGCCTGCCCCCACCGGTGTGGGACTGCCATCCTGGACCAAGTGGTTCGTCCTGGCGGGGGTCATCGCCGCAACCGTGTTCCTGCTCAAATTGATCCCCGGAGACATCAAGCCGAATCTGCAACGGCAGTTCAAGATCTTCGGTAACAAACACACCTGGGTGATGAGCGTTATCTACACCATGACCTTCGGATCGTTCATCGGTTACTCCGCTGGATTCGCGTTGGCCATCAAGGTCATCTTCGGTTTCAGTCATGTTATGGGCGCCGACGGCGTGATGACCCATGACACCATCAATCCCAATGGGCCGAGCGCCTTGATGTATGCCTGGATGGGACCCTTCATCGGCGCGCTGATCCGCCCGCTGGGTGGATGGATATCGGACCGCATGGGTGGTGCCAAGGTTACTCAGATCGTCGCGATTGTTATGATTGCCAGCGCGCTGGGCGTGGCGTATTACATGCACGCGGCGTACCAATCGGCGACACCGGAAGAATACTTCGTGCCGTTCTTCGTGTTGTTCCTGGTACTGTTCGCGGGCACGGGCATCGGCAACGGTTCCACCTTCCGCACTATCGCCATGGTGTTTCCCAAGGAACAGGCCGGCCCCGCATTGGGCTGGACTTCCGCGGTGGCCGCATACGGTGCCTTTATTATTCCCAAGGTGTTTGGCGAGCAGATCAAGGCGACCACGCCCGAGTACGCCTTGTACGGTTTTGCCATCTTCTACTTCATCTGCCTGTTGTTGAACTGGTGGTACTACCTGGGACCCAAGGCGGAGATAAAAAATCCATAAAGTCCAAGACGACCGTGATATCGGTGCAGGGACGCACCCTTTGCTTTTTTACTCTGGGGAGGATCAATGACGACACAGACCAGAAAGCAGATCTCCGCATTGACCATGAGTACCTTGGCGTTCACGGTCAACTTCGCCGTGTGGACCATGTTCTCGATCATCGGGATCAAGATTAAGAGCGAGCTGGGACTCAATAATACGGAGTTCGGACTGCTGGTGGCCACCCCGATCCTCACCGGTTCTCTGGTACGGTTGCCGCTCGGCATCATGACGGATCGCTTCGGCGGGCGTATCGTCTTTTTTATCCAGATGTTACTGGTCGCGATCCCCACCTACGGCCTGGTCTACGCCGATCAGTATTGGCAGTACCTCATGATCGGGCTTTTCGTGGGTCTGGCTGGTGGGTCGTTTGCCATCGGCATCGCCTATACCGCCGCCTGGTTCAGCAAGGAACGCCAGGGCACGGCGATGGGCATCTTCGGCGCCGGAAACGCCGGCGCCGCGGTGACCAACCTGGTTGCGCCCCTGATCCTCGTCGCTTGGGGATGGCGCGCGGTCCCCGTGGTCTACTCGATCGCGATGGTGGTGATGGCGGTGGCGTTCTGGTTTTTCACCTACACCGACCCGCAGTTGGAGGAGCGCCGCCGGACCAAGCAAAAGCGTAGCCTCGCTGATCAGCTCGCGCCCCTGGCTGAGAACCAGGTGTGGCGCTTTGGGCTGGCCTACTATTTCGTCTTCGGCGGTTTCGTGGCACTCGCACTGTGGCTGCCCAAGTACTATGTGGGTGAGTACGGCCTGGATCTGAAGTCCGCCGCCTTCATCACCATGATCTTTACCCTGCCTTCAGGAGTGATCCGCGCATTGGGCGGCTGGGTGTCCGACAAATGGGGTGGGGACACCGTAACCTGGTGGGTGTTCTGGGTGAGCATCGTCTGCTTGGTTGTCCTCTCCTACCCACCGACCACCCTAACGTTTCACGGTATCTCCGGTGATTTCTCCATCGAGATCGGTCTCGGCGTGGTTTTGTTCACGGTGCTGGTGTTTATCGTCGGCATGGCGCAGGGCATCGGCAAGGCCAGTGTCTACCGTAGCCTGGCGGATTTTTATCCCACCAACATGGGGTCCGTCGGCGGTCTCGTGGGCGTCATCGGGGGTTTGGGGGGGTTTACCATGCCCATCATGTTCGGCGTCGCCGCCGACGCGCTGGACGTGCGCTCCAGCGCCTTCATGCTGATGTCCATCGTGCTCGCCGCAGTGATGATCTGGACCTGGATGGCGGCCCGTGGGGAACGGGAGGCGATCCTCGAGCGCCAGCCCGCCCTGCGTGAGGAGCTGATCAGGGAGCACCTCCTGGAGGGGCGGCCGACGCACGGCCGTTGGTTGTTGGGCTGGCGTCCGGATGATGAGACCCTGTGGGCGCAATCTGGCCGGCGTATCGCGCTGCGCAACCTGTTGTTTTCGATGCCGCCGCTGTTGCTGTCGTTCGCCGTTTGGATGGTTTGGAGTGTGGTAGTGGTCGAGTTGCCCGAGATCGGCTTCCAATTCACCACCGGCGAGCTGTTTTGGTTGGCGGCGATCCCGGGTCTCTCGGGCGCGGTCATGCGTCTCGCCTACTCGTTCGTGGTGCCGCTATTCGGGGGCAGGAATTTCACGGTGTTCAGCACCGCATCGCTGTTGCTTCCCACCCTGTGGATGGCCTTTGCGGTACAGGACCCCACCACCGATTACGTCGTGTTTGTCGTCATCGCGTTGCTTTGTGGCCTGGGCGGCGGCAACTTCGCGGCGAGCATGGCCAACATCAGTTTCTTCTTTCCTAAACGCATGCAGGGTACCGCCCTGGGTTGGAACGCCGGCGTCGGTAACCTCGGTGTGAGCGTCGTGCAGCTGACGGTGCCGCTCGTGATCTACGGTGGCGCGTCGGCCATATTTGGCGGCAGCCCCCAGGCCCAAGTCCAAGATTCGGAGATCGGGTATTGGAGCGTGCAACGGTTGGTGTGGATGCAGAACGCCGGTTACTTCTGGGTGCCGCTGATCCTGGCCGCGACCCTCGGTGCTTGGTTCGGCATGAATAATATCCGCGATGTGCGCGCGTCGTTTAGCGAGCAACTGGTGATCTTCCGGCGCAAGCACGCGTGGTTGCTGTCGTGGCTTTACATGGGCACCTTCGGGTCGTTCATCGGATTCGCAGCGGCGTTCCCGATACTACTGTCTTCTCAATTTCCGGGCACCGGAGCCGCCCGGTACGCCTTCGTTGGACCGCTGCTGGGTGCCGTGATACGTCCCCTCGGCGGTTGGCTGGCGGATCGATTCGGCGGGGGAAGGGTCACGTTCTGGAACTTTGCCGTCATGCTGGTGATGGCGGTCAGCATTTACGGCTTCCTGCCGTCGGGCGCCGATGTAACCCAGCTCACCGGGTTCTACACGGTTTTCATGCTGCTGTTCGTTGCCACCGGTATCGGAAACGGCTCGGTATTCCGCATCGTCCCGAACGTTTTCCTGGAATTCCACAAGGCATTGGCCGCTGGCAAGGATGAGGCGGCGCAGGCGCAGGCGGTTCGCGAAGGCGAAATCGAGGCGTCGGTTGCCCTCGGGTTCACCGCCGCCATCGCCGCTCTCGGGCTATTCTTGATCCCCGCCATCATCGGTGTGTCGGTGGCGGTTACCGGTACGGCCCATGCGGCGATGATGATTTTCGTGCTTTTCTACGCCAGCTGTCTATTGGTGACCTGGACGTATTACGCGCGTGCGGAATCCGGAGATTCACGCCGGCGCGTACACGAGCCGTTCGCGGCAGACCCGCCGCCCGCCCCATCCGGTTCGACCACGTGAGGAGGAAGATCGCTATGCAGATCAAAAATATCTCGACATTTGTGATCTTGACGCTCCTTACCTTGATCGTTGGGCAGGTCGCCGCAGACTCATCCGCGGGTAACGGCGAAGCGTTCGTGGATTGGAAGGTGACGGATCTGGCTATCCAGGGGCCGCTGGCCGGGCTGGAGGGGGATCCGCGACGCGGCCGAACCGTGGTCATCACCCCGACAAAAGGAAATTGCCTGGCCTGTCACGTGATGCCGATTGCAGAACAGGAGTTCCACGGCACCATAGGTCCACCTCTTGACGGAGTGGCGTCTCGCTATACCGAAGCCCAGCTCCGACTGGTCCTGGTGGACATGAAGCAGCTAAACCCCACGACACTGATGCCGAGTTTCTATAAGAATCCGGCCGAACTTCACCGCGTCGCGAAGCGATATCAGGGCAAGACCGTGCTAACGGCACAGGAGATCGAGGACGTGGTGGCCTATCTGGAAACTTTGAAATAAGCGGGGGGTAGCAAATGTATATTAAGTCCTTAGTACGTTGCGGGTTGGTGTCCCTTGTTTTCACGCTCGGAGCGGGTGGGGCGTCAGCGGCCATCGCTACTGAATCGCTGTCCATGGCCAAGACTACCGGGCCCGTCTCCGGTTATGACTTCTTGCAAAAAGAAACGCAACAGATGCAGGACGATGACTTCCTCAACCCAGGTATGCAGTGGGTGGACGCGGGGCGAGAGATGTTCAACAACCTGCAAAGCAAAGACGACAAGACCTGTGCGTCCTGCCACGGTAAGAACGGCAGCAAGCTCGATCCAAAGAGGATCGCCCAGTACCCGGTATTCAACGAGAAGCTGGGCAAACCCGTCACTCTGCAGGGACAGGTAAACGCCTGCTGGACCAAGCAGTTGGGCTATCATCCGCTTCCTTACGATAGTGAGGCGGTGATCAAGCTGGAGGTATTTGTTCATAACCTCGCTCGTGGAGAGAAGGTGAACGTGCAAGTCGATGGCCCCTTGAAGCCCTATTACGAAAGAGGTGAGACGATCTACCGGACCCGGGCGGGACAGCTGGATATGGCATGTTCAGTTTGCCACGATAATAACATCGGCAAAAAAATCCGGGGAAACACTTTGTCTCAGGGGCAAGCCAATGGCTATCCCGCTTACCGTCTTCAGCATGGCAGAGTCGACGGTCTGCACAGTACGTTCAACGAGTGTTATCGCCTGTTCCGTGCCAGCGAGATGCCGCCCGGCAACGACGATTATACGGCCTTGGAAGTTTACGTCACCGGGCGCGGTAACGGGCTGACAATTGAAACCCCCGGAGTTCGCTTCTGATTTGTACTTCTCAAATGCTTAATTTCGAACAGTTTGTTGGCCTCTCTGTTCGCCACCTTAGTGCAATGTGCGGGCCAGAGCGCGCCGCGCGTCAGTTGAGCCTGTTAGTGGCATTTGTTTTCCTCGTTTTTGCTGCTTTTGCCGCCACCGCCCAGGAAGGGAGCGGTGTTCGTACGGTAATGCAGAAGCTCGCCGTCCTCAATCAATACTTCGCATCCCCAACTGCTGAGCGGATCCTCGCGAGCAATGCTGGGGAGTGGCGACGGCCCTCGCTCGCACTCGTGGGCTGATGGTGGATGCCCGCGACTCGCTGGATGCTGGTGACGTCGATCGGGCCAAAGAACTCGCGGACGCAGCGTTGAAAGAGTTATCGGCGGCATCTCGACTCGCGAACCGGCAGGCTTCACCACCCGCTCTGCATCGCGCACGTTTTGAAGAACTTTTCGCGGGGGTGCGCACCTTCCGGCAACCGTTGGAAGCGGCGTTAAAGGCAAGGCCTGCTGCAAAGACGATACTCATCGAAGTGGAAAGCCTAGATGCAGAGTTGGCGCAGGCGGCTAAACTCGCCAAGATGGGTCAATACGAAAAAGCCAATGAGGTCCTGGTTGATGTCTACGAAACTATTGCCGCCGGCCTCTCGTCGCTGCACGGATCCGAAACGATAATCTATCGGCTCGAGTTCGCGACACCGGCAGCCGAATTCGATTATGAGAAACAGCGGTATCAGACGCAACAAGCTTTGGCGCAGATGGTTCTGGAGAAAGGCAGTGCTGCCGCCGGTATTCGCAAGCTCGTGGAACGCTACATCAGTAAGGGTCGGAAAGCACACGAAACGGCCGAGGCACAGGTCGCGGCAAACGATTACGAGACAGCCATTGCCGGCATGGAGCAGGCTAACGAACACCTGACACGCGGGCTGGCGATGCTCGGTCTGCCGGTGATGCCGTGAGCACGCGGAGGCCTGACAAGCCAGTCCGGGGGTATATTGGTTTGCCCAACAAGACCATTCACGGATCATTGGGGTTCCTCGCATTGTGGATAATGCTGTTAGTGCTACCCTGTGGTGTACCGGTCGGGTATGCGGATGACGCAGCGCTTGCAGCCGCAGTAAACGTAGCGGGGCGTCAGCGTATGCTCAGCCAGCGTATAGTCAAGGCGTATTGTGAAATCGGCCTCGATGTGTTGCCCGAGCGCGCCAGCAAGGACTTGAAAGAGGCGGTAGCCTCATTCGATCGGCAACTCGAGTATCTGCAGCGCCTCGACGTAAATAAGGAAACACAGAATGCACTGTTCCGAGTCTCGAAACTCTGGTTTGAATTCAAACCACTCGCCCTGGGTACGGTTAGCCGCAAAAATGCGGGCCCGTTACAGGCTCTCAGCGAAGAGTTGTTGAACGCCTCTCAGCGCGTAGTGGAGTTGTTGGAGACCCAAGCAGGTGGATCCGTGGCGCCACTCGTGAACATCGCGGGTCGTCAACGTATGCTTTCGCAGCGACTCGCCAAGCTCTACATGCTGTACTCGTGGGGATTCAAAGATCCTCAAATCAACGACCAAATCAAAGTCGCTAATAAACAGTTCAGCGACGCCCTGGACGCTCTCATCGCCGCGCCAGAAAACACCGATGAGATATTGCGGGAACTCAATGCAGTTGATGTTTTATGGATGTGGTTTGAGATCTCTCTCGAACTCAAAGACGCTAATTCGTTCCGTCTCGTCGTGAGTGAATCCAGCGGGTCGATCCTCGTGAGCATGGATGCAATCACACGCATGTACGAACGCTTGGCCGTCAAGTAAGATAATCGGTAACATGTCGTTCATGGTGGTGACCGAATTTCCCGCTCGGATCCGTGAAGTGGTACGCCGGATCGAAAGAAATACCGGTTTTGACCGTGTATGATATGTCACAATAGGAGAAGTTTTGCGTAGAATTGAACTTCACTATTCGAGTTGACAACAAATAACGGAGGTAAGGCTGTGTCATACATCAATACGATTTTCATCATGATAGCGTTGGCGTTGAGCGTGCAGGGTAACGTGGCCCTGGCAGGTGATGCCGCCAAGGGAAAGGCCAAGACCGCAACATGTGCCGCCTGTCATGGCGCCACCGGGATCAGCGCCCTCCCGGCTAACCCCAATTTGGCTGGGCAGCAGGAAGGGTACCTGGTTAAGTCCATGAATGACTACAAATCGGGAAAACGTGACGATGCCACCATGAAGGCCATGGTCGGCGCCCTGTCGGACGAAGATATCAAGGATATTGCCGCGTTTTATGCGAGTCAGGCGTGTAAGTAAGCGAGAGTATTTTTCTCCATATTACAGGCCGCAACACAAGACCCAGCCTGCATTTCTTACCAGGATCCCGGATGCTGACTCAGGGGTCGCGCAGCCGCGCGCCGCGCCTGGAGTGAGACCCATGCTTTGGGTCGAATGAAGCTCAAGCGCAGGTGTGGGAGGGCGAGTCAGGCCCGGGATAGCCGCGATTGCAGTAACACCCTGTACAACGTGGCGTTGGCCCGATGCCTTACACTCTACCGCGGAGTCGGAGTTTGCGCCGCCCTGGTCAGGAATGCGGGCTAGGTGCAGTAGACGATCGGCGGCATCCGGGCGAGATGGATGACCGTCTCATCGAGGCGGTCCGCGCCGGTCTGCTGCGCGCGGCGTGGCCCAATCACTTCGTTATCATCCGGTATGGTTGGTGCCCTATGCGGGCGGGGAACACGTGTAAATGAGCGGCATCCAGCAGATTTTCGTCAACTACGTCCCTGCCCAGGACCGCATACTGGTACGTGTCAGCACCATCGACAACACCGAGATGCGTATGTGGCTGACGCGCCGGTTCATAACAGTCCTGTGGCCGGTGATGCTACAGATGCTCGAGTCCGATCCAAGTGTCGTTGGACAATCGGACACCCGGTCCAAGCAAGAAGTGCTTTCGTTCCGGCATGAGGAGGCGATCAGCAAAACTCGGTTCACCAAGAGCTACCAAACCCCGCCTCAGCTCAAACCGGTCAATCAGGTTCCGTTCCTGATCACCAAGCTCAGCACCAAGCGATTGGATAATGGCCGCACGCAGATGATATTCGGTACCGCTAAGGGCCGCAGCGTGCAGTTCGTTGTGGATCGCACGCTCACCCATTCGTTGTGCAAACTGATCGCCGACTGCACGTCAAAAGCCAATTGGGGTCTTGAGTTGAAAATCGCCAAGTCCGCGGCGGCAGCGCCGGCTGACCGCACCATCAACTAGTGCGTGTTCTCCACATACCTGGGACCAAGATAGTCAAACTACGGGACAGTGCCTTTCCCCTGCTTTGCGGGGACCATTCAGGCACGATACCTCGCAGCTCGCGGGTCCCCTTCAGCAAGACACATGCGGCACCCACGCAGTCATTCGTCAGTATTTCCCAATAAAGATTGTAACTTGTCGTGTAAGGTTCGGGGGATGTTGATGAACTCTGCGTCCGCGCGGGCGTCGCGGCGCCGGCTGCCCGGCAGACGCGTGCCGGGTTGCTCGAGCACCGCCGCGATGAGCGTCTCGAGGCGTTTGGTCAAGGTGCCGCCGGACAACGCCTCCCCATGCATTGCGATCATCAGTTGACCGACGCCGGGCGGCGGTCCGTCGGCGTTAAAAAACGACGACGCCTCGAATCCAAAATTGGCCCCGGTCAACGCCGCCGCGAGGATCTCCACCATCATCACCAAGGCGGCCCCCTTGGCGTCGCCCATCGGCAGCATGGTGCCCGCCATCGCCGCCTGCGGATCGGTGGTCGGGTGTCCCTCGGGATCTAGGGCCCAACCGGGGTCGATGGGTTCCGCGCGCTGGGCGGCGACCATGATCTTGCCGCGCGCGATCTTGCTTAAAGAAAGGTCGATGACCAACGGCGGCTGGTTGGCGCGCGGTACCGCAAACGCGATCGGGTTGGTGCCGAACACCCCGCTTCGTCCTCCCCACGGGGCAATCGCCTTGGGACTGTTGCCGAAGATCAGGCCCACCCGCCCACGCAGGGCAAGTTGCTCCACGTGATAACCCGCCTGACCGAAATGATGAGACCGATGCACCGCAGCGACCGCGATCCCGGTGTCGGCGACCAGGGTATCCAGTTCGCTGATCGCTCTAGCTAGTGCCGGAAACGCGAAGCCGTTGCCCGCGTCCACACGCACCGCCGCCGCAGCCACATGCCGGACAACCGGCAGCGCATGACCGTCGACCTTACCCGCCGCCGCCTGCGCGGCGTAACTCGGCAATCGGGACAAACCGTGTCCGGACTGACCGTCGATCTCGGCGGCGATGAGCGCATCGGTCACGCACTCGGCATTTTCCTGACTGGTGTTGTGGTGCAGCAGGATCGCGACGCCCAGCGACCGGCATTGATCGACGGGTAATGCGATAACATCGTTCATGCCATTGCCAACACCCGCTTTACGTTACTGGCGGTTACCGCGCTGACCCGTACGTTGGATTCCTCCGTCACCCCGGCGATGTGCGGCGTCAAGATGAGATTCGGTACGTTCCGAAAACAGCCACCTGCGGCGGCGGTCAATGGTTCGGTTGCGTAGACATCCAGCGCCGCACCGCCGAGCCGGCCAGCGACCAGCGCGTCGATGACCGCTTGTTCATCGACGATGCCGCCGCGCGCGGTGTTGACCAACACCGCTTCGGGTCGCATGTCCGCGAGCAATGTCGCGTCGACCAGCCCACGGGTGGCGTCGTTGAGTGGGACATGGATGCTGACTACGTCCGCGCCCGCGAACACCGGTCCCAGCTCCAGCTTCTGGACGCCGTCCCACGCGGCATCGTCGCCGGCCACGAACGGGTCGTGAGCAGCCACCGTCATGCCCAGTGCCCGGGCGCGGTCTGCGGTCTGGCGTGCAATACCGCCGAAACCCACGAGGCCCAGCATCTTGCCCTGAATTTCCCGGCCGACGCATGGTTGCCGCGGCCAATCCCCGGCAATGACCGCGGCATTGGCCCGGTAGCAGCCGCGTAGTAGAAACATTGCGGTAGCGATGACGTATTCCGCCACCGCAGCATCGTTGGCGCCGGTGGCGGGACACACGGTAATGCCGCGCTGTTCGCATTCCGCGACGTTGATGTTGTCCAGCCCCACTCCCAGGCGGCCGACCACCCGTAAGCGCTGCGCTCGCTCCAGCAATGCGCCGCGAACCGGGGTTCGATTGCGCACCACCAAGCCGTCGGTGTCGGTTATGCGTTTCAACAGCTGTTCGGGCTTGTCCACCAGATCCGGATCGTAGTAAACCTCAAAGTCGCGACGCAAATCATCGACCGCGGCTTCATCCATAAACTCGGTGATCAGGATCTTAGCCATCTCAGTCCTCGGTAAGACGTTGCAATTCAGCGTATAGGTCTTGCTTTAGTTCCACGCCAATACCCGGGGTGTCGTGACCGTGGGTGTAACCGTCGACGATGGGTATGGCATCGGCGAATCCACCAAACGGTTGAAACACGCCGGGATAGGATTCCGCACCGCCGGTCTGGAGACCCAAGGCGATGTTCAACGCCAACTGATGTCCGCCATGGGGAATGAGCCGACGCCGCGACCAACCGTGGGCCTCGGTCGCCTCCACTACCCGCATATATTCGGTGAGCCCGTAACTCAGGGCAGGGTCGAGCTGAACCCAATCCCGGTCCGGCCGCAATCCACCGTAACGCAACAGGTTTACCAGGTCCTGATGAGAAAACAGATTCTCCCCGGTGGCGATGGCGGCGGGATAATGCTGCGCCAAGGTGGCGTGCAGCAAGTAATCCAGCGGGTCCCCGGGTTCCTCGTACCAGAATAGATCATAGTCGCGCATCGCCTCGCCATACGCCAACGCCTGCCGCAAGTCGAAGCGGCCGTTCGCATCCACCGCGAGATTGTGGCCGTCACCGACCACCTCGAGCACTGCTTCAATACGACGCCGGTCGGTGTCGAGGTCGGCGCCGCCGATTTTCATCTTCACCACCCGATAGCCGGCGTCACGATATCCCCGCATCTCGGTCTGGAGCTGCGCGAGTTCTTTTCCCGGGTAGTAGTAGCCGCCACCGGGGTATACCAGGACCCGCTGATCACATTGGCCACCGTTGTATCGATCGGATAACAACCGCCATAACGGCTGCCCCGCGATCTTGGCCACCGCGTCCCATACCGCCATGTCCAAGGCGCCGGCCGCCACCGCCCGGTCGCCGTGTCCCCCCGGTTTCTCATTGGCCATGAATGTGTCCCAAATCTTGAAAGGATCGAGATTGTCACCGGCGTCGGTGCGCAGGCGTTCGGGATCGGCATCCATAATGCGGGGGATAAATCGCTCTCGCAGTATGCCGCCTTGTGCATACCGCCCGTTGGAGCAGAAACCGTAGCCGACGACCGGCGAACCGTCACATACCACATCGGTGATCAACGCGACGACGCTGACTGTCATGCGGCTGAAATCAATGTAGGCATTGCGTATTGACGAACCAATAGACGCGTTGCGCTCGCGTATTTCGACAATCCGCATAGACCTATCCGATAAAAAGACGTCCGGTAGGGAGGGGGACCAACAATACCTTGGTGAATAGAAAATAGAATCCCAACACAATGGCGGATCCAACCAGCGGATAGACAATTAACCGCCCACGCGTCCACGGATCGTACATCGCCAGCCACACGATCGCGGCAAATGCCAACAGGCCGGATAACAAGAACCCGGTGTAGGGCATCAGCACCGCGGCGATCAGCATCGCGGTCACCAGGCCCACGCGGCGTGGTGTCGATTCGGCTCCTCGCGATTCGACGTCAATCGGGCGTACCAGACTCCAGGCGATCAAGGCGATACAAAAAACGATCATCGATCCGGCAACGGTGCGGGGAAACACAAACGAGTCGGCATCGGTGTAATCGAAGGTGTCCCACAACGCTAACACGCCGATCAAAATGAAAATCGCGGCGACGATCATGCCGCCGGTGTCGCGGGATTGCAGCTCAGTCGGCACGGGCCATCTCCCGTTTGACGCGAAAACGGCTCAACAACAGAGGTGAAAACAAAGACAACAAAATGAATGCGAAGATGCCCACCGAGATCGGCCGGCCGAAGAACTCGCCCCATAGATTCTCTGCCGCCGCGCCGATGATCCATCCTTGCACGAAACCCTGCTCGGCGATAGATCCCAGTATCAGTCCCAACACGATGGGTGATGCGCTGAATCCGAACCGCCCCAGGACCCATCCCAATACGCCGAGGATGATCATGATCGCGACATCGGAAACACTATTTCGAATCGCATAGGTCCCGATCAACGTCATGAAAGCGACGGTGGGCACCAGCAGCGCCTTGGGCACGGTGACGATGGAACGATAGGCGTAACGGCCGATCAACAAGCCGATCGGCAACATGAGCACGGTGGCGATCAACAGTCCCCAAATAAAGACATAGACAATTGAGCCATGTTCGGTAAACAAGTTGGGACCGGTGCGTACGCCTTGGATCAGCAACGCACCGAGGATCACGGCGTCCGGGGGCGTGCCGGGGATGCCGAGCACCAGGGTGGGGATGAAACCACCGCCCACGGTCGCGTTGTTGGCCGACTCAGTGGCCTGAACCCCCTCCGGGGCGCCATGGCCGAAGCTTCCCTGCTGTTTCGACGATCGCCGCGCTTCGGAATAGGCGACCAATCCGGCAATGGAACCCCCGGCCCCCGGCAAGATCCCGACCAGGGTGCCAAGCACAGAGCTGCGCGCCAGGTTGAACTTGTTTCGCCACGAGATACCCAGCGCCTCATGCAGCCGGTATCCGCGTGAGACATTTTCCACCTTGAGATGGCGGTCGGGGGTCGCGACGAGATCGATCAAAACCGGAATGCAATACAGGCCGATCAACGCCGAGACCGTTTCGATGCCACCGAGCAGGGTCTGGCTGTCAAAGGTCAAGCGCACGTCGGCGCTGATTTCAGCGACACCGATACAGGACAGCAACAATCCAAAACAGGCCCCGATCAGGCCCTTAAGCAGATTTCCCTGTGACAGCGCCGAGATCAGGGTCAGGCCGAGGATCGCCAGCCAGAAATACTCGACGGGTCCGAAGGAGAGCGCCACATTGGCGAGCGGTGGTGCCAGAAACAACAAGAACAGCGCCCCGACCAACCCCCCGCATACCGAAGCAATGCACGCGAGGGTAATCGCTAGATCGCCGTCGCCGCGTTTGGCCATCGGATAACCGTCGAAGGTGGTGGCGATCGCCGACGGCGTACCGGGTGTATTCAGCAGGATCGCGGCGTAGGCGCCACCGTAGATGGCGCCGGTATAAATGGCACCCATTAGGATCAACGCCGATGCCGGTTGCATGGAGAAGGTGATCGGTATCAACACCGCCACCGCCATGGTGGCGGTCAGCCCCGGCAGCGAGCCGACGACGGTTCCCGCCACCACGCCGCCGATTGCCAGCGCTACATGGTAGGGCGTGAGCGCTGCGAGTAAATAACCGAGGCTGTCCATACGACTGGCCGCCGCGAGTCAGCGGCGGCCAACCTCGATGAAATTACTTAATGACGCCGGCTTCCTTGGCGGCTGCGACATAGCCTTTCCTTTTTTCCTCCATGAATGCCTGCATGCCCTTGTAATCCACATTTACCAGTGCAAATCCATCGTTTTCCATTTTTTTCTTGAACTCGGCATCGGCGTTGATCTGGTCAATTAAAGAGGATAATTTTGCGCGGATGTCTTCAGGCGTCGAGTTCGGTACCGCGATACCGCGATAGGCGCCGGAGACGATGTCAAAACCCAGCTCTTTGAATGTGGGCACATCGGGAAATCTGGGATGCCGTTGTTCCATCGCCACCGCCAATAAGCGTACCTTGTCGGAGTGTTTGGCTCCCACCGAGGTGTAGCCCCATTGCCCCATCACCTGATTACCCAACAACGCGGTCACCGATGCGCCGGTTCCTTTGAAGGCCACATAGGTCGTCTTGGTGCCAGCCAGTTTGTCAAACGTCACTTGGGCGAGATGATTGGCAGTGCCCTTGCCGGAGCCCGAGAACGTGACCTTGCCCGGATTCTTCTTGGCGTGGTCGATCAGATCTTGCAGGGTCTTGAACTGGCTGTCCGTCGTCACCACCACCGCATCCGGGGTGTAGTGAAACATGTAGATAACCGCCAGGTCGTTAGTTTTAAAACCCACATCCTTTTGCAGCGGCTTGACGATAATGTGGGGGAGGTTGACGCCCATGATGTTATAGCCGTCGCCAGGCATGTCGTTGAGCTGCGCCCAACCGACCGCGCCACCCCCACCAGGCTTGTAGGAAACGACTAGGTCCTTTCCAAACTTCTTTTTGAAGAACGGTTGCTGGTGGCGGGCGGTGATATCGGATTCGCCGCCCGGTCCGAATGGAATCACGTAACTTATTGCTTTTTCCGGATATTCGGCGATAGCCCCCGCCGACAATAGCATCAACGCCGCAGTCAACGGCGCCAGGATTACCCGCTTTACAGTGGTCAACATTTTTACCTCCCGTTAGATCGTTAATACAAACCTTCTACGCGCTTCGATATAATTTTGTGAGCACGAACTCACGGTGGCCCAGGGCCTCCGCTGCCGTCAGCCGGCCGTTGCAGGTGCGAATCATCGTTTCGATTAATTGATCGCCTGCCTCTTCCAAATTCATTTCGCGGCGCAATAAGCCGGACACATCGAGATCCACGTGTTCGCTCATAGTGCGTACGGTACGAGGATTTCCAGTGAGTTTAATTACCGGTTCAATAAGATTACCAATGATATTGCCTTGGCCGGTCGGAAACAAATGGACCACAAAACCCGCCGCCGCCTGCAGGGTAACACACTCCGCCGCCGCCGATGATGTATCCGTGAAATACAATCCCGGACCCTTGCTGGGCTGTTCCGCGGGTGTTAACACATCGATATAGCGGGTTTTCTTTCCAATCTTTTCCAGATTACCGAAGGCCTTTTCCTCAATAGCCGTAAGCCCACCCTCGATATTGCCTTTAGTGGGTTGGCTTTCCGATAAATCGCTGGTCTTGTACGGCTCGATGACCTCGGCCATGTAGGCTTGCCAGGGGTCCTTGAATTTCTTAGCCACTTCCGGCGTTTTCGCCCGCGCAGCACAAATCTCTTCGGCGCCGGTGATTTCCGAAGTCTCTCCGAAACACGTGGTGGCGCCAACGGGATCCAACTTATCGATCAGATTACCGACCGTTGGGTTGGCGGCGAGTCCCGAGGTGGTGTCCGATTCGCCGCATTTGACCGAGATCCACAAATCGGACACACCACACTCTTCGCGCCTGAGTTCCGATGCCCATTGCAAGAATTCTTTCGCCTTACGACTCGCGGCGGCGATAGTGCTGATATCACCGTTTTTTTGCGATGGCAAACCCCGCCACCGGTTTTCCGGTGTTGGCGATTCCGTCCACCACCCGATTAGTCCAACCGGGCTCGATGCCGATTACAACTGCCGCAGCGACGTTGGGGTTGGCGCCGGTGCCGATCAGGGTGCGGAAGAACAATTCCAGATCCTCGCCAAACTGCAGGCGGCCGTAAGCGTGTGGGATCGCCATAGTGCCCTTGATATTGTTAGCGGCTGCCTCGGCGGCGGCGTTGGATAGATCATCCAACGGCAAGAAATTGAATCATGCACAAACTCCCGGATGTCAGTGGGGTATAGCGGCGACTTTAGGACACCGCCATCATTCAATCAACTAATTGATTTAGATGAATTAACGACACCATGAATGAAGCCTGTTACATCGGCAGTACCACCACCGGTCCGCGGTATATGGCGGTACAACATGAAATCGTCAACAACCTGATGCAAGGAGAGCGGATACCGGGACAGGCCATTCCCAATGAGTTTCGGTTGGTGCAACGTTATCGGGCCAGCATTGGGACATCGCGCAAGGTGATAGAAGGCATGGTCGCGGCGAGCATATTGATCCGCCACCCGGGTCGCGATTACACCGGAAGGGTTTATGGATAACGTGCAGTGATAAATTTGCGCGCCGATCTTGCATTGTGGGCCAATCCTGATTGTTTCGGCCGTGATGCAAAGGGAAGAAAGATTGATACTACCTTTTGACCGTCGCCGTGAAGAACTCGTCTACGAAGGCCTCCGACTCCGAAGTCGTGGTACGCATGGCATTCGCGGACAATAGTCCGTTGGCTTGCAGGGCATCGACGAAATCAATTTCTTCAGCCAGCTTGCCAATACCGTACCTGAAACTTCCATTGGGCGAACTATCGGGTATCATCCACGCTACTGACACCTGTGCTATCAATTGATTGACGATGAGTGTTAATTCGGGTTCATCCGGTAACCGCCGATGCGTGGAGATGCACATGCCCGATTTTGAAACATTCAGGATTGTGAATGGGATATTATCATCGCCGGGAGCGAGATTAATATAACCCTCAATGGCGCCTTTTACTTGATATCTGACCTCGCGCCGATGCTCGAGTCCCTGGTCGTTCATCGCAGGATATCTCCACTATCTGCATCTGTTATGTAGCAGTACAAGAACGTCCCCATCTTCGGTGGGCTGGATAACCTTAAGTCTAGTACGAAGGTTTGGACTTCTCCATGCGGCGTTAGATATTCTTATAACATTACATATTTTTGAACAGATAGTTAGAGCGCAATGATTGATTTGTACCCAGCCCCGGGAGCATCCGATCTGCTAATGCCACGTACAGCCTAACCGGTTTTTCCGAATGAATTTGTATATCCAGCTTATAGGGTCACTGGTCATTATCGTCGTCGCCGCCGAAATCTTTACCAATGCCCTGGAGCATCTTGGCGAGCGGTTGAAAATTTCCGAGGGCGTGACCGGATCTTTGTTTGCCGCTGTGGGCACGGCGATGCCAGAAAGCATGATCCCGATACTTGCTTTGCTCGCCGGAACCCAAAGTCAAGAACTCAATGAAGAGATCGGTGTGGGGGCAATTCTCGGGGCTCCGCTGATGCTATCCACCGTGGCCTTGTGTCTGATGGCGTTGTCAGTGGCACGTCGCCGTGGTTTGTCCGGTGTATTGAGACCCGAACGAACTGGTCTGGAACGTGATACCAACTTTTTTCTTTTCGCGTTTGGATTGGCGACCGTCGCGTTGTTTATTCCTCATCGGTGGATGGCGATAAGGGCCATGATTGCAGCCGGATTGGTAGTCACCTATTTTATTTACGTGCTGATGACCTTGCGAATGTCAGCAAAGTTGGTGAAAGACGGACACGGTACCGAAAGTCACAAGAACTTATTGATCATGTGGTTGGGGCTGCCGGATACCATGCCGATCGTCATGTTTCAAATAGCACTCGGTTTGGCCTTGCTAGTAGCCGGTGCCAAGGGTTTTATTCATAGTGTCGCACACACGGCAAGCATGCTCGGTGTATCGGCGCTTTTACTGTCACTGCTCATCATCCCGATCGCCACGGAGCTGCCCGAGAAGGTCAACAGCATCCTTTGGATTCGGCGTGGGAAGGACACTTTGGCATTTGGCAACATCACCGGCGCCATGGTGTTCCAGGGTACGTTACTGCCGGCAATCGGGATTTTGCTTACCCCCTGGGAACCGCGGCGCGAGGTCGCCCTGGGTGTGATGATTACATACGTTGCGGCATTATGGGTGCGCGCGGCAATGCAACGGGGAAAGCTCAAGATATGGCAGTTGTGTGTGAATGGTGGTTTATATCTGGTTTATCTGGTATCGGTCCTGGCCTGATGCGCCAACCATGGCAGACGCCGCCGCTCAGGCCAAAAAACCAAACATGATCAACCCAACTACGACCGTGGCGGTGGCCAGCACAACAGCACCTATTCCGAAACCAGAAATTTGCGGATTGGGATCGTGATGGAAGATATTCACCCCATCATAACGACGTTTGCTTAGCCGATATTCACGAGCGCAGTTGAATTTACTCATCTCTTGTCTCTCCGAGCTGCGGTAATCGAAGAGTCACCTCCTCATTTAGCGTAAAGCATAGTTCATGCCACAATGAAAGCAATACCATTGATAACGGCATTTCGAGCCTCGGGTCATGCGGTGACGAACTCGCTTGGACGTCGGGTGGGTTGCGGTGAGATATAGAGCAAACTTATTCCACGCGGCGGAAAGTATCGAGCTGTGGCCTCTTTCCCCGGGGTGAAAAAGATACCTGACAAAAATTCGCGTTAATAATGCAGGAATCACAGTTGCGGTGCTGATTCCAATTTTCATGTGATTTTAGACGACCTTGATGTGCCACGGTTCATAACGCACCCCGAGGAGGTTGTCCGGGGGATAGCGTAACCGTGCGTAGCCCAGATCGACCAATTTTTTGAACTCGTCGGTTTTCGCAAAGTCTGAAGTAAAATTGCGCGCCCCCCATCCTCGCTTCCCGACATCGAAATCACCCGCGGCATGAAATGAGTAGCCCGGTGGGGCCAGTGAACGTGATGCGCTCGAGAGGTTGCCTTTGGTGTGTTGTGCCTTAGCGAGAAACAAATACATCTGTTTGGTAATTCCCCGTACACCCGAAGTGAGCACGACATCTTTCCCCAACTTGTCACGTATTTGCTTATAAGTCACCAATGGCGTCCCCTTAAACAGGTATTGCCCGGTGCGACGAACTTTGGTGCGGTTCCGATTGGGTACCCGATCGGTAAGGCCACTCAAGACCTTTTCCCCGTAAAATCCATAACGCGCTGCATCCCGGTAAAATATGTCTTCAAGAAAGTCAATTTCCTTTTTCATGAATCGCCCGATCTTGGAATAGTTCCTACTGACGCGTAGCGTTTTGTCAAAATCCAATAACGCAAAATTGCCATGACCTACGATACCGCGCACGCGCCGCAGCCGGGCCACCACCGATTTCAAGATGACCATTTGATCTGAGGAGAGGTGAACATCATCGACGTGGTCCGCATCAAAATTGCGCACCTTTTCAAAATAGGAATCTTCAGGGCGGCAGATCAGTGCATAGGCCGAGGTGGACACACCACCTGCGGAGGCCGAAATGAGAATCCCCCCTACCGTCTTTAAGAACCGTCTCTTGTCCACCGTTTTTGTTTAAACTCTTGATGAACCAAACATAAGCACTTTTTGTTTACGTCAACTGTTAAAGTTTAACAAAGGTTGGCGATAATGGAAGCTAAATATTGAGTCGTCGCGCGACAAAAGTAGTCCTGCTGCGGACTGACGGCTACTGGTCTGAAGACAGTGATGTGCCGAAAATTCCCCGGGTCGGTCTCTCTAGAGGAGCACACGCTCGATCCCGCCCGAATTTACCTTGCTCACGAACGTGTCCAGCCAGTCGTCACCCGTTAATCGCTTGATCAGCTCCACTACAATATAATCTACCTTCAGCCCAGTGTCATCGGCGTAGCGTGCCAAACCTTGCTGACAGGCAGGGCACGCTGTGAGCAGTTTTACCGCGCCGTTTTGAACGCGCCGCTTGCCGATTAACTTGCGAATTCCTCTCTCTAATTCCTCCTGTTTACGGAAACGCACCTGGGTTGCGATGTCCGGACGCGCCACCGCAAATGTTCCCGCTTCACCGCAGCACCTATCAGACAGCAATACGGGTTGACCGATCAGTTTTGAAGCAACGCTTAACGGGTTATGCGTTTTCATCGGACTGTGACATGGATCGTGGTACATATATTCAATAGCGCTCACGCCTTCGAGGCCGTATCCTTTTTCCATAAGATACTCATGAATATCGAGTAATCGGCATCCAGAAAAGATTTGCTCAAATTCGTAGGTAAGCAATTGATCCATGCATGTTCCACAGGAAACAATCACTGTTTTGATATCTAAGTAGTTAAGGGTATTGGCGACCCGATGAAACAGTACTCTGTTCTCGGTGGTGATTTGACTGCCTTTAATAATGTCGCCGCTGGATGTTTGAGGATAACCGCAACAAAGATATCCCGGAGGTAACACCGTCTGCACGCCCGCCTCGTACAACATCGCGAGCGTCGCGAGGCCGATCTGGCTGAATAGCCGTTCCGATCCGCACCCCGGAAAGTAGAACACCGCCTCGGAGTCCTCGGTAACTCTGACCGGATCGCGCAGGATCGGTATGGTCTCATGGTCTCCTAGCTGCAACAGCGATCTCATCGGCTTGCGCGGCAGCGTCTTCGGCAGGGGCCGGTTCACGAAATGGATGACTTGTTCCGTGACTGTTGGTTTACGTGTGGTCGCCGGCGGTCGTTGTTTATCGGTGTGGAGACCAGGAATACCCTGGAACAAACGGTAAGCGGCCCGCTGTCCCCGGTATCCCCATTCGATCATAGCTTTGCGCATGATGTTGATCATCGCCGGATCCTTGACGTTGAGAAACGCCATCGCCAGTGTGGTGCCAATGCTAGAATGCCGCTTGCCGCGTTCTCTTAGAATCTTACGCATGTGTATCGTCACGTCACCGAAATCGATGTCTACCGGGCACGGATTGACACATTTGTGACAGATCGTGCAGTGGTCCGAGACGTCGTTCATTTCGTCAAAGTGCCGCAGTGACAATCCGCGACGTGTTTGTTCTTCGTAGAGAAATGCCTCGATGATTAACCCGGTGGCGAGAATTTTATTTCGCGGCGAGTATTGCAGGTTTGCTCTGGGCACATGGGTATTACACAATGGTTTACACTTCCCACAACGCAGACAATGTTTGATCATGTCATTGAGCTTGCCGAGCTCACTTTCTTCCAGGATCAACGCCTCTTGTTGCACTAATCTCAATGACGGTGTATAGGCATTTTGTAAGCCCGACCCGACGAGTAACTTTCCGCGATTGAAGCGTCCGTCGGGATCCACTTGTTGTTTGTACCTCGCGAACGCCTGCACCGCTGCGGGTTCGAGATAGCGTATCTTGGTGAGACCGATTCCATGTTCGCCAGAGATCACCCCACCCAGCGAACGCGCCAGGGACATGACCCGATCGACAATGCGTTCTGCACAGTGCAGCATCTCATAGTCATTGGAGTTCACAGGAATGTTCGTATGCACGTTGCCGTCTCCCGCATGCATATGCAGGGCGACGAATAAGCGACTACTGCGAATGTCGGCGTGTATGGCATCCAATTGGTCACGTACCACCTGCATGTCGCCGCCGCTAAAGATATCCTTCAGCGGTTTTTCCATCTCGCTGCGATAGGAAATGCGCAGTTGCCGGCGCAGGAGCAACCCGAGAAGGGTGCCGTCCTTCGGCGCATCGGCGGCAAAGGTCTTGGGTAACATGTTCTGCGCTTCGGCCACCGGCGTGTCGAGATGATCCAAGATGGATTGCCAGCGTTGGCTGGCGTCGGCTATAACGCCTAGCGCCGTTGTGCGTTTGTCAACCAAAATGGCGCTGGTCTCATCACTGGGTTCCAACTCGGTTCCCGCCTGTAACCCCCGCACATCACCGGTGAGATAGTCGGTGACCGCAGCGGCAATGCGCAGCTTATTTTTAATCGACTGCTCTATATTGATCCGCTCGATGCCTTCACTGTAATCCGCGAGCTTATCCAGTGGGATGACCACATCTTCATTAATCTTGAAAGCGTTGGTATGTGCGGCGATCGCGGCGGTGCGCGCGCGATCGAGCCAGAACCGTTGCCGGGCCTTGGGACTGGTGGCGATAAACCCCTCAGCGTCGCGGAGGTTGGCTATGCGCACCACTTCGGAGGCCGCTTGCGCCACGGCCTGCCGATCATTGCCGGAGATATCCGCGATCAGAATCATCTTGGGTAATTCACCCCGGGAGGCCTTGGGGCTGTAATCCACCGCCTTTACATAACGATCATCCAAATGCTCGAGTCCGGAAAGCGCGACGCCGTCGCGCCCGTCGACATGGTGCTTGATCTCAACAATGGCCGGTACCGCGCGCCTAAGATCGCGGCCATAAAACTCGAGGCACACCGTGTAAGTGAACCGCGGCATGTCATGCAGCACGAATACCCCGGATGTGATAATTCCATCGCAGCCTTCCTTTTGCACCCCGGGCAGCCCACCGAGAAACTTGTCGGTGACATCTTTTCCAAGTCCATGTTTGCGCAACGATTGCCCGGAGAAGCGCAGTGTTTCAGGTGTACCGACCGGCGCTCCCCCCAACTCCTTGAATCTCGTGACCTGGAACTCCACTTGATCCTGCTCATGGATCTTGCCGAGGTTACGCCCCAGGCGCTTCACCTCCAGCCATTCGCCGCTTGGGGTGACCATCCGCCAGGACAGAAGGTTGTCGAGGGTGGTGCCCCACATCACCGCCTTTTTACCCCCTGCGTTCATGGCGATGTTGCCGCCGATGGTTGAAGCGTCCTGGGACGTGGGATCGACCGCAAACACCTTGCCATGCTCCGCCGCCAGTTCAGCCACCCGGCGGGTTACGATGCCGGCTTCCGCCCGCACTGTGGCAATCGGTTGTGTCATGCCGGAGACCGATACCATCTGCACGTCGCTCAGGCGTTCGAGTTTTTCTGTGTTCACAACTACCGAGTCTTCGTTCAGTGGCACCGCTCCACCGGTGTAACCCGTGCCCCCGCCTCGAGGAATGATGGTCAAGCCAAGTTCGATGCATGCTCGAACAATGGCTGCTACCTCAGCTTCACCATCGGGATAGATGACCACAAGCGGTAACTCCACCCGCCAGTCGGTGGCGTCGGTAACGTGGGATACGCGGGCCAGGCCGCTGAAATCGATGTTGTCGTCGCGTGTGCAGCGGCGTAACCGCTGACGCACCACACGGCGCTGCTGAGTGATGCGATCGAACCAGCTGGAGAAGCGTTGCAACGCGTCGCGGGCCGAGGACGACAAAGCCAACGCATCGTTATTACCCTGTGCGCGTGTCACAATCTGATCGAGACGCTGATGCATCACTTGACTCATCGCATTTCGGCGTTTCCGGTTAGCAAGCAGATCGTCTTGAATGAACGGATTTCTTGTCACCACCCACATATCGCCCAGTACATCGAACATCATGCGCGCGGAACGCCCGGTCCGTCGTGAACCGCGTAAGCGATTCAATAAGTTCCAATTGTCTTCGCCCAGAAATCGGATCACGATCTCACGATCCGAGAATGACGTGTAGTTGTATGGTATCTCGCGGATACGTACGCTGGGTTGAGGGCTCATCGCGATCTTGGGTTGAAAGTTACGGTCGGACTGCGAATTGTAAAGGAGCCGGCAAACGCCAAACACCCGCCGTGATCAAAGCGTGGCCGATTTGTGGGTCAAAAATCAGGATCAAAGTGTTGTTGCTGGCGCTACGGCCATAATCTGCGCAAATATATTTTTCGTTGTCATAGATCGATGTCCTTGCCCGCCTTCATTGCCAGGTAAACCAGTAAGCAAAGAAGCACGAGTCGCAGGATCCAACCATGCGGTGCGAATAGCATCACTAAAAAAGCAAACCCAGCCAGTCCTGTCTGGATAGGATGGGACTTTAATGTAGTTTACAATCTGATCTGGCATAACGACTCCTGGCTGCAATAGTCTGATTAGGTTAACACTAAGCTGAAATTGCCGCGATCGCACAAACCGCGGCACACGCTGCTATAGTTGGAACATATCCCTAGTATGCGACCATGTTCACCGCTCTCATACGATTTACGTTCGCGCTGATTGCCGCCGCCGTGGTGGGCTTGACGGTCTATGAATTGCGGGATCGATACTCCGCTGCGTCATTGGTACTGACGGTCGACCCAATGGAAAGGGCGGAGCAACTCGCGCAGCAACGCCGTTGGGCCGAGACCAAGTGGCTCGCGGACTTCACGCGGGATCATCCTGCTATCGGAGATATGGGGCATGCGCGGCGTTTGTCGCTCGAGGCGGAGTCTCATCTACGCGGCGTACGTGAACGCGCCGCCCGGTTTGTGTCTGGCGCCGTCACTGGGGAACCGGCGGATTTGTTCAGCTTGATGGGCAGCTTGTCTCTCGATCTTTTTGTCATCGGCGATATTCGCGACATCGCCGTTCAGGGCTGGAAGCAGATGCATTACGGGTCCGGTGATGAGATCGTGCTCGCCCTGTCCGCGACCGGCCTGGCGACCACGCTAATGCCGCATATGGATTGGGCGCCGGCGTTGCTCAAGGCGCTCAAGCGGGTTGGGGCATTGAACGCGAGGCTGATTCAAACCCTCAAAGTGACCAGCCGGCACGCCTTACGCACCGGTGATTTCGGTAAACTGAGTGTAATGGTCAAAGATGTTGGCGACGTAGCCTGGAGGCTTGGGCCGGGCCCTTTGCGCGGGGCGATGCCCGCCGTTGAGACCGCGGCTGATTTGTCGAAACTGGCCGATGCAGCGAAAGTCAATGCACGGGACACCTATGTGTTGACTTCGCTATTCGGAACTCGCGGGATCCGGCGCTTACACGCAGGTGGTAGTAACATCACCGGCCTCGTGGAGTCGATAAAAATGGGGTCCCGCGCCGCAAAAATAGCCAAGAAAATTATTGGCACAATAAGTCCGGCTTGGTTGCTGTTATTGCTCGGCGCCTCGATATTAACGCTTTGGTGGAGTGCGTGGCCACGGCGGGCGCGGCGCAAGAGGCGAGCGCCAAGACGTCAGCGAATCGAACCGGTTCTGAGTGCCACGTTAGCACCTCAAATGAGTCACGCCGCTGACACTACGACCCCTCCTGCGCTACGCCCGTTGATCAGGTAGCCACGCATGGTGGGTGTGAAAATCGATGCTGTTGGGTGCTGATTCGCGATTGAATTGACATCCGCTGCTTGACATCGGACACAAGAAAGAAGAACCTGATTCATATTGCCGTTCATTGGTTTTACTGATGGGACAAATTGCGTTTGCCGAACTTCGACGGTTGATGCTGAAAGTCATCGCGGCCCACGCCCAGGTATCCAGCGAAATGACTGGTCGGGCGGTATTGGCTCCGCGGGTGGTGGAGGTCATGGGAGAAGTGCCACGTCATGAATTCGTTCCTGAGGAGTACCAGGCGTACGCGTATGAAGATGGTCCACTCCCGATCGGTCACGACAAGACCATCTCGCAGCCGTTTATCGTCGCTTTGATGGTGGATCTATTGGATCTGAATGACAAGGACACAGTGTTAGAGGTCGGAACCGGTCTTGGCTATCAAGCGGCGGTGATGAGCCGCTTGGCGTCCAAGGTATACACCATGGACATCATGCAGGATTTGGCAACGGATGCCGTGGATCGTCTGAAAGACCCGGCCGGTTATGACAACGTGGAAGTTCGAATCGGCAATGGCTACTACGGCTGGTTAGATTATGCGCCCTTCGACAAGATCATCGTTGCCGCCGCGCCGGAGCATATCCCTTCGCCCCTAGTGGAACAGTTGAAGCCAGGTGGGCGCATGGTGTTGCCGCTCGGTACGCTCGATGATCAACAGTTGGTGGTGGTTGAAAAGGACCGAGCCGGGGAAATCAAAACCCATCCCATATTACCGGTCCGGTTTGCGCAATTGGTAATCGCACATTAAGTGATTACTTCAGATAGATGGGTGGAATCTCGCGCTGCCGTTTGTAATCCTTGATGTAGAAAATAATCGGTACGCGCAGTTCTAGTTCATTGCCGACGATCTCGGGCGGCATCGTAGGAAACGGATCCGCCCGCTTCACCATCTGCATGGCCTCTCCATCCAATAACGTATGCCCGGAACTGCGCTCTAACCTGGAGGTTAATACGTTGCCGTCGCGCCCAATGGTAAAAAGGACGATGACCGTGCCTTGTTGTCCCTCCAACCACGCATCCCGTGGATATCGCATGTTGCGTTGTAACCATCCCTTGAGCACCCCGGCGTACTGTGCGGTCACTCCGCGCACCAGCCGTTGTTGAACCGGTGAGGTAGGTGTTGGCGCAGCACGCGCGATCACATCCTCCGCAGGTGTCAACGGTTCGGTTTCCACAGCGGGTCGTTCGGGAACACTTTTGATCTGTTGAGGAATCGCCGACGTGAGTTCGTCGAATTGGTTCCGCGGTGATGGAACGTACTCTACCGACGCGACATCCTTGCCCGTTACTACATTTGGATGAATGGCCTCTAATTGTAATGATGTCACAGCCACTGGTGGCGCTGCGGTTGAAACGTCTCTCACCACTCGCTCCGCTTCGTAGACAATCTGGTTTTTTTCAGTCTCCGCACCCGTGGCTTGAGGATTTGGGAGCGACGCCTCGGCCTGGATCTCCGGGTTGGTAATAGTATTTACCGGGGGTTCTTCCAACACCAACGGTGGCGCACTCAATACGTCCGATGCCTCACTGGTAAGCGCCTTGGTTGGTTCCGGTGGCGAGGCCGGTGGCGCCGGTTTGGCGGGTCGGATACTTGCGGCATCCAATGCATTACGCGGCTGAGTCAACTGGCTTCTTATATCGCTAACTGATTCGGCAGGCTGCGGCACAGGTGCGGCATGCTCCCGTTGTTGTCTAAGCTTGTCTTCCAGTGCAATGACGATGCCGGTGCTCACCATAGGTGGATCAACGCGTGCTGTCGGTTGGCTCAACCAGAGAAGCCCGAAAACATGAGTGGCGGTCGCCACCGATAGCGCCGCCCACCAGTGTGATGCGCGAATAACCATTAGCCCATATATTTCACCAAGGATCCCGGAAGCTGGCGAAGGGACTTGTCCTGCGCGTAGTTCCCCTGCTGTCCCCCTGCTGTGCGGGGACAAGGCGGGGACAAGTGCCGCGCTAGAACGAAATCCATAGCCGCAGCTATGGGTTGAGTGAATCGCAGGTTCAGGCGTTCGAGATAGAGCCAGGGCCGGGATAGCCCTGCGACTATTCTCCCGGAATAACCTGGAGACTCGTATGTTGCCATTTCAATTAAGTTACACGGTAAAGTTCTTAGCTTGGCACCATGAATAGTCGCAGCGCGCCTTGGTGCACTATGCGGGTTACGGTTCGGGTCTTTCGGTCAACAACAGCAGTCGTTTCACACCGGCGTCCTTCAAGTGTTCCATAAGCCGAATTAGTGTAACAGCATCTAATCCAGCATCGGCTTTTATTCTCACCCTCATCGCCGGTTCTTCATCCAGCAATTGTGTCACCGCGCTCAGCAGCAGATCTTGCTCCATTTCGTTATCATCGAGCGCTACGCGACCATCATTGGAGATCAGGATCAGAATGTCGCGACGGGTATCGATCTGACCTCCGCTCGCGGAGGCCGGCGGCTGTATGTCCAGCACTTCCGGCGATGTGATTCGTCCCAACAACATGAAGAAGATAAGTAGCAGAAATACAATATTAACCAGCGGAACAATACTCGGTTCCTTGTAACCTCGGTCGCTAACCCCTCGCAGCTTCATGCTGTGTGCCTATTTACGTACCAAGGAAATGTCTTGCACGCCGGTCGCGTACAGCGCATCGAGCACTACGACAACCCGCTGTAATGCCACGCCTTTGTCTGGCTGTACCAAGAACTGACGCTCCCCGACGGTTTGGATGAATTGCGCCGCACGTGCCTGCAGCTGGTTCACAGTAATTGGTTCTCCATTAAGGTCCAAACTACCGTTACGTTTCACGCGCAGCAAAACCGTTTTCGACGTGCGCGCCGACTCAGCGATCGCGGGCGTCATTAATCCCACGGCGCGCTGATCTGAAAAGCTTGAGGCGAGCATAAAAAATACAAGCAGGATAAAGACGACGTCGACCAGTGGCGTCAGACTGACAAGCGGTCGGCGATGCCGAATGCTGTTATTCGACGCTTTGGCGAGTATTTGCGTGTAGGTTTGGGATTCCATGGGTCCAGGGTTGCTGCTGTATCGCCACGGTGAACACCTGAGTCGCTGCACTTTCCATGGTGTGAGCGGTTTTTTGTACGATGCGTTCCAACCAGTTGAGCACTGCTAGCACCGGTATTGCAATCGCAAGCCCGGCGGCGGTGGTCAACAATGCCTCCCATATGCCGCCCGACAGAATAGAGGCGTTGATGCGATTTCCCGCCTGCTCGAGTTGTTGGAAGGCGTCGATCATGCCGAGAACCGTGCCTAACAGACCCAGCAAGGGACTCAAGGCTGCGATAACCTCGAGCCCCCGCAAATACGAACGAAGTTGTTCCAGATGTTCAGTCGCCACGCGATCTACCTCTTCGCGTATTAGGTGTTCATCGAGATCTCGTCGTTGCCTTCCCTCGATAGCGACTTCGAGCACTCTGGCCACCGGGCTTCGGCGCCTACTCAATACGTGTATTGCGTCTTGAATTCTTCCGGAACGATAGTGGTTTAGTACAAGAGGAACAAATCCCTGGTCTCTGACACGAAGAAGCGCGAACTGCAAAAACTTGATCAAGATGATGGCGAGCGCAATGGTTGAGAGCACAAACAAAACCACCAAGACTGGGCCGCCCAGTCTAAGTGCTTCGATCGCTTTTGTGAAAAGTTCCTCCATTTGTTGAGTCTTTGTGGGGCGTTAGTGGACTATGCACGTGCCCTCGGTTCAATTCGGGTTACTTGAATAGAGGAACTTCGTTCTTCGAGCTGGCGGTGACCATTTCAATACAACCATCCATCTTTTCACCAGCCGAATCCTGACAATTTATGACATCGTTCAATAAAATTCGGCCGATAGTTTCACATTTCAGGCCACTAATCTCGAACAATTTTACACTGGTCTTGTCTTTCGGGAGTGGACCACCTTCAATTGCCAACCGTTTGCTAATTACTCCATCTAGTCCAAACATAACGAGATCCAATTTCAGCGACTGAAATGCGCTCGCGGCTTTATTCTCAAATAATAAATAAGCTCGACATGCACCATCCGCTTCCTCCAGCTTGTTCAGTTCTATCTTGAGTCCATCTGCGCCAACGACTGGTCCGGCCAACAAGGCAGTGACCAGAAAGACGGAGTAACCGATCAATTTACTCAACGAGTAGAATTTCGTTGCTCTTCGCTTTGATACGTATTGCGCATCGGTAATTTTCATTGACATACGGACCTCGATCCCGCCGCGAATCCTGCCGAGGGGTTATTATACCCGTCAAATCCAAATACTCCCGTGGTTTCTCCGGCGATACCCGGCGACCACACAACGCTAATGGGAAATCCGGTTTCACCCCATCCAACACGCCGTCATCAAATCACGATGCGTGGTGCGGAAATTTTGCGATTTCACAATGGTGATTTTGTCCCCCAAACCATACAATTTATACGGAACATCCGGTACAAGATAGCGACTATGCCCCACAAACCACACTCTTATCGCGCAATCAATGCGTCGCGTGAACGAGTTGGCGGTGTTGGTCCACAGCAACCTCTCACGATGTAATTCGAGCAAAAGACGTATATATTTCAAGCCCAATCCGGTACCGGCATCTTGCACCGAACTAGTTGGAGCATGCACATGAAGAAACTCATTTTATCCTTTTTTGTGGGCGGTGTTCTTGGTGGTGTTGCCGGGTTTGCCGTTGGCATCTTCGTGTATCCGTACATCTTTCTCGCCGATATTGTTGCGGATGAGAGAATCGGTAATGTCGAAAGTAAACAAAAGGTGGCAATTGGAGAATTCATACATGCCAACCCGATCGATCCAGTTCACTATGGTGGTGGTAAGACCTCGGTGTACAAGGATATCGTCCACTTAGAACAAGATTTTGAAGTGGGCCCGGGGCCCGCCTATCACGTCTACCTCGTGCCGGGCGATGGGGATGTTACCCCCGACACGGATGTAGCCGCGACGATGTTTGTTGATCTCGGGCGGTTGCGCGCGTTCAAGGGAAGTCAAATCTACCCGATCCCCCAGGGGGTCGACGTCAAGAAATACGGCAGTGTTGTGATTTGGTGTGAACATTTTGGCGTGTTGATTTCTCCCGCCAAGCTCGTGTATCGGTGAGCGCACAAAATCCCAAGTTTGTTTGCACCGCTGTCATATTACGCATACGACTTTTGTCGTTGCTGCGTTGACGACATCTAGATCCATTATTCATGTTGACATGGATGCGTTTTATGCGTCTGTGGAGATTCGTGACCGGCCGGAGCTTAAGGGCAAACCGGTACTGGTCGGAGGGTCTCCGCGTGGCCGCGGTGTGGTGGCCGCAGCGAGTTATGAGGCGCGTCAATTCGGTATCCACAGCGCCATGCCTGCCAGTCGTGCTCAGCGGTTGTGTCCACACGCGATATTTCTCAAACCGCGCCATGATTATTACGCTGAAATATCAAGGCAAATCCGGGACATTCTTGATCGCTATACCCCATTGGTGGAACCGTTGGCGCTGGACGAGGCGTTTTTAGATGTTACCGCCAGTCGCAATCTGTGGGGGGAGGGCCCCAACATTGGGCGCGCCATCAAGCACGAGATCCGTGAAGAGTTGAGATTGGTCGCCTCGGTGGGCGTGGCACCCAACAAGTTTTTAGCCAAACTCGCCAGCGATTTCGACAAGCCCGACGGCTTTGTAGTGATTCCGGCCGAACATGTGCAAGACTTTCTGGATCCCTTGCCCATCTCCCGGCTTTGGGGGGTAGGCAAGTCTACCGACCGCGCGCTAACCGAACTTGGTATCGCCACGATCGCACAACTACGAGGACTTCCGCGGAAAATATTGGAACGGCGATTGGGTGAGTGGGGTCATCAATTTTGGCAACTCGCACACGGTGTAGACAACCGGCTTGTGGTCAGCGATCGCGAGGCCAAGTCGATCTCACACGAGACTACCTTTGAGCGGGACATTAACGATGTCGATACCCTCAAGTCGGTGTTGCTGGAGCTGACCGAGCAGGTCGCTCACCGTTTGCGCAGCCACCAACGCCGCGCGCGAACCGTCGAAATCAAGGTTCGATTTGCTGACTTTACTACCATCACACGTTCCAAGCGCCTGATACAAAGCACCGATGTAACTACACATTTTTGGCACACGGCAGAAAGATTGTTGGTTAAAGCATTACAGAATTCATCTCTTGCAGTCCGTTTATTGGGTATCGGAGTCAGCACGTTTGATCATGACTTAGATCCGCAGTTCGAACTTTTCAAGGATATTGCCGAGAAAAAGCAATCGAAATTGGATAGTGTTGCTGATCAAATCCAGGATCGGTTTGGGATCGGGACGATCCACCGAGGTTGGAGGTCTAGGGATTGAGATGTGTGTGATTATTCGCGGCTTGTGTTCATAGCCCCATGCATGAGTAAGTATCGTTGATGAAAAGCATCTATCACTGGATCGACCGGAATATCCTTGAGCTTGGGCGGGAGATGCGTCTGGCCTATCTGCCGCCACTGATGGTGTATGTGGCGGCCGGTGTTTCGGGGCTCACTGGAATTGTCGGCACATTCTTCGTCAAGGATTATCTCGGCTTGTCTGCCACATTTCTCGCTGCCTTGGGATTTTGGGCCGGGATCCCCTGGGCGCTCAAGATGCCTTTGGGGCATCTAGTGGATCTGTTCTGGCGTTGGAAGTCGGCGCTGGTCTTTCTCGGCGCGACCCTCATCGCGCTGAGTCTTGTGATCATGATTGGTCTGCTCGGGTACCCCGATTTTATGCGCGAACTCCTGCCGGTAGATGCCTGGTACGTCGTCAGCGCGTTATTGGCGCCGGTAGGTTATGTGATTCAGGATGTGGTCGCGGATGCCATGACCGTGGAGGCGGTCCCGCGGGTAGATGACGAGGGGAAACCGATTGATAGCGAGACCCGCCGCCTCATGCACACCACCATGCAGACTTTAGGGCGCGTGGCCATTATTGGCGGTAGTGTACTGGTGGCGGTGGTGAATATTGTGATGTTTCAGGGTGCGGTGTCGTTGCCGGAGGCCGAGAAAGTTGACATATACCAGATGATCTACTCCCTGGCGTTGGCAATTCCGGTGATATCCGTATTGGGTGTGGTGCTCAGCGAAATGCTCAAGATCCGGGATGCCCGCCGTCTGCGACTCAAGGGGTTTGGCAAACAGGAAGTCAAGCTGATGCTCAAGGCGCAAACCGAAGCGCCAGAGCCCAATTGGTGGATACTAGGCGGCAGTTTGCTGTTTGTGGTGTTCACTCTCTCGATCGGGCTGAGCGGTGTCTCCTACAACCAGGAAATTATTTTCGCCGGATCGATGATCATTGTGTTGTTTCTGATCAATCGCCTGATTCGGTCCCTGGATAAAGATGCGCGTAGAATCCTGGTCGGCACTGCATTGCTGGTGTTTGTGTTCCGGGCATTACCGAGTCCCGGCGCCGGATCCACATGGTGGATGATTGACGAGTTGAAGTTTGACCAACAGTTCCTCTCTGTTTTGTCCCTAATTGGTGGCAGCCTGACATTGCTGGGCATGTTTATATTTCGGCGATTTATGGCCGAACGATCGATGGCCTATATCATCGGCTTTCTAACGGTTGCCGGCACCACACTCTCGTTGCCAATTCTAGGGATGTTCTATGGTCTGCACGAGTGGACCGCCGCCCATACCAACGGTGTGGTCGACGCGCGATTCATTGCTCTGGTGGACACGGCGCTGGAGTCGCCACTGGGGCAGATCGCGATGATCCCAATGCTGGCTTGGATCGCTCACTCTGCGCCGTCTGATCTCAAGGCGACCTTTTTTGCAGTGATGGCTTCGTTCACTAATTTGGCGCTGTCGTTGAGTCAGCTCGGCACCAAATACCTGAACCAGTTATTCAACATCACGCGTGAAGTCAAAGATCCTGCGGGGGCGATTATAATCCCGGCGGACTACGGTGATCTGGGCATGCTGCTGATCACGGTTTCGATCATCGGCTTCGCGCTACCGGTGCTCACCATCGTGTTCGTGAAAATCAGCCCCCTCAAAGGAGTAGGGGATAAATGAAACGCCTAAATCTCATTGTCGTTGGTGAGCAGGATCAGTCCCTGACGATCCGTGGTGTTCGGTAAGCCAACGGCCAAAGTTCCGTGGGGATAGATGGCAAGAATCTGGAGAAATTCCCGGGTTATGTTTCCATTGGTATACCCCTGAAGCTCGATGGCACATGTTCCATCCCTTTCTCGATTGCTGACCCAAGCCAGCAGGTAGGCAAGTCTCGCAGGATCGTTGTTAGTGGTGACTTGGAAAAAATCCGGCGAGCCTTGGATGCGGACGAAGGTTATTTCAGTGGTATTGGAGGTAATGAAATTCGATATCGAGATTTCCTGCTGGTCGGGTAGGTCATTAAACATCCGCGTCTTGAGCAGATACATGTTGTCTATTTTTAGATTTTTGGTTCCCTCTAAGGGAATGTTTTGACACGTGAACAGCAGCGCGTGTCCGTCCAGTGTCCATGCCATCGCGAATAAAAACATCAAAGACCCTAACTTTTTTTGCATCGAACTTACCCCGTTGAGCATCTAAATCTAAGTGTAGCGGAGTAGCCCTTGTGGGACTCCGAGCAGCAGGCGCTGCGGGTATAGACCGCGCGATTTGGCTATTGTTTCTTTGCCGCCCCGGCAGGTCCGGCGCACCGCCGATTATCGGCGAAACATGCCGGTGGCAGTCCATGATCCGGGCACGAAGCCTAAACTACCATACCGATCGGACGGGAATTGCAAAGTCGCCGAGTCACCCATGAGGCTGGTGGGCGTATTTTGATGTAGCGCAAACACAGCGCCGCGTAGGCATGTATGATCGCCTGATGAACCATACACGAGAACTCAATTCGCGATCCATGGCGTTGATAGGCTCGGGCGGCGCCGGCGTCGTGACCGTGGGCAACCTGTTATTGGAGGCGGCTGCCGTTGATGGAAGTTATGGGCTGATGCGGCGTTCCGCAGGCCCGCAGATACGCGGCGGCGAATCCGCGGCGTTGTTGCGCTTCGCTGATACGCCGGTGGAATACGCCGGCGACTATTACCAGCTATTGATCGCCTTCGATTGGCGGCATGCAGAGCGATTTATCGACGAGATTCGCCTCGCTGCCTCCAGTTGCGTATTACATGATCCGGCGGGCGGTGATGTCCCAGAGCCAATCGTGCATACCGGTGCCCGTTTGATTCCCATTGAGATGCAAACCCAGGCGAGGGAAATCGAATGTGGCCGTGCCAATATGATTGCCCTGGGTCTGGTGTCTTCAATCACCGGGCTGAAGCTCGAAACCATATCCAGCACCGTAAGTCGCTCACTGTCCGCTAAGGGTGAGAACGTGATAGCCGGCGCTTGTGCCTGCCTTGAACGCGGTGCCAACATGGGTCAGTCGTTAGGCATTGAGCTGCCGCTACCGATTGCCCACGTTGGCACTGAGGATCGCTGGACCATCACCGGTAATCAGGCGTGCGGTTTGGGCGCGTTAAAAGGCGGAGTGCGTTTCGTGGCTGGTTATCCGATCACCCCGGCGAGCGAGATGTTGGAATGGCTGGCGCCAAGACTCGCAAAGATGGGCGGGTGTCTGATCCAGGCCGAGGACGAACTGGCATCGGTGAACATGATCCTGGGCGCTTCCTACGGTGGTGTCCCGGCGATGACCGTTACCTCTGGCCCCGGGTTGGCGTTGATGACCGAGGGAATCGGTCTGGCGGTTGCCAGTGAAACGCCGATTGTGGTGATCGACGTCATGCGCGGCGGGCCGTCTACCGGCATCCCCACCAAGTCGGAACAAACTGATCTCAACATCGCGCTGTATGGTATGCACGGCGAGGCGCCGCATGTGGTCGTCGCGCCCGTTTCGATACCGGACAGCGTGTTCACCACGCAATGGGCGGTGCATCTGGCGGAGTCTTTGCAAACCGCGGTGATCGTATTAAGCGATCAGCAATTGGCCCAGTCCCGTATGGTCGTGAACCGTCCGCCGGATATCGGCTTTGTCACCCGCCGGGTTACCGCTCAAGCCGGGGTCGAAAATTATCGACGCTACGCGCTGCGTGCCGACGGTGTGTCGGCGATGGCGATCCCCGGAACGATCGGCGTGAACTATACCGCCGATGGTCTCGAGCATGATGAACGCGGCACGCCGTCGACCGGATCCCACGATCACCTGCGGCAACTTAATAAACGCGCAACCAAATTGACCGGTTTCGATTATGGCGATCATTGGGCCGACATCGAGGGCGACGGGACGATTGCAGTCGTAACCTGGGGTTCGTGTACCGGTGCCGTCAAGGAGGCCATCCGCAGAGTCGGTGAGCAGGGTGTGCCGGTGCGCTTGATCGCCCTGCGACTGTTGGCGCCGCTATGTAAGCAACAACTAAACCAAGCACTCGAGGGTGTAGAGCGCGTACTGGTGGTCGAGCAGACATTTTCGCGACAGTTCTATCATTACTTGCGTTCACAGGTTGATCTCCCCAAGTTCACCGAAAGTCTGGCACGCCCGGGACCGTTGCCTCTGGCAGCAAGTGAGATCAGCGCAATGTTGTTAGTGGACGGGGCGTGATGAATCCGCTATCCGACAAAATTGAACCCAAGGACTACAAATCGGACGTGAAGCCGGTGTGGTGTCCGGGATGCGGCGATTTCGGGGTTCTAAACGCCATTACCAAGGCGTTGGCCTCGTTACGGCTGGCACCGGAACAGGTGGCGTTGATTTCCGGAATAGGGTGCTCGTCACGAGTGCCCGCCTACACCAACGTATATGGATTCCACGGTATTCATGGCCGCGCCTTGGCACTCGGCGCGGGCTTGAAGGCGGCAAGGCCGGATCTACACATAGTGGTGGCCGGTGGTGACGGTGACGGCTTCTCTATTGGCGGCAACCATTTTCTGCATGCGTGCCGGCGCAATATGGACATGACTTATATCGTTATGGACAACGAAGTGTATGGCATGACCAAAGGCCAAGCGTCTCCGACCACGGCGCCGGATTGGACGGAAAGCGAACTCACGCCATCCGGTACCCACGCACGACCTTTCCAACCCGCTGCCATCGCCCTGGCGGCCGGCGCCACCTTCATCGCGCGCGCCTTCTCGGGTAAACCCAATACCTTGGCGCAGATGGTGGTGCTCGCGATGCAACATCCGGGCTTCGCGTTCATCCAGGTGTTGAGTCCCTGTCCCACTTTTCGCCCCGAACAAAAAGAGTGGAAAAACATCGTGCGGCCGTTCGCCGTGGATGCGTTGCCAACGAGCGATCCGGCCCTGGCTGCTCTGCATTGTCAACGCGACGATGGGATGTCTACCGGTGTCATCTACGTTGAGGCCAGACCGGTATGGAAACGTAGCGACATGCAGGAGATTGCAATCGACGATATCGAGCAGGAGTTCCGTATATGACCAACCCGCAAGAAATCGCGACCAAGGCGGAGTTCCTGGCGCACGCGTTCGCCTTGGAACAGGAGTCCGTGGACCGGTACGAGGAACTTGCCGACGCGATGGATACACACAATAACCTGGAGGTCGCGGGTCTATTTCGCAAGATGGCGGAATTCGGGCGCAAGCATGCGGTCGAGGTCGAGCGCTTGGCGGCCGGCAGCGACCTGCCGACGCTGGAACCGTGGGATTTCAAATGGGCGGACGATGAAGGGCCGGAGACTGGTGATTACGCGGATATCGATTACATGATGACGCCGGTGCAGGCACTGCAGTTCGCACTTGCCAACGAGAAACGTAGCCGTGATTTCTATGGGCTGGTAGCGTCGCACTCGCCGAATCAGACGGTGCGTGAATTGGCAGGCGAATTTACCCAGGAAGAAGCGGAACACGTCACCCTGTTGGAACGTTGGATTGCACGCCACGATTCCGATACCACGATAGCGGACGATCTTGATCCCCCCAACATCGTGGACTAAACGAGGTCAGACTCCGCCACGTGGTCCTAATTTGCCACCGATCCGTTAATGGCGTGGGCGCGAGTACGTAGCGCGGCAAATCCCGGATACTGAACGGCTTCGAGTACATATTTCTCCACGCTGTCGCGCCACGGCTCGCCTGTTTGCATGCGCGCGAGCAAAGTGTCCGCGTCGATCACCCGCGACCCGCCGACCGCGTGCACCCCCCTTACGAACAATGGGTCCGGCAGGCAGCCGGCCGAAGGCCCGATGACGGTGATCCATGTCGCGTCAGCGCAGTGGGGCAAGATATCGTCGATGGTATCGTTCAGCAGCGTGGCCGCGGTGCACAGGATCTTGTTACAGGTGTTGAGTTGCGCCGCGTCGAGGGTCACCTGAAAATTGATCTCCGATTGCATCAGTTCGGTCCGTTGTTCGATGACCGTCAACGGAATCCCGCGCTGACGCAGGTGATCGACGAGGGTCGGGAACAGGCCGACCATACCCACGTGATCCTGCGGCTTAAAGTCCATGCCGCGCTGGCTCGGCGTCTTGTAACCCGCGCGCTTCAGAAAATGCTGGGTGATTGCACTGATCGCGCCGAAGGCCAGGCCGCGCCGCCCGGCATCGTGGGAATTCAATTCACGGGCCAACGCCCACGCCGGTGAACCGGTCGTGGTTTCCTTGGTTGCCGCGCGCAGACGGGTAAGCGATTCTTCCTGGGATACATAGAACAGGCCCGCGCTGCCGTCGTCGAGGACTACCAAACCAAAGTCGGCGTGTGCCTTATCATGCCGCACCGGTGGCACATAGACACGACCCACACGTGGTAGCGTAAATTCATCGTGAATAGTTCGAGTCAATGCGAGAATTTCGGGTACGATACTCATTCCGATTGATTAAAGCCGGGTTCTGTATCTCGCGTCAAACCAGGGCACGGTGGAGCCGGTGACCTTTACATATTTGTCATGACGAATCTTGTTGCATTGCATACCGGTAGACCCAATGCCCCTACCAAGGATGAGGAACGTATCTATGAGGCGCATATCGTGATTCAACTCGGCGCCGGACGCGCCATCTACTGCGAACGGCTTGGGCGGCTGTACTTCTTCGACGCCCCCGACAAGCAGATCGGGACTACCGTGCGAGCGGCACTACGAGGCCTGGGGCATAAAGCCGACATTCAGCCGGTGGAGCTCGACCAACACCGGTATATGGCGGTCGGCAAGAAGGTGCAATTGGACGACTCGCAGTTGGAGACGGTGTTTTCCGCCCTCGCATTATTGGGCGTCGCCGTCGAACGGGGTGATTCCGATATTCTGCGCCGCGCAATGTTGGGCGCCGGGCGGTCTTCTGGTTGAGGTGCCTCAGCGTGCCGGTGCAACGAATGCCAAGCTGGTCGCTAGCGTCAGACCATGGGCCAGGGCGCTGGTAATAGTCAGTTTGATTGGTGTCACGAGTCGCGCGGATTGTTCGGCATACTGGATCAAATATGCCGCCGCCCGTGCCGCGATGACCAAGGGTAGCAACGATAATAACGTGATGGCCGGCGCGATTCCGGTTATGACCGCAATCAGCAAAATGCTGCTCGCGGCGAACACATTGGCGACATAGATCCATTTTCCGCGTTCTGGACCCAAGCGCACCACCCAATGATGCTTACCGGCCGAGGCGTCGGCCAGGCGATCCGGAAACTGGTTGATATAAAGTATATTGGTTACCAGCAGGCCGTAGGGTAGACACAGCAGCAGCAACTCCCAATCCCAGCTCTGCCGTTGCACAAAGTCGGTGCCCATGGGTATCAAAATACCGAAACCCAACGCGACACAAGGCTCCCCCCAACCGCGGCTGTTGAGATTGAAAGGCGGCGCCGAATACGCCCAACCGACGAACACACCGATGGCGCCAATGGCTAGTAAACTCCAGTGGCTGGCAAAGGTCAGTAGCAGACCGATGCCAATTCCGCCGGCGAGCAACGTTAAGCCGTAGTGCAGGGTTTGTGTTTCGGTGAGCACCTTATTCTGGATGAACCGGCTGCCCCCGGTGAACGGGAATATGCGTTCGTTGTTATGGGTGTCACTGCCGTTCAACGCGTCGTAGTAGTCGTTCAGCACGTTGATGGCAGCGTGAATAGCCGTCGCCCCGATGAGCGTCAACAACACTGTGGTCCAATTCAAAAACCCGCCGCGATAGTGTGCATAGGCAAGGCCCAACATGAATCCCGCAACCGTGATGGTGAGAAACGGCGGCCGTGTCGCCAACCAGTAACGCCGCAACGGATTCTTCAATGTCTCCGATGTGGGCTCGAGCGTTGCTGGCTGTACAGAGTCTGCCTTCATCAACGTTGATCGTGTGCTGGTTATGAGTGGATTGGATAGGCTGCCGACCCCTATTATGCAACGATTCGTCGCGAAGGAAATTGCCGGTCTGGGGTGGCGCTTGGAGTCATCGTGACCGTGTCCGGGTTATTGGAGGTCACTTACCGGCTCAGGCCCCAAAGGCACTTAATTTAGGTTTCGGGCCAAACTGAACCGCGGAAAAAGTTCCAGGACCCGCCGTAAATACGTCCATGTAGGCTCGACGCCAGCATCCCTGCTGGCGACGGTCCCGGAAATTCTCCCTCAATTCAGTCCTCGCAGCTCCTTTTAGGTCGCAACTACTCTGACCCCGTATGTGCTAACGGTGATTGTAGGCAGTACGGGTAAACTGTCGGCAATCCCCACGTCATGCAAGTAGCCCGCAGTATGCACCAATGTGGGCTAGCCTGCATATTGTACCAAGGCGGCGAAATAATGGTTTATCAACTTGATTGTATTCAATAATTCGGTCTTAGGCGAATAGTACAGTTTGTGCTTCGGCAATCGCCTATCCTGGCTCTGGCTCGATCTCGAACGCCTGCACTTGCGCTTCACTCAACCCATAGCTCGCTATGGGTTTCGTTCCAGCGCGGCGTTCAGACGCCCGATCTCTTCGCCAGCTTCCGGGATCCTTGGTGCAATATGCAGGCTAGCCATTGGTTTGAATGAAGAGACTCGCGCAATTTTCCGTGTGACGGTTTGTACCCGGGTAGGCGTCTAGTCGCTTTGTTGCAATATACGGGCTAAAGCTGTAGGACCGCTATTAAGCGATCCCAATCCGGGGCCGACGTGGTGTCTACGTCAATGCACAGACCCCGCTCATCCGCCGTCAGCGGCTCGCGTGATTGTAATTGCTGCTGCAGCACCGCCACCGTCGCCTCTGAGGCATCCGGCCGTGCTTGCGCCCGTTTCTCGATACGTTGTACCAATTCCGCCGGGCCCGCGTGGCAGTGCAGGATGTGGAACGGCACACCGAGGCGCGCGGCCAACTCGCGGAATTGCCGCCGTCGCCCGGCGTTGATGAAGGTAGCGTCGACGACCACCGGGTAGCCGCAACCGATAATTCGTTCGGCGAGCTGCAGCAAGCCTTGATACACACGCTCGATGTTCTGTTGACTGTAGCGTGCGACAGCGTTGATGCCGGACCGCCGGCGCTCAATATCGGAGCGGATGCGGGTGATGCCGGTACGCTCGACAAGCCGTTCGGTGAGCCAGGTTTTGCCGGAACCGGACACGCCGTGGGTGATGATCAATGGTAGTGACGTTGGTTGGTGCATCAAGGTCGCGGCCAGGGACAGGTGGCGCACCACATCTCGGTCCTGGCGCCGGCGCAACGCGTGGAATTGTTGGCGTTGTATGCACGCGACTTTGGCGCGCACCAGTGCCCGGTACACCAAGTAGTAGCGCAGCACCGACAGCGCCTCATAATCACCGGTGTGTTCCAGGTAACGTAGCCACAGCCGCTGGGAGAAGTCTTTCCGATCATGGTAATCAAGATCCATCATCGCGAATGCGACGTCGCTGGCGACGTCGATCCATCTCAATTGTGGGTTGAATTCCAGACAGTCGAACAGGCGGACCTCGCCGTTGACCAGCACCATGTTTGCCAAATGCATGTCCCCGTGGCATTCACGAACCGACCCTTGGACGAGCCTGCCGGTGAACGCTGCGGCGAGCCGCTTTGCCGAGTCTTGCGTCCAATCATGCAGGTTCTGCAGTTGCTTTTGTTCTTGGCCGTTAACGCAAGGGTTGATGTGCGGGAAGTTATCCATGGCGCGCTCGCGTACCCGCTCAGCGGTGGAGTAACCCGACTCGGGAGCGGCGACCTTCGCCTGCTGATGAAATTCGGCCACATGTTGCGCCAAGTCGTCGATGTGTTCCGACTTGATGTGGCCCGCGCGAACCATGTGATCCAAACGGTCCGGTTCATGGAACTGACGCATTTTTACCGCGTATTCAATCACCTTACCGTCGCCGCCGACGCGGGGATCGTCTTCACTACCGGTAATCGGAACCACGCCCAGATACAGCTCCGGCGCCATTCTCCGGTTCAAGCGCAGCTCCTCCTCGCAAAAAAACAGGCGCTTCTCGAGGGTGGAGAAGTCGAGGAAGCCGAGGTCGACCGGTTTTTTGATTTTGTAGGCAACGTTACCGGTCAGCAGGATGTACGAGATGTGCGTCTCCATCACCTCGAAGCCGGTCACCGGGTGATCGAACAACTCCGGCCGTTGCAGACGCTCGATCAACACCGGCCGCTGTGACTCAACCATCGATGGATGTGCTGCGGTTAGCCCATGCGGCTATTCTTTGACCGAAAAACTCGCGATCTTAGGCCGTACGAGCTTGTCAAAGTCGTCGTACGCAAGGCGCACTACCTGTGTATGGGTACCGGCATTGAAGGCAATGTCGTCGTCCTCCTTGAGCATTTCGTCGACATAGGTGTCCATACCGTATAGGTTGCCAAACGGTGGCATGGCGCCCACCTCGCAGCCGGGAAACAACTGTTGAAACTCCTGCTCGGTGGCAAGACTGGTGTCGCCAGCGCCTGCCGCGGTCGCCAGCCTGTCTAGATCGACGTGCCGAGACGCGGGCACCACCGCCATGGCGATGTTTCCGTCTATCTTCACCATCACCGCTTTAGCGAACTCACGCCTTGGCACCAGCGTCGACGCGGCCACCTCGCGGGCGGTGTACACCGGCGAATGATCGATGGTGATGTACTTAATGTGATGGCTGTCAAGGAATTCCCTGAGTTTTTCAACCGGCATGATTGTTCTCGCTATATAAATCTCATTGAAAGCACTTCACCACGAAAAGAGGTGTAACAACCATGACTTCGGTCAAGTGACCGCTGCGGAACCACACAGCCCGCAGCGTCGTACTTTGGAGTGGCTAACCCCCATATTGCACCAAGGATCCGGGATGATGGCGACGGGATCGGGTGGCTGGTTCCCCTGCTGCGCGGGGACAAGCGCCGGACTGGAGTGAAATGCATAGCCGTAGCTAAGGGTTGAGTGAAGCGCAAGTCCAGGCGTTCGAGACCGAGCCAGCGCCGGGATAGACCCGCCTCTATTCATGGTCTGCACCGGGGAGACCCGCAACGTCTCGTCTATGATGTGGCGAAATTCGATTCTCAAAGTTGCTTGGCAAGAATAGAGGCGGGGTGCCTTGGTGCAATATGCGGGTTAACCCTTGACGCACACCACTGGGGTAACGCGCGCCACCTTACGCGCCAATCCGGCGCGGTCGGCGACGTCCACGACTGCGTCTACGTTTTTGTATGCGCCCGGCGCCTCCTCGGCAATGCCTCTCATCGACGGGCTGCGCACGACGATGCCACGCGCCGCCAACTCATCCACCACATGGCGTCCACGCCAGGTCTTGGTGGCCCGCCGGCGGCTCATACTGCGTCCGGCGCCATGGCAGGCGGATTCGAATGACAACGCATCGTTTCCGGAATTGCCGGCGAGGACATGGGACGCGGTGCCCATGGAACCGCCTATTAAAACCGGTTGTCCCACTTCCTGGAACGCATCGGGCAACTCCGGATGTCCAGGGCCGAATGCCCGGGTGGCGCCCTTGCGGTGAACATAGAGGCGTCTAATCTCACCGTCAATTTCGTGTTGTTCCAGTTTGCAGGTGTTGTGCGACACGTCAAACAGCAACTCCAACCGCGCCTGCGGCAGGATCTTCGCAAACACCTGGCGGGTCAGGTGGGTGATGATCTCCCGGTTGGCCAACGCGCAGTTGATGGCCGCACGCATCGCGCCTAGATAACGCTTGCCTGCCGGTGAGCGAATCGGTGCGCATGCCAGTTCACGGTCCGGCAGATCGATGCCGTGTTGATGCGCAGCCTGGGCCATGTCCTTGAGGAATTCGGTGCCGATCTGGTGTCCCAGGCCGCGCGAGCCGCAATGTATGGTGACCACGATATCACCGGTGTGCAGCCCGAAAACTTCCGCGGTGTGCTGGTCATAAATCTCGGACACTTCCTGAATCTCCAGGTAATGATTGCCGGAACCCAGGGTGCCCATTTCGTTTCGTTGTCGTTTTTTAGCGCGCGCCGACACCTCATCGGGCAGCGCATCGCGCATCACTCCGTGCTCCTCGCTGCGCTCCAGGTCTGCCGGGCTTCCCCAACCTTGCTCTACTGCCCACTTGGCGCCGCCGGTCAACATCTCGTCCATTTGCGCATCATCCAGCCGAATACGGCCGGTGCTGCCGACGCCCACCGGAATCTCTTCATAAAGCGTGTCGGCGATGATGAATTTTTTTAGCTCGAGGTCGGCAACCTGGAGACCGGTATGCAGGGTGCGAACGCCGCATGAAATGTCGAACCCGACGCCGCCGGCCGAGACCACGCCTCCCTGATCGGCATCAAAAGCGGCCACGCCGCCGATCGGAAAGCCATATCCCCAGTGTGCGTCGGGCATTGCGTAGCTGGCGGTCACGATCCCCGGCAGGGTGGCGACATTGATTGCCTGGTGTAATACCTTGTCATCCATGTCGGCGATCAAATCGCGATTACCATAGATGATTACCGGCACGCGCATGCGCCCTCGCGGCGCCAGTTGCCAGGTGTATTCCGAACTCTGCGTCAGGTCGACTACATCCACGGTGCTATCAGGCTAGACGTCGATGATACATTGGGCAACCCACACCCCGTCGTCATTGGCAACACGCAACTCCGTATAGGTTGCCCCTTTGACTTCAACTGCCGGTTGATGACGGAATCGGTTTACCCGCTCGCCCCACACCTGGGCCTGCAAATGGCAGTCGTCGATGTGCACCTGGAAATGACCGAACAACATCTTGCGCACCGCCATTTCGTAGATTAACGCATTTAACCACTCGAACAGCAACGTCTCCAAGTCGGTGGATGCAAAATCCAGTTGCACCGAATCATCGTAACGGACCTTTGACGGCTCGGTGATGGCTGCGGTCAGCGCCACCGCCGCTTGTGCAAAGGCCTCGTCGACAGTGGCGCCCACCCCCCGTATGCCGACATCCGCCATATGGGAAAAGTGTTCCCAATGCCCGGGATAGTCTGCCGCACGGTGCACCATAATGTCCAAGGATATACCTGGGATTAGAGATGTCGTTGATTTCAATCAATAATTTCCGAGAAGACGCCTAGGTGTTGTTGACTTCAATCAAAACCGTAATCATTGCTACCGCTACACTAGCCACCGCATCGGAGCGGCGGCGTCACCGTGTGCAGTCACCCCGCAACATACTTGCCGCCACGCGGGGGTCGGTGATGCGTCTGCGCATGGGTGTGGATGGGCGCATGAAGTCGGGGTGACGGTAGTGAGGATTGGTAACGAAGACATCGCCAACGCCTTGGATGAGATCGCGAATCTACTCGAGATCGACAACGCCAATCCGTTCCGCGTGCGTGCCTATCGCAACGCCGCCCGCACCGTCCGCGGGCTGGGGAAGAACCTTGAGACGCTGGTGCAGCAAGGCCGGGATCTGAAGTCCCTTCCCGGGATCGGTCGCGACCTCGCCGCCAACATCGAACAGATGCTGGACACCGGACACATGGCGGCGCTCGAAGAGTTGCACAAGAAATTCCCGGCGAGTCTGGAGGATCTGTTGCGCATATCCGGGATGGGGCCTAAACGGGTGCAGGCTCTCTATCACCAGCTTGGTATCAAGAGCGTGCCGCAACTCGAGCGGGCGGCACGATCGGGGCGGTTATGCGAGCTGCCCGGATTTGGGTCCAAGCTGCAACAACAGATTCTCGATGCCATCGCGGCGCAAAAAGTTGCTGAGGTGCGTTGGCCGCGCGCGCAAGCGGCGATGTATGCCGAACAGCTTGTTGGGTACTTGAAATCGATACCGGGTGTTAGCGAAGTCTTGGTCACCGGTAGTTACCGCCGTGGTAAGGAGACCGTGGGTGATCTCGACATTCTGGTGACCGCCGCCAAAACCGATCCGGTCATGCAAAGCATCATCGCATATCAGGATGTAAAACAGGTGCTGTCCGCGGGGTCCACCCGCTCGTCGGTGATTCTCGAGAATGGCCTGCAAGTGGATGTGCGCGCGGTTAACCAGCAGAGCTTAGGCGCCGCGTTGCATTATTTTACCGGCAGCAAAGCTCACAATATTCAGCTTCGGCGTCTGGGACAAAAGCGTGGGCTCAAGATCAACGAGTACGGGGTGTTCAAAGGCAAGCGTCACGTTGCCGGCAACACCGAGAAACAGGTGTTTCGATCGGTGGGCCTGCCGTGGATTCCGCCGGAGCTGCGCGAGGGAGGCGGGGCGATCGATGCCGCCCGGCGCCGCGCACTCCCGCAACTCATCGAGCGCGACGATTTAAAGGGCGACTTGCATACCCACACCCAGGCCACTGACGGTCAGGCCACCATCGAAGAAATGGTCAATGCGGCGCAACGCCACGGCTTGCGCTATATCGCCATCACCGATCATTCACGGCACCTGACGGTAGCCCATGGACTGGACCGCAAGCGGCTGTTGCGTCAGATCGAGCACATCGATCGCATTAACGAAGCCATAAAAGGAATCACTGTGCTCAAGGGTATCGAGGTGGATATTCTCGAAGACGGTAGCCTGGATCTGCCGGACGCGGTGCTGGCGCGGCTGGATCTCGTCATTGGGGCGGTGCACAGCCGCTTTCAACTGCCGCGCAAGAAACAGACCGAACGCATCCTGCGGGCCATGGACGATCGTTATTTTTCTATGTTGGCGCATCCTAGCGGCCGGCTGATCGGCGCACGGCAGGCCTATGACGTCGACATGGAACGGCTCGTGCGTCATGCCGCAGAGCGCGGTTGTTTTCTGGAACTAAACGGCCAGCCCCAGCGCTTGGACCTGAACGATGTATATTGCCGCATGGCGCAAGAACACGGTGTATTGATCAGTATCAACAGCGACGCACACAGCGTGGCCGGCTTCGGTAATCTCGATCATGGCATCGTGCAAGCACGGCGCGGATGGCTGTCCAAGAAAGACGTGTTGAACACCCGACCGGTTAATGCACTCAAGCGTTTATTGAGGCAGACCCGGTCTTGACCTAGGAATCCGACTTAGGCGCCGTGCATCATTGATAGGGGCGGCCTGTGGGGCCGCCCCTATCAGGTTGCATCCATGGTGTCGTTAATGGCCTCAGCCGTCGTCTCTGGTTTACTGATATGTTCCAGGAAGAACGACAACGCTCGGATCCAAGGCACGATAGCTGGTGACGATGTTCAAGTGGGTTCTGTTGTCGACACCCTCGCGCACCGGTATCTTCTCACCGCCGTGCTCGAATACGAAGTCTTCGACCGCCTTGATTTCCAGAAAATAGCCCGGACAAATGACGCCTGCGGTCAGGGCGCTGGCCATGGACACATTGCATTCCGTGGGCACATAGATATCGGCATCGAATAGCTCTTCGACCTCTTCCAGGCTGCTCTCTGGGTTTTCAGTCAACCAGTGCAGGTGGGTGTAGCTCCCCGGCTGCGGGATCATGCTGCGGGTGCCGCGCAGTCCGCCGTCGTCATCGACACGCGGACCGATCATCCATACCGGATGGTCATGGAAGTGGTACAAAAACATCGCCTCGCACCCATTCACCTCCTTGATACAGGGTTTGGCCTTAATGGTCCAGTCGGCAAAGCAGCCCTCATCATAATGGTCCTGTGTGGTGCAATGCTTGGCGATGAGATCGCCGTCGTCGGTGTACTCCTCGGTCCAGTAGATATAGAAATAACCCTGGAGATCGCCGTTTTCTGCAACCGGGTCTCCTGATGGGTATCGATATGATTGCCGAATAAGAAGGCGTAAGGCGGCGCGTGATCTCGCCACTCACGCCCGTCGCCGCTACTGCTGTCGTCACTGTTGTTGCCGTCCTTGGCGACCGCAACGCCCGACAAGGCCATCGCCATGATGGTGAAAAATTAATGTGAGTTTTTGCATCGTCGCTCCCCAGAGCATGGTTGTATATGGTGGCGCGTATTGTTGGGATTGACGTCAACAAAACCTAGTGTTTGTATCAGTTTTAGAATGTGATCCAGGTCAAAAATAAAGAAAAAAGAGGGGGATCAAAGGCCAAACCGGTATCGAAGATGCATGCCGGTATACAAGTTTCGATCCGGGGCGGGTTCAAAGTAGCGGCCACCGAACGCGTTGATGCGCACATTGGCGGCATAGGCCGCGTCGAACAGGTTATTTACGCCGAGATACAGCGTCCATTCCCAGTTATCGTGATCGCCTGCATAACCTGCCTTGGCGTTGGAAACGGTATAGGAATCGTTCTTTTCGCTGTTGGCGTTGTCGACATAAAAATCGCCGACGTGAAGCAACTCCCAGTCGGCGAAAAACCCCCGGCGCTGATACGAGAGGTCAGCATGCAGCAGATGCTTTGGAACACCTGGGATCCGGTTACCATCAAACACACTGCCCTGACTATCTGCAAAGCGGTCGAACACGAAGTCCGAATAGGTGTAGCTCACCGATGCGCTCAAGTGGGGCGTGACCGGAGCCGATAAGGTGAGTTCAACGCCGTCGCGGGTCGATTCACCCGCGTTGACGAAAAAAGTGCGGCCGGGTTGTGTTGCGACTTCAAACGGGATCAGCTCGTCTTTGATGTCGATGTGAAACAGCGCGGCCTCATAACGGATCCCGCTCGCTATGGTTCCTTTTATTCCAAGTTCATAGTTGGTGGCCGTTTGCGGCTCGAGCTTCGGGTTGAATCCGCCTTGACCGGATGGATTTGCAAACTCCGCTGTCGTTGGGGTCTCGAAGGAAGTTGACACGTTGGCGTATAGGTTCGTCCGCGGCGATAAATCGTAGACGATTCCGATCATCGGGCTCACTTGCTCGATGATGCGCTGGCCCGAGTCATCGCCGTTGGTCAAGAACCGGTCGTCGACGTCAAACTCGATCCTGTCGTAGCGGGCACCCACAAACAGATCGAGTTGTTCCGTTGCGCTGAGCTCACTGCGCACGAACGCCCCGGCGCCGGTCACCGTTTCTTTCTGGTCGAAAGCCAGCGCCCCGAGAACCCCCTGATTATTGTCGAACCTTCGGCGATCATCATTCTGCTTATCGAGATCGATACCTGCGACCAGCCGGTTATTCAATCCCATTATGTCGCCGTCATGGGTATACAACACGCCACCACCGAGAAAAAATCGATCCAGTCGCACTGCGCCTCCGCCCGCGAACGGTAATCGGTTCTCAAAATCACGCCACACGTAATAATTCCGGACAGTCAGTTTGCGGTGGTTATCAAACATCTTGTTGTATACAAAGCTGAGTTTCTCTTGCTCGACTTGCTCGCCGGCATCGAAGATGACGTTGCGCTGACTTGCTTGCGTCGGATCAACATTCATCTCGTCACGGGTCAACGCCCCCGGATCCTGAGCAACCGGTGAGTCGGTCAAATTCACCAAAGCGACCAGCTTAGAACTTTCATCAATCAAGAAGCGTACCTTTGAGTTGAACAGCTTATTCTCGACCTGGCTGTGATCGCGATAGCCGTCCAATTCCAGTCGCGACCCGTTCGCTAGATAGTTGACGCTGCCACGGTCGCCGGCGGCCTTGAGCTGGTATTTCCGATAACCGAAATCCCCCAACGCCGCGCCTGCGTCCACGAATGGCTGCAGCGGACCGTCTTCAGTGGTGATGTTGATGACGCCGCCGGATGCGTTGCCCCACAGTGAGGAAGCGGGCCCTCTAATCACGTCGATCTGCTGGGTGGATCCCAGGTCAATGCTGTCCACCTGTCCTTGTCCGTCCGGTAATGTCTGCGGCACGCCGTCGACCAGGATCTTGATGCCGCGAATTCCAAAGTTTGCCCGCGCGCCAAAGCCACGCATGGAAATCCGCAGGTCTTGCGCGAAATTGTAGCGATTCTGCATGAACAAACCGGGGACACCGGCCAGTGACTCGTCCAAACCAAGTTGCTGCGTGCCCCGCTGCATTTTATCTTGGTCGACTACCGAAATAGCGGCCGGCACCCGGTCTACGGGTGAGGCGATTCGGCCACCGGTAATGGTAATGACGATCGGCTCGTCCGCCGGTGGCGCGTTGTCCTGAGCAAGCCCCACGGAGGCGCACCAAAAACCTAGACCGAACAACAACGTTTGCGCCGTGTGTGTCGCTATCGGCGCGGCGCCGGGGTGACGGCGACTACTGATTTGTCTTATTGCCTCCCCGCTGTGTGATTGACCGTTACCGTTGGTGATGTCTGCCCGTGTGGAAAACAAGATCGTAGATCTCCTGTGGCGGAATATGACGTGTTATGTTCTGTGCCACACTGCGCAGGCGACGGCAATTCGGATCGCCCACGCGGCGCATGTCGAGAACCGATTGCTTTCTATGAGCCGCTTATGCAATCACCGATATAGCGGAGGCACTCGCAGGCGCTTTCGGCCTACGGTGGCGTCTCGACACTGAGTTTAAGACTCGCGTAGTAGGCGGCGAGGTCTTCGATGTCCGCATCGGAAAGCTGTTGCGCGATGACCCCCATCACCGGATGGGCGCGTTCTCCGGAGCGGTACTTGGCGAGTTGGTCGCGCAGGTAGACCGCGACCTGTCCAGCGATGTGGGGTGCATCCGGTTGACGGCTCAGGCCATCCAATCCGTGGCAGGTGCGGCATGCTGTAGCCTTCTCCCGGCCCGCTGCCGGGTCACCGGCCTCGGCACCGCCCGGCCCGCCGATGGCCAACACCAACCACGCCAGCCGCATCACGGATCTCAATCGCGGGTTTGTTTGTTTACTTCCACCCATGGGCCGATAACCGGAACGTTTGGCCACGAGAATGGAAAGCACCGCGCGAGCTCCGCAGTGCTTTCCGGTTCTCCTGTGCGATGCGCTCAGCCGTCGTACCAAATACGATAGATCGCGCCGGTGAGGTCATCCGAGACCAGAATCGAACCGTCGAGATACTGAATCACGTCAACAGGCCGACCGAAGTACTCGCCGGTGTCCTCATTCAACCAACCTGACGCAAAGACCTCGGTGGCCGCCGCGCTTCCGTCTTCGTTCAGCGGCGTGAACATGATCCGCGCGCCAATCGGTGTGGTGCGATTCCATGAACCATGCTGCGCGCTGAAGATGCCGCCTTGGTATTTTTTGGGAAACATCTTGCCGGTGTAAAACATCATCCCCAAATCCGCGGCGTGGGCCACCATTTCAACCTCCGGAAACACCGCGTCGGTGGGTGGCTCCGAGTCCTTGTACTCCGCGGTCCGTACGTTGCCGCCCCCATACCAGGGAAAGCCGAAATGTTGTCCCGGGCCGGTCACTCGGTTGAGTTCACCCGGGGGAATGTCGTCACCCATGCCGTCGACCTGATTGTCGGTGAACCACAGTTCACCGTTGGCCGGGTTGAAGGCAAGGCCGACGGAATTGCGGATGCCTTTGGCATAGACTTCCCAATTCTTGCCGTCACGGTCCATGCGCACGATAGCACCGACGCCGGCGCGGTCATATTTCTCCATTTTCTCCGGCGCAAACACATTGTACGGCTGTCCCTGAGCGACATAAAGCTTATTGTCCGGTCCAATGTCACACACCCGCGCCCCGTGGTTGAATGATTCTTCCTCCCTGGGGACTAGCGGCTCCTTGACGATACCCACTGCGACGTCGGGCCCTTCGTAGAAGAACTCCGCAGCTGGGAACACCAGCAAGCGGTTGTGCTCGACAATATAAAGGAAGCCGTCTTTGCTAAAGCACATGCCGTTGGGGACCTTGAAGTCGATGCTCGGGGCGAAGCGTTTCACCTCGTCAGCGACACGATCCCGGTCCCGGTCAGTGACCGCCCACGCCGCAGTCTTGCGGGTGCCCACGAATACGGTGCCGACGTTGTTGCCCACCGCCATGTGCCGGGCATCGGGAACGATGGCGTAAAGTCCGATCTTAAATCCACTCGGCAGCTTGATGCGCTCGAGAATGTTGCTGAGTGCTTCGGCCTGGGGGCCGGTTTGGGGCACGGTCTCCAACTCGAGCGCAGTGCCGGTGGCCTTAAAGTCCTGCAGCTTGTTGAGATTCTGGGCAGCGGCACTGGTCGCACCGGCGTTCATCAGCGCAACAACGCTGGCGTAGACTATTTGTTTGGTTGTAAATGGCATGATCTCCTCTCTTATCCTTGGTGTGTAGGCCAAAGGTTTAATTGGTATTGGACGACTACAGGCATAATCCTACCGCGAATTGGGGTCATGCGGGACCGATTAATAGCGGGCTGATACGCCAGTTTTGGATGAAAGGTCTTAGATCCGGGGCGAACGGATAGCCACAGCGAGGATAGGGAATTCCGGCTCGCTGCACCGCAACAATCCGGCCGCCCCAGGGGGTGGTCGGTGTGTTGGCAGCGGGGATCGACACGCCGCGGCCGTGGGCATGGCTTCCAGTCCCAAGGTGGCAAGAGTGAGTTATGAACCATCTTGTCGACATGGGCACAATCAGCTACGAATTGATTTTCATCAAGGAGTATGCGGTAAAGGCGACGCACACTTACCCCAGGTCCAATCATTACGAGATAAGCCGATGCCGCGATTCGAACCATTGCCCATCGAGGCCTTGTACACCTCTTGTGACACAAGCCGGTTGCCGTTCAAGGACACCGCGGAGTTGGAAGAATTTGATGGCGTTATTGGTCAGCCACGCGCCCTAGGGGCGATCCATTTCGGTACCGGTATCGACCGCGACGGGTTCAATATCTATGCGATGGGTTCGTCGGGAACCGGCCGTTTCACCATCGTCACGCGCATCCTGGAACAACAGGCAGCCAAACGGGATGCGCCCTCGGACTGGTGTTACGTGTATAACTTCAAACAAACCCATAAACCCAAAGCGTTGCGCTTGCCGGCCGGACACGGCGTCACGCTGCGGTCCGATATGGAGCAACTGATTGAAGATCTGGGATCGGCAATCCCGTCGGCATTCGAAACCGAAGAATATCATTCTCGCATCGAGAAACTGGAACAGGAGTTGACCGAGCGGCGTGACAACGCACTGAATGAATTGGCAACAGAAGCCGGTCAACACAATGTTCGCTTCTTACACACGCCCGCCGGCTTTGCGTTTGCGCCGTTGGATAAGAAAGGCGAGGTGATCCGGCCGGAAACATTTGAAAAGTTGCCGCAAGACGAAAAACAAAGTATCGAGCAAACTGTCGAGGACCTGCAGAAGAAATTACAACGGATTATTCGGCAGATTCCGATCTGGCAGAAAGAGACGCGGGAGAAGATGAAGGAGCTGGATCGCGAAATCGGACGTTACGCGGTGGATCATTTGATCGGCCTCATCAAAGAGCATCACCAAGCTTTGCCTGAAGTGGTGGCCTACCTGGACGATGTCGAACACGATATCGTCGAACATGTACGCGATTTTCGCGCGGAATCTGAACCGCAGCCGGTGTTGTTTGGCGTGGCCGCGAAACCTGAAGTGCTTCATCGTTACAACGTCAATGTCATTATTGATCATGACGGTGAACAGGCGGCGCCGGTCGTATATCAGGACTTGCCCACACACTCCAATATGGTGGGACGTGTCGAATACCGGGCGCAGATGGGGACCTTGGTCACCGACTTCATGTTGATCAAGGCCGGTGATCTGCATCAGGCGAACGGCGGTTACTTGATCCTAGACGCGATTCGAGTGTTGACACAGCCTTTCGCGTGGGACAGCCTAAAGCGAGCGCTACGTTCGCGAGAGATTCGCATCGAGCCGCTCGAGAAGGCGTTGGGCTTCATGAGCACAGTGTCGCTCGAACCGGAACCGATCCCATTGGATGTGAAGGTGGTTTTGATCGGGGAGCGTATCCTCTACTACCTGTTGTGCCAATTTGACCCGGAATTCTCGGATCTATTCAAGGTAGCCGCAGACTTCGAAGAGCGTATGGGTCGTGACCAGGATTCCAATCTCCAGTTTGCACACTTGCTCGGCCGTATTGCCAAACAGGAATCTTTGTTGTGTTTAGATCAAAGCGCGGTAGCGCGCATCATTGAACACAGTTCGCGACTCGCGGAAGATACAGAGAAGTTGTCCATTCATATGCGCGAAATCGTTGATATTATGCAGGAGGCGGATTTTCGCGCGCGCCAGGGCGGTCAAGAGATTATCTCCCGGGAACATGTGCAACGCGCGATCGACGATAAGATCTACAGGTTGGACCGCATTCGAGACCACATCTATGAAGCAATTCGTCGGGGTACGCTTAAAATCGATACCGAGGGATCCAAGGTGGGTCAGATCAATGGTTTATCCGTCATTGATCTTGGTGGATTTTCTTTCGGACAGCCTGCCAGGATCACCGCAACCACGCGGCTGGGCTCGGGAAAGGTGATCGATATTCAACGTGAGACCGAGCTTGGTGGAAACATTCACTCCAAGGGCGTACTGATATTGTCCAACTATCTCGCGTCGCATTACGCCAAAGGGCATCCACTGTCGATGTCAGCGAGTCTGGTATTCGAGCAATCCTACGGATTGGTGGAGGGAGACAGCGCTTCCCTGGCGGAACTGTGCGCATTGCTTTCGGCATTGTCCGGCCTGGCAATCAACCAGTCGTTGGCGGTGACCGGTTCCATTAACCAACTCGGCGAGGTGCAGGCAATCGGTGGAGTGAACCAGAAGATAGAAGGATTCTTTGATATCTGTCGGGCCGCTAAGTTAACCGGGCAACAAGCAGTGCTTATTCCGAAATCCAACGTGGCGCATCTGATGCTCCGTCACGACGTGGTCGTGGCAGTTGAGCGCGGCGACTTCAGAGTCTATGCAGTAGAGACCGTAGACGAAGCCATAGAGCTATTGACAGGCGTCACGGCGGGAGCCCGGGACCAGAAAGATGAATATCCTTCCGAGTCGGTAAACGGCAGAGTCGAAAAGACGCTCGTTGATTTAGCAACGCGACGCAGAGACTATGCGCGTGAACATCAAGAACGTGAACAACAGTGAGCGACCCGAACACTAAAACCAAGACCCGGGTTACGGTAGTGATCGACACCTCCCGGGGGAGTCTCGATACCTTGAGGACGGCGGCGGACCTTGCGGCGCAGGTACAAGCGCACCTGGTGGCGCTGTTTATTGAGGACATCAACCTGTTTTCTCTTGCCGACTTGCCCTTTGCGAGGGAACTCGACCGCACCAGTGGCGCGACCCGGCCCCTTGATCGGAATGCGGTTACCGAGGCGTTACAAGCAGACGCCAAACGTATCCGTCAGTTGCTACAGACCGAGTCCGAGCAGCGTCAAATCATGACGTCACTGAAAGTGGTGCGGGGGCATTATGTCAGCGCGGCTATGGAAGCGGCAGAACAAACCGATGTTGTAATCCTGAGTAACGTTACCGGGGTCCGATTGCGGACAATCAATGCGGCCGAGCGGGCACGACCGTGGCCGAGAACTCGCGCCGGTGGCGCCAAACCGGTGTGGACCTTGTTCGATGGGTCTGCGGCGGCCGGCCGGGCGCTTGCGATGGCAAGGTATGTCAGCGAGCAGCGCGAGACAGAATTAGTGGTATTGATCGCAAACAAGGCTTTCAAGCGACTGGTCGGCCAGGCGAAAGATTTACTTGGAGACACACCCGCGCGATACCAGCCAATTGCAGCGGTAGAAGCTAGGGAGATATTGAATGCGATGATAGCGGAAGGATCTAGCATGTTTTTTTGGCCGCGTGGGAAGTCATCGTTGTCCGATAAACTGCCCGCTTTTCTGTTGGATGAGCTTGTCTGTCCACTAGTCGTGGTTTCATGAACTACGAGTGAGTATGACTGATGCCGGTCACGGATCCTTTTATCTGTGATGTCTCTAAACGGGTTTGGCGAGCCAAGTATCGATACAAAGATGGCGACACGGTTTATGATCGGACCATTGATGATACCTGGCGACGGGTTGCCCGCGCCGCCGCCGCCGTTGAGGATGACTCTGATCTTTGGTCGCAGTCTTTTTACGGCGCCCTGAAGGACTTTCGATTTATCCCTGGGGGACGGATCCTGGCAGGAGCCGGCACCGGCCGCAGGGTGACTTTATTCAACTGTTTTGTGATGAACGTTATCGAAGATTCGATTGATGGAATCTTCGATGCACTCAAGGAAGGCGCTATCACAATGCAACAAGGCGGTGGTGTAGGTTACGATTTCTCGACCCTGCGACCAGCGGGGACCTACACACGCACGGTGGGAAGTATCGCCTCAGGACCGGTGTCATTTATGCGGATCTGGGACAAGATGTGCGCAACCATACTCTCCACCGGTGCCCGGCGCGGCGCGATGATGGCAACTTTGCGTTGTGATCATCCCGATGTTGAATTGTTTATTGATGCAAAAAAAGACAAGCACGAGCTGCGTCATTTCAATCTATCGGTATTAGTGAGCGACGCGTTCATGGATGCAGTGCGCAACGATCATCAATGGCCGCTGGTGTTTCCCGCCGATAGATTGGAAGACAACAGTGAAAATGCCGAGACCATTATGACCCTGTGGTCGGATTCCAACCGTCCAGTCGCGTGTCGCGTGATCAAACGCGTTCGTGCACAGGAACTTTGGGGGCGATTGATGCAGGCAACCTACGATTACGCTGAACCCGGCGTGTTGTTTTTGGATCGCATCAATGAAACCAATCCGTTGTCGTACCGGGAGCGAATTACGGCCACCAATCCGTGTGGCGAAGTGCCCTTGCCTCCATACGGCGCGTGTAATCTAGGATCGATTAATTTGACCCGCTTTGTTTTGCATGCTTTTCAAAAAGATGCCTGCATAGACTGGGCGGATCTGATTGAAACCACAAAGACCGCGATACGATTCCTGGACAATGTGATCGATATATCCCGGTATCCGCTTGAAGCGCAGCGTGATCAAGCACTGGGGACTCGGCGTATTGGTTTGGGTATCACCGGTTTGGGCGATGCCTTAGCGATGTTGGGCCTGCATTACGATTCCGACGCGGGACGCGAGCAGGCGCAGCGATGCATTGCCGGCATATGCCACACGGCGTACCGTACGTCTACCGAACTGTCGCGCATAAAGGGGAGTTTTCCAGCGCTGGAAAGGAGTCTCCATCTCGGCGGCGCTTTTGTTCAATCACTGCCGCACGACATACGCGACAGTATCGCCGAGAGCGGCCTGCGCAACAGTCACTTGCTCGCCATTGCTCCCACTGGATCGATAAGCTTGTTGGCGAACAATGTATCGAGCGGTGTCGAACCCATTTATGATTTCACGTTCACGCGGCGTATTGTGGAACCGGATGGCGAATACTCCATGCACTCCGTCGATGATTTTGCTTGGCGGCTGTGGTGTGCGAAGCATGAACAGTGTAAGCCTCCTGCTTATTTTGTTACTGCGCGCAAGATCCGTCCGCAAGCTCATTTACAGATGCAGGCGGTGCTGCAGCCATACGTGGATCAAGCAATATCCAAGACGATTAATGTCAGCGAGGACGTGGCGTTCTCAGACTTCAAGGAACTCTATCATTGTGCCTACGAAATGGGGCTGAAGGGATGCACGACCTACCGCTCCAATCCGATCACCGGTGAAGTGCTGTCTCCGGACCAGGATAATATCCACTGTTGCGTCATCGAGCGGGAGGGGGACTGAGCGCTGTTGCCGCCGGCAAGCCTCATGTCTGACTGGTTTAGTTGATCTACGAGAGTTCATCGGGGCGCGGGGAGAGGAGAGCGCAAAGTGGAGAGTGAGACAGTTGGATACATCCCCGGGACAGGTTTCGCGCAGACTTGTACTGCGGTATGTGTAGAATATGCCTTATTTCAAATACTCATTCAGCTTGGAGAATGGAACATGGCAATAGAAGAGGGGAAAGCGGCGCCGGCGTTTACACTAAAAGACAGAAACGGCGACAAAATCGCATTACGGGACCTGCGCGGTAAGAATGTAATTGTGTATTTTTATCCGCGGGATGACACCCCGGGTTGCACCAAGGAGGCCTGCGGTTTTCGCGACTTGTGGAAGAAGATCCAAAAATTTGACACTGTCGTTTTGGGTATCTCTCCGGACAGCGAGGCGTCGCATGAGAAATTCGCCACCAAGTACAAGCTGCCATTCACATTGTTGTCGGATCCCGATCGGAAAGTGATGACTAAATATGGCGCGTATGGTGAAAAAATGATGTATGGAAAAAAGACCATGGGCGTGATTCGATCCACGGTGTGGGTTGGGCCTAACGGCAAAGTAAGAAAACACTGGAAAAAGGTGGCCAAGGCCGCCGATCATCCGGCGAAAGTTTTGGAGGCCCTGAACGCGGAATAGGAATGGTTACAAGAAAATGGAGATGTAATTATCCAGGTTGACGTGTGAAGTATAATAAGATCTTTGCTGGGCATGGTGCATAGGTCTTGTGTTTTGGGTTGCGCGGGTAAGACGCGAAGGTTTTGTTCCATCCAGATTCTGATCCCCAGCGACGCTTGAGGTGCAGTCATTCGAATCATTATGTACCGGTTTGCCATCAGCGTATTGTGTTGCTTGGGTGTCACTTTGGCCGGTTGCGGTGGAAATAGCACCAGCAGCGGCGGGCCCACGCCTCTTGCCGGAACCTATGATGGGTCGGTGAGCGTGGCCGGCGTCGGCTCTAACGCGCTGACCATCGTCATTGCCGTAAACGGAGAGATCACCTTTGAAGTCTCCGGTGGCGGCATTGTGTGTAGGGGCGATGTCCCCGAGGATTTGGAACTGGATGGCGATTCGTTTGACGCCTCCGACAGCGGGGAATGTTTAATTGGCGGTTTCCCGTGCCCAACGACGACCGTGATCACGGGCGTGATCTCCGGGGGCACCATCACCGGATCGGGCCAGGTGTTGGTGGGATGCCCGGCGTCCTTTCAACCTTTTGATTTTAGATTTGTCGCCCGGTAGCGGTTGCACGTCATGTTGACCGGACCGCTACGCAACGGTCGCCTGTTATCCACGAGTACGCGGCGCCGGCAATGCCGCGGTATGCAATGAATGTTCATCCTCACCACTCTAGTCGGTATAAGTATTATGGCGATGTACGGTACGCCTTAGGTAATCAGGATCCAGACAGTGCGAATAGGCGTGGGTTCAATTTTCTGATCAACAAGACACACGCATCAGCGGCTCAGCACCGCCTTCCGGTTCGTATGAATCGAATAGCACTTTCGGTAGCGGAGCGGGAGCGGTAACGGGCTTATCGGTAAGAATGTTATTATATAAACATCAGAGTCTTGGGTTTACGCATGTCGCCAGAAACGATGTAGTTCGGTGTCAACGAAACAAACGGTGTTATGGATATTGATCGTTTTGTGGACCCTACCGGCCGCGGCGTCACGGTTATCCGTATTTGTGAGCGTCGTGCCGCAACGCTATTTCCTGGAACGAATTGGTGGGGAGCATGTTCGTGTATCGGTTCTGGTAAAACCGGGCCACAGTCCCACCACGTACGAGCCGACACCGAAACAAATGACCGCTTTGGCGGCTGCCGATCTGTATATACGTATCGGAGTACCGTTTGAAGACGCATGGATGGAGCGCATCGCATCATCCAACCCGAACTTGATGGTCATCGATGCGCGTGACGGATTACCACTGCGGGATATGACCGCGCATCAGGACCCCGGAGGGCAGCATCCGACTCATAGCGGAAGAAAAGATCCCCATATCTGGTTGAGTCCCCCATTGGCCTTGAAGATGGCCGCGCAATTATTCGACAGGTTGAGTGAACTCGATCCCGGCCACCGCGCAGATTATGAAAAAAACTATCGTCATCTCGCAGCCGATCTTGAACGACTCGATCAAGACATCCGGACCTTGTTAGCGAATCTCCACAAGCGTAGTTTCATGGTATTTCATCCAGCCTGGGGCTATTTTGCCGATACCTATGGGTTGCAACAGGTCCCCATCGAAGTCGAGGGGAAAGTGCCCGGCCCCAGATCCTTGGCGCGGCTGATCGACAGCGCCAGAGCACAGGGAGTGAAGACCGTGTTCGTGGACCGTCGAATCAGTCACAAACACGCTCATACCGTCGCGGACGCGATCGGTGGTCGGGTCGTTACCATTGATCCACTGGCAGAAGACTATATGCAGAACTTACGCCAGGTGGCCCGGATCTTGGCATCGGTGAACCAATGACAGCGGTGATAAGCGTTAAAGATGTCACCTTTTCCTATGGCGGTCCGGTGGTGCTGGAAGACGTACACCTCGATGTCGAAGATGGTGAATTTCTCGGTGTCGTCGGACCCAACGCTGGGGGGAAAAGTACATTACTCCGACTCATGCTCGGACTGCTGGAGCCGACAACCGGCAGCATTGAGGTCGGTGGCCGAGACCCAAGTGAAGGATCTCGAGCGATCGGTTACGTTCCCCAATATCCACCGTTTGCCCGCGATTTTCCAATCACAGTGGAACAAACCGTTCTACTGGGGCGGTTAGGAACCGCCCGCGCGCTGGGCGGGTACTCACGACGGGATCGTGACGTCGCCAATCGGGTGATGACGGAGACCGAAAGCTTGAATATTCGCGGCCGGCGTCTCAACACGCTGTCCGGGGGGCAGTTGCAAAGGGTGTTATTGGCCCGCGCCCTGGCCAGCGAGCCCAAGATCTTGATGCTGGACGAACCGACGGCAAATATTGATGTGCGTATGGAATCGGATATTTATGAATTGCTCAGGAACCTCAATCAGCGGGCGACGATCATCGTGGTTTCGCACGACATCGGATTCATCTCGCAGTACGTTGGGCGAGTCGCGTGCGTCAACCGAACTTTGATTTGTCATGCAACGCTTGCCATCGATGGCAAGGTGATTCAGGAGCTTTATGGCGGTGATGTGCATATGGTCGAGCATTCGCATGGTTAGCGCGAGCTGATGGAATTTCTTCAGTCGCTGACACAACACGCGTTTTTACAGCACGCTGTACTGGCAGGACTGCTGGCGAGTATTGGATGTGGTGTCATGGGCAGTTACGTGGTCGTGAAACGGATCGGGTTCTTGGCTAGCGGAATCGCCCATGCGGTGCTTGGCGGAATGGGTGCTGCATTCTTCTTCGGCGCCGAACCGATGTATGGTGCTCTGATTGCGGCGATTATGGTGGCATTGCTCATCGGCTGGGCTACCCTCGGCTGCCGACAGCAGGAAGACACCTTGATTGGTGCGATGTGGGCCGTAGGGATGGCCACCGGCATATTGTTCATTTCCCAAACACCGGGTTATCAGGTTGATCTGATGACTTATTTATTCGGCAACATCCTGTTAGTGACGTCACAAGATCTGTGGTTGATGATGGCGCTGGATATACTGCTGCTGTTGCTGGTGATGCTGTACTACCGTCAGTTTCTCGCAGTCGCCTTCGATGAGGAATTCGCACGTCTTCGAGGCGTCCCGGTGGCATTGTTCTATATGCTGTTGCTCTGTTTGGTCGCCGTGTCCGTGGTATTGCTGATTCGAATTGTGGGATTGGTTTTGGTAATTGCCTTGCTCACATTGCCGGCAGCCATCGCATTACAGTTTGTCCACACCGTTGGCCGCATGATGATTGTTGCAACCGTTTTAGGCGCATTGTTTTGCGTCTTGGGACTTGCCGTTTCTTATCAGCCAGATTTACCCGCCGGTGCTACGATCATTCTCGTGGCAGGCATGGCCTATTTATTTTCCACACTTTTTACTAGTCTTCGTCAAAGATACAGAGCTCGAGTAATTTCGACACGATAAACGTGTTGAATTAATTTCAAGTAAATCTGTGACTATGTGACAAAACCGCTATTACCGAATCTTAATGTCAGTTACACTGCTTAGCGCACGGTCTATTGACTCACATGGAATTGTTTATTGTGACGATGTCACCAAACAAGTTAACAGATCGACGTATCGGTTCCGATCGACGTCAACGTCGCTTTCGCGCTTTTTTGTATCAATTTACACATCAGCGACGCCGCAGTGATCGGCGATGTACCGCAACGGCTTGCTATGTTGATGTTCATGAACCAATGCTGTTGCTTATTACCCTGACTGCTTTGTTGTTGTGCATCATCGATAGCTACAACACATTGTTGTTGTTGGACTTGGGCGGCGTGGAAATCAATCCGTTGATGCGCGAGTTGGTCGACCGCGATGCTACGTTATTTTTCGGCGTCAAGTATGTCATCACCGCGTTTTGCCTCATGATATTGGTGGTCCACAAGCGCTTTTTGTTATTGAAAATTGTGTCCGGCTACCACATTATCATCGCGGTGATTTTTGGCTATACAATACTCATCGGCTACCAGTATCGTTTACTAGCTCTAATCTAGCTTCTTTACATCACTATCTAACATTCGCACGACCTCTTGGTGACCGCGGGCTTTGGCAAGATCCAGCGCGGTCGCATCCCACCGGTTTTTGATGTTTGGGATGGCGCCCCGCTCGAGCAGCAGCGCGACGACTTCACGATGCCCGGCGAGGGCGGCTTCATGGAGTGGTGTCGAGTGGCCAACATTAAAAGCATTGATATTTGCGCCGGTATCCAACAACAACCGGATCATTCTGACCCGTCCTCGCGCCGCCGCATGATGCAGCGGCGTGAGCCCGAATTCGTCATAGATATTGAGATTCGCGCCCTCGGAGACTAGCAATTTAACTAGATAGTAGTGATCGAACAGCACGGCACCGTTCAGCGCTGTCAAATGCTTAGGCCCGAGTATGTCTAGATCGGCGCCGGCCCGCACCAGAGTTTCCACAACCTGGTAGTGCCCACGAATGCTTGCTTGGGTCAGGGCAGTGCGGTGTCTATCATCCTTGCTGTTGACGGCGACGCCTTGCTGGATGAGTCGCTGCACGGTATCCAAGTCGCCGCGCGCTGCGGCGTCAATGAAATGCGCGCTGGTCTGTGCCGACGATGCGGGAGGTTGTTGTGAGACCGCGGTACCGCACCAACCTATCAACAGTAGTAGCAGAACAAGAAACTGGTTCACGCCGTTTACTATATAACTAATGGGCGTAAAGAAGGGGCCTTGCGGCCCCTTCTTTACGCGAATCAATCGGCTAGCTCATTGATATACCCGGGTTGCCTTCGATGCCCTTGACTACCGGAACGTTAGCGTCGACTTCTTTGATCACCTTCTTGTCACGCAGGTATTCGGCAACGACATCCCATACCTCGGGCAGGCTGTCCGGCTGCGGATTGACGCTCGCCCAACCGGCTACCATGTAGGTCTTTGAAGCGTCCAATGGCTTACCGTTGAGTTCCAGATTGGACAACCGTTGCCCAATCTTCTGCGTCGGGTCAATGGTGTACTTGAGACCACCGATGCGTACCATGTCTCCGCCCATCTGATAGTAGGGATCGACATTGAAAAGATTGTCCGCAATGTCTTCCAGGATATTCTTTATCAGCTCTCCATTCATCTCGTTTAGAGTCGACTTCGCGTACGTGATGCCGGTTTGATCCATCAGTCGTTCCATCGTGATGGTATCGCCGGGCAGCAGGCTGGTGCCCCAACGGAACCCCGGTGAGAACGCGATGTCGGCTCCGCGTACATCTATTAATGCATCTACGATCAATTGATCAAACGTGCCGTTGAAATTACCTCTCCGATAAAGAGTGGTTTCGGTGAGCGCCAGTTCTTCCGCCAGCTTGTCCTTGAAAGGCGCGCGCACTTTGTCGATATGTGCGGCCATCTCCTTATCAGCGGGCAGCAGATTGGCGAAGACCGGCATCATGTGGAAGCGGAAATCCTGCATCTTGTCGTCTTTCACTTGCAGGTCTAAAACCGACAGAAACTTGGCATTGGAACCGGAGTTAATGACCAAGGTCTTGCCGCCTTGATTGTTCACCACTGTGGGTTTGGGCATGCCATCATGGGTATGTCCGCCGAGGATCACATCGGCTCCCGACACACGGCTTGCCATCTTTAGGTCAACATCCATTCCGTTATGGGACAGAATGACCACCAGTTGGGCGCCCTTACCGCGAACCTCGTCGATATACTTTTGCACCTGCTCATCACGAATACCAAAGCTCCAATCTTCAACCATATAACGTGGATTGGCGAGCGTGGTGTACGGGAAGGCCTGCCCGATGATCGCGAGCTTGACGCCGTTGACTTCACGCATGGTGTAGGGCTTGAACACCTGGCCGCTTTCCAAGTCAAACGCAGGTTTTTCCGCGAACTGGGCGTCTTCGGTGAGCATCACATTTTGGGCAACGAATTCAATGCTGTCCTTGAGCTGATTGTTTACGATGTCATGAACCCGGTCCATGCCATAGGTGAACTCCCAGTGACCAGTCATGATGTCGACGCCCAAGAGTTTGCACGCATCGATCATGTCTTGGCCTTGGGTCCATAATGCCGTCGCCGACCCCTGCCAGGTGTCTCCGCTGTCCAGCAATAAGGTGCGATTCGGGCGTTGTGCTCGTATCTGATCAATAAGCGTCTTCAAGTGCGCGAATCCACCGACCTTTCCGTATTGGCGGGAGGCCTTCTCAAAATCCAAGTAGGTGAACGCATGTGACTCCAAGCTGCTTGGTGACACATTAAAATGCTTGAGAAACGCGTCTCCCACCAGATGCGGAGGCTTGCCGGTTGCCTGACCCACCCCGATGTTGTAGCTCGGTTCCCGGAAGTACACCGGCAACAGCTGTGCATGACAGTCGGTGAAATGCATTAAGGTCAAATTACCAAAATCCGCTATCTCGTAGGGATTGGTTGATTTGCTTTGTGCTTGGGCAGTGAGGTCGAACCCGGCGGCCGCGGACACCGCAAGGATTTGCAAAAATTCACGGCGGGTTAGACTCATCGGTCTCCTCCAGTGATTACGCTGCGATTCATAATGCGCTGACAACAGCGTCGCAACACAGAAAAAGCCTGGCCGAAGGGCCAGGCTTTTTCCACATGCCGTCGATTTACTGACGTTGGCTGGGCACTTTGAGCGGGACGCCAGTGTTGATGGCCGCCTCGTAGAACTCCAATGCCCGGTATTGCTTGCTCTGCGGTGAGAAGGGCTTGGCCCGGACCTGCTTGTTGCAACCGCCATAGCGGCGATGCACAGTTCCCCAGGCTTTGCCTTTGAGTGCCCATTTGGTGCGATACACCGGGAAACCCGTGGTATGTCCGAGACCGGCGCTCAACACGTCACCGCGCAACTTATTACCGGCGCTGTGCACATGGCAGTTGGCGCACGAGAAGTTCATTTGACCACGTTTGGCCCAATAAAACTTTTTGCCCGCTTCGTAGGCCGCCACCGCCCCGGAACTGTCGATGTCGATATTCCACGCCTGACCGTTGTATTGTTCACGGAACGCCGCAACCAGCAACGCCATCTTGCCGTGTTTCAGATTCTTGATCGGCTCTTCTCCGTTGTTCGTCAGGCAATCATTAATGTCCAACTCGATGGTGCGTATCTCTGCGGTCTTTTCACTGAAATAGGGATATTTCGTCGCCGGCCGATTGAAACAACTCGCCAGGGTCTTCCCACTCTTCAACGGCTTTGTCCACAACGCCCGGGCCTTTTCCATATCCGCCTCGTAGGGCGGAAACTCCATCAACAGTTCCCAGTTTGCGCGCCGCTCAGCGTATTGCGGTAAGGCGTTGACGCCGTCGCTGTAATCCGTGAGGCCAACCGTTGGGAAACGCTTCTTGAAGTAGGATTGGTACTCCGCAATCTCTTTTTTCACTTTGGGATTCTGAGTCGCCCATACCATTGCCGAGGATCCGCATAGTAAGGTCAGTGCGGACAGCATTAAAACGATTTTTCGCATTACATCTCCTCCTGTGTTGATGCCGGTCCACGATGACCAGCATCCAGACAAGCAGGCTATTTGACGGCGCTTTCAGCGCTGCCGTTTTCGCCTTTATTATCAGACCAGCTCACTTCCACCTTGTCGCCGGCCTTGGCGTTTAATATCTCGATGCCGATGAGCGGGTTCTTTGAAACACCGCTGGCCATATTGGCCTCGGCGACGACTTTTCCATTGTGTGTAAACTCCATGTTTTTGATGAAATGAGCAGGGACTAATTGACCGGTTTTTGAGTCTTTGCGACGCCCGGTCTCCATGGGATGGTTGACCAGGACGAGCACTTGATGCTTGTCGCCGGCCTTCTTGATTTTCATCTTGGTCAAACGAGCCATAATTCTTTCCTCTTCAGTTCAAACGAACGCGATTAACCACCACATCCACCAACAGTGACTTTTATTTGCTGCGTTGCCTTCATTAGTTTGCCGCCAGACTTCACCACCGCATGCACATCCGAGGTTTGGCCCATCTTAATGCGTGCGCTGTAGAATCCACCGGCGCCGTTCAAGTTTACAAAGGTGGTTAGGGGTGCCGGGTTCTTAACCGCGACAATGGCGATTGCCTCGGCGGGTAGAGAAGTCTCTACCTTGATCGGCACCACCGCGCCGTTTTCCGCCTGCAGCGGGGCTTTGATTTTGATGTCACCGCTATCGCTCATGTCAGACGCGCCTAACGCGGCCTTCAACGCCTCGCCCGGCGAAATTTCTGTTTTAAATGCGGCTTCAGGATAAGCGGCTGCCAACACCTGGCTGGGTTTTAACAGGCCGGCACCTGCGGCGACTGCCAAAACACCGCTGGTCAACGAGCCTTTGAGGAACGTTCTGCGTTTCATGTATAAGACCCTCACTTCTGTGGGATTATGTATAGCAATGTTTTAAAAGAGTTAAGATCGTTGGGAAAGTTCAACCGTGTTGATCGGACTAGATGGTTTGCAACCATTCTACGATCAAATCGATCTCTTTCTCCGACAACAGCTTGTGCTTGCCAAACGGCGGCATCACGCTTTGAGGATTCGCTTTGGTGGCATCATAAACCTGGGCGCGCAGCTTGGCCGTATCGGGAAACCGTTGCTTCATGGCAACCAAAGGCGGCCCCATGTTGCCGCCGGGGGGCAACGTTTCAGGCCAGCGCGCCTTTGTGGTTACCCCATGACATGCCAGGCAGTTGCCTTTCCGTCGCGTGATTGCAACGCACCAGCCCTTGATCACGTTATCAGCCTTCTTGGCTGCTGTCTTACATTGTTTCTCATCGGGTAGTGTGTCAGCTGATGCCGCGGGCATTGTTGCCAGCGTGCCGGCAAACAAGGCGGCGGCGCCAAACACGGCAGTCGTTAATGTCTTGTTATGCATCAATCCTCCTCCTCTGGCGGGTGACATATTGCGAACCAAACCCCGATTAACGCAACACGGTGTCACGCTATATCCACTACTTAACTAGGGTTTAGTGCACCGGACCGGTGTTGAAAAAGACTAAATCATAATCACATGGTGATTACAAGTAACCTTAGCGAAATGGTCTGTTTTGGCGGATTGAAATTTTTGTGCACCGCGATAAGGGATATTAATTGCCTGTCAGGGTGGATATATCAGCGGCTCAGTTTCTCGGACTTCACCTTCTCACCCGCTAAACGCAGTTGTTGTTCGATTTCAGTGACACGTGCATCGATACTCGCGCTGGCATAAAAGCTATCCCCCGCGTAGGTGCGCGCGAGCTGCAATTGGCGCAGCGCCTCCCTTGGATTACCCATTAGATAATGATATTCCGCCAATGCCTGATGTGCGGCGAGGGGATTCTTTAGCTCTCCCTCGGCGCGCGCCAACATCGCGTATAACTTGGGCTCCGCCTGACTTTTGAGCATCATTTGTCGAATCAACTGCTTGGCCTCTTGGTGGCGACCGGATTTCACCAGGGCCGCCGCAATATAGTTTTGGAGGACAGTAAGGTTGGCATTTTCCTCCCGTGCAGCTCTGTAGAGTTCGAGCGCGCGGTCGTGGTTACCGGCACGTATCTCGATCTCGGCTTCCGCGATTCGATAACTGGGATTTTGTGGTTCGGACTTGACTAAGCTTTGGATCTGCTCGCGGGCGCGATCGTACTGTGAGGACGCCATCAAGGCCAGGGCGTAACCATAACGATCTGCCCGGGCATTCGTGTTTTGCTTGTCTTCCAGTGCCGATGCAAAATATTTCACCGCCTGATCAGGTTCGCCGTCGTGCCAAGCGCGGATCTTGGCGCGCATATGCAGAAACTGGTCTTCATTTGATTGCGTGGGCGGAGGATATCTTTCGGCGCGCGAGATCGATTCGGCAATCCGGTCTGTAGTTAAAGGATGGGTGCGTAGAAACTCCGGCGCATTGGATTCCTGTACCCGTGCCCACTGCTGCATGCGTTCGAAAAATTGCGGCATAGAGCGAGGATCGAATCCGGAGCGTGCTAACGCGCGGATTCCAATTGCGTCCGCCTCACGTTCAAATTCACGGCTGTACTTGAGCTGACGTTCAATTAACGACGCGTTGGTAGCCGCCAGCGCCGCCTGTCCGACCTGCCCGCCGAGTAAAATGGCAGCGATGATCGCCGCAGTCATGGGAATAGTTTGGCTTTTGACGGCTGCCAGCATCCGCGGCAGATGGTGCTGAGTGATGTGCGCCACCTCATGAGCCAACACTGAGGCGAGCTCTGACTCGTGGCGCGTCGCCAGGATCAGGCCGGTGTGTACGGAGATGTGCCCACCGGGTACGGCGAAGGCATTCAAGGACGGGTCCTTGACGAGGTAAAAAGAAAACTCCACACCGCCGCCGTCGCTGTTTGCCGCCAGCCGCTGGCCGAGGCGGTTCAAGTAATCATGCAACTCCGGGTCTTCGATGAAGGTCAAACTGCGGCGGGCGTCGCGCATAAACTCGCGGCCGAGCTTTTGTTCTTCAGCGGCAGAGATGACGCTGGATGAATAATCTCCCAGCTCCGGAAGTTGGTTCAGGTCTTGCGCGGATGCCGCCGC